>NZ_DASWVV010000202.1:0-100780 GCF_036406155.1 Devosia sp. | reverse complement strand
GGAGCATGGGCATGAGGCAGACGTGGCGGTGGTTCGGGCCGCACGATTTGGCCAGCATCGACGACATCGTGCAGGCCGGCGCCGCCGGCGTGGTGACGGCGCTGCATCACGTGCCCAACGGGGTGGTGTGGACGCCCGAGGAGATCGCGCGGCGCCAGGCCGAGGTAGGCGTGCGCAAGGACGGCTCGCCCTCCGGCATCGCCTGGGAGGTGGTCGAGAGCCTGCCGGTGTCCGAGGACATCAAGAAGCAGCAGGGCGACTGGCGCGCGCATATCGCCAACTACAAGCAGAGCCTCAGGCACCTGGCGGCGGCCGGGCTCGAGGTGGTGTGCTACAATTTCATGCCGGTGCTCGACTGGACCCGTACCGAGTTGCGCTGGAGGCTGCCCAGCGGCGGCTCGTGCATGCGCTTCGACATCAACGATTTCGCCGCCTTCGACATCCATATCCTCGAACGGCCGGGGGCCGAGGGCGACTACACCAACCAGATTACCGACGCGGCGGCGCGGCGCTTCGCGGCGATGGACGAGGAGGACAGAAAGCAGCTGGCCCGCAACGTGACCATGGGGCTTCCCGGGGCCACCGAGCACATGTCGCTCGAGGACGTGCGGGCGCATCTGGGCGAATACGGCCGCATCTCGCCCGAGCAGTTGCGCCGGCATTTCATCGACTTCCTGTCGGAGGTGGTGCCGGTGGCCGAGGAACTGGGCATGCGGCTGTGCTGCCATCCGGACGACCCGCCCTTTCCGCTGCTCGGGCTGCCGCGCATCATGTCGACCGAGGCCGACTACCGGGCGATCCTCGACGCGGTCGACAGCCCGGCCAACGGGGCGACGCTGTGCTCGGGCTCGCTCGGCGCGCGCCCGGACAACGACCTGCCGGGGATGATGGCGCGGCTCGGGCCCAAGGTGCACTTCGTCCACCTGCGCAACGTCAAGCGCGACACCGACGCGCTCGCCGGCTCGTTCTACGAGGCCGAGCACCTGGGCGGGGATACCGACATGGTGGCGCTGATCGCCGCGATCCTCAGGGAGGAGGCGCGGCGACGGGCCGAGGGCCGCGTCGACCACCAGATTCCGATGCGCCCGGACCACGGCCAGGACATCCTCGACGATCTCGGCCGGCGCGCCCAGCCGGGCTACCCCACCATCGGCCGGCTCAAGGGCCTGGCCGAACTGCGCGGGGTGATGACGGCGCTCGAGCATGGCACGTACGGGATCGGCGCGCGCCAGGGGTAGGGCGCAGGCCGTCCTGTCTGTGTTTGTGTGCAACCCCACCCACCGGCCTGCGGCCGGTCCCCCCTCCCCTTCGGGGAGGGATGGCGCGTGAGCCTCCAGGCCTGCGCCGCGGGGCGGCGGTCGGCGCTTCCCGATGGAGGGGTACGGAGGCGCGCTCAGTCCTCCAGCAGGTAGCCGCCGGTGCGGCCGGGGAGCGGCTCGGTGCCGACGATCTTGGCGATCATGGTGCCGCGCGGCGCGTATTTGGCCAGCGAGCGGGAGAGGACGAAGCCGTCGGTGCCGGCGCGGATGGGCGTGCGCGCCGTGAAGGCGTCGGGACCGTGAAGCGCGATGAGGTCGGCAATCGGCTGGCCCTGCGTGACCCGCTCGCCGAGTTCGACGCGATAGGCAACGAGGCCGGGGCCCGGAACGCGCACGATCTCGGTGGCTTCGAACGGCGTCGCCGCGGGGGCCGGCGCCGGCTTCGGGCCGGGGTCGGCGGCGATCAGCCCGCGGCCGCACAGAAAGCCGAACAGCCGCCGTGCGTCGTCGGCGCCGTGGCTGTCGAAGACGTCGTACTGGCCACGATACTCGAGCGTCGCGGTCGCGCTCGCCAGCGGCACCGGCCTGCCGGGATTGGCGGCGGCCAGCCGGCGATAGAGCAGGGGCAGCACCTCGTCGAACGAGCCGCCGCCGCTGTCGGCGGCGGTGAGCGTCGCCGTCGCCCCGATCCAGTCGGCCAGGTCCTGCAGCCCCGGCATCAGTTCGGGCGAGGTGAAGATATGGATGAGGGAGTCGCTGTCGCAGTGCAGGTCGAGGACGAAGTCGGCGTCGTGGGCCTCGCGCAGCACCAGCAGGCGCAGTTGCTCGACCGCGGTGCGCGGCTGCTGGCGGTCGATCCACTCGGCCACCGTGCGGCGGATGAGGGCGACGTTGGCGGCTTCGTCGTCGCCGAGGCGGCCGGCCACAAGGCTGCCGACGGCGGCGAACAGGTCGGGCCAGCGCCGGTTGAAATTGATGCCCGAGTTGGGGTCGTAGCGGCCGATATGGTGGCGCAGGCTGAGGTTGGCGAGGCCGAGGGGATTGACCAGCGGCAGGACGCTGAAGCGGGCCCGCAGCAGGCCCTGTTCGTCGGCCCCGCGCAGCAGGGGCAGCAGGTGGTGCAGCAGCATGGTGCCGGGGTGCTCGTCGGCATGCAGCGCCGCCTGCAGGTGCACCTTGCGCGGGGCGTCGGCGGGACCGATGCGCAAGCAGGTGAACTCGGTGGCGAGGCCGGGGGCGTCGCCCGGGATCAAGATGGTCTTGCGTTCGAATGGCATCACTGCTCCTTAGCCAAGCCAGCGCGGCAGGAAGCGCAGCCTCTGCGCCTGCGGCATGTGCCGCATCAGGCGGCGGTAGACGAGGCCGAAGACGAAGAAGATGACCACCGAGATCGCGAGGAAATACAGCGCCGCCACCGAGAAGTGCACAAAGGCGTTGTAGTCGCGCTCGAACAGCTCCCCGGCCTTGTTCATCAGGTCCTTCTGGTCGTCGATCACCGGCAGCGTGAAATAGATGAGGGCGGTGGCGTGGAACAGGAACACCACCTCGTTGGTATAGGCCGGCCAGGCGATGCGGATGAGGTGCGGCCAGGTCACCGAGCGGAACTGCTGCAACGGCGTCATGCCATAGGCGCGGGCGGCCTCGAGTTCGCCCCTCGGCACGGCCATCAGCGCGCCGTGGAAGATCTCGGCCGTATAGGCCGTGGTGTTGAGGGTCAGGATGGCCGGCCCCAGGAACAGCGGGTGCAGCACCAACCAGTCGATGCCGAGCGGCTTCCACAGCGTCATGTTGAACGCCAGGGCGAGGGAGTAGAACATGAACAGCTGGATGAAGAAGGGCGAACCGCGAAAGGCGTAGACGTAGCCCCGGCACAGGGCGGCAACCAGGCGGTTGCGCGACGCCTTGCCGAGCGCCATGAACACGGCGAAGACGAAGCCGGCCGGGATCGAGGCCACGGCGAAATAAAGGTTGAACAGCGACGGCTTGGCCAGCAGCTGCAGGTCGCTCAGGACCAGGGCGAGCAGTTCGTTCATCTGGCGTCCGCCACCGTCATGCCGCGACCGGCCCAGCGCATCAGGGCGGCGAAGGCCTTCTCCGACACGAAGGTCAGCAGGATGTAGAAGACGAGCAGGACGGCGTAGTAGTACCAGCGCCAGTCCGGGTGCACGAGCCCGGCCGTACGCGTGAAATTGGGGGCGCCCAGCCGGTCGGCCCACAGCACGATGTCGGCGATCTGCAGCAGCGACAGCAGCGAGGTCGACTTGATCAGCAGCATCCAGCAGTTGGACAGGCCGGGCAAAGCGTAGATCCACATCTGCCTTATATGGATGCGCCAGGCGACCTGCACCGGGCTCATGCCGAAGGCGCGGGCGGCCTCGAGCTGGCCGCGCGGCACCGACAGCATGGCGCCGTGGATGACGTTGGCGGCGAAGGCGCCGTAGACGATGCCGAGCGAAACGCAGGCGAGCATCAGGTACTGGAAGGTGTCGAGGTACCAATTGGCGGCGTCGCAGGGCGGCCAGCGCGTGGCGTCGGCGGCGAGTTCGGCGGGCGTGCACACGGCCTGCGCCCGGATCAGCTCGGCCAGTTGCTCGAAGGCGAGCGGGAAAAACAGGAAGAACAAGACGTCCGGGATGCCGCGCACCATGTTGGTGTAGGCGCTGCCGATGAGCCGGAGCGGCACGAACGAGGAGGACTTGAGCGCCGCGCCGAGCAGCCCGAACCACAGGGCGAACACCGCCCCGAGCACGGCCGCGACGAGCGTGAACTGCACGCTGGCGTACCAGGCAAGGTGCTTGCCGTTGGTGAAATAGCCGAGCCAGAACGCCAGATCGTCGCCGATCCCGTTGCGCAGCCACTCGGGAAGAAGGTCGAGCATGCGGGTGATTTCGCCGGATCACGGGGCGGGCATCGAGCCCGCCCCGGAACGTGCCGTCAGTCGAAGAACGGGCCGGTGCCCTTTTCGGGGAACCACTTGGTGATCAGCGCGTCGAGGCTGCCATCCTTCTTCATTTCGCCGATGGCGGCATTGAAGGTGTTTTCCAGCTCGTCGTCGGCCTTGCGCAGGCCGATGCCGACGCCGCCGCCGATGATGACGTCGGGGCCGACGAAGGTGAGCGCGCCCGCCGAGCCGGTGACCACTTCGGCGAGATAGGAGCCGTCGGCGAGGATGACGTCGACATTGCCGGCATTGAGATCGGCCAGCGCCTGGTCGGCGGTCTCGAACGACAGAATGGTGTTGCCGGCCGCCAGGTTCTGCTCGGCATAGGCGGCCTGGATGGTCGCGCCCTGCACGCCGATGCGGACGCCCTGCAGCTTATCGAAATCGAAGCTCCTGCCGGCGGTCGTCATGTACTTGGACGGATCGGGCGGGAAGTAGTTCTCCGAGAAGTCGATGGACTGCTTGCGCTCGTCGGTGATCGACATGCCGGCCATGATGGCGTCGTAGTTGCCGGCGATCAGGTTGGGGATGATGGTGTCCCACTCGTTGACCACCCACTCGCATTCGAGCGTGGCGCGGCGGCACAGTTCGTTGCCCAGATCGATCTCGAAGCCGGCGACCTTGCCGCTGTCGTCGAGGAAGTTCCACGGCGCATAGGCCCCTTCGGTGCCGAGCCTGACGGTCGCGGCACTGGCTGCGCCGGTCAGCACCACCACGGCGGCGGCCGCCAAGATGAGTCTCTTCATACGTCACTCCTGCTGTCTGTGATGACCTTTTCGGTCAATTATTGCCCCTGGTCCTCCGCCCGCCCCCGCGGGAGGTTGTCCGGCGCGCACGCTAGCGCATTTTACCGTCCGGTCAAATTCAGCCGTGCCCGGCGGCGCCGAGGAACTGCCGGAGACGGGCGGAGCGAGTGGCCCGGAAAACCTCGTCGACCGTGCCTTCTTCCTCGATCTGGCCCAGGTGCAGGAAGATGACGCGGTCGGCGACGGTGCGCGCGAATTTCATGTCGTGGGTGACGAGCATCATGGTGCGGCCTTCCTCGGCGAGCAGCTGGATGACGCGCAGCACCTCGACCTCGAGCTCGGGATCGAGCGCCGAGGTCGGTTCGTCGAACAGCATCACCTTGGGGTTGATGCACAGCGCCCGGGCAATGGCGGCGCGTTGCTGCTGGCCGCCCGACAACTGGGCCGGGTAGGCGTCCGCCTTGGCCGCGATGCCGACCTTGTCGAGCATCGCCAGCGCTTCCTCCCGGACCTCGCCGCGGTCGCGCTTCTGCACGTGCAGGGGCGCTTCCATGACGTTGTCGAGGATGGACATATGGCTCCACAGGTTGAACGACTGGAACACCATGCCGAGGCCGGAACGCAGACGGCGGACCTGGCGCTCGTCGGCGACGTGCCGGTGCGGGGGCGTGCCGGCCAGCCGCACCGTCTCGCCGGCGATGGTGACGGTGCCGCGCTCGGGCACCTCCAGCATGTTGATGCAGCGCAGCAGCGTCGACTTGCCGGAGCCGGACGACCCGATCAGGGCAACGACCTCGCCCTCGCGCGCCACCAGCGAGACGCCCTTGAGCACTTCGAGGGCGCCGAAGGACTTGTGAACATCCTCGACCTCGATGACGGGCGCCCCTCCGGGCCGTGCTTCAAACCTTGCTGCCGAGCCTTGCATGGCAGCCAACAAGCCGAAGTTGACGAAGATAGCAAGGAGATTTGATCGCGGAACGGGCGCGGCGTTGCGGCGTTTTGCCTGCAGGGTCCCGCCACGCGGGCGGGCCGGAAACACTCGAGGAGATATCGATGAACTGGAATCAGATCGAAGGCAATTGGGAGCAGTTCAAGGGCAAGATCCAGCAGCAGTGGGGCAAGCTCACCGACGACGACCTGCAGATGATCCACGGTCGCCGCAAGGAACTGGCCGGCAAGATCCAGGAGCGTTACGGCAAGGCCGAGGCCGAGGTCGAAAAGGAAGTCGACGATTGGCTGCGCATGCACTGACGGAGCGCCCGCTCCAGTGCGAAAAGGCCCCGCTCGGCGGGGCCTTTTTCTATGGGGGCCGCGTTCCCGCCGCTCAGGCGGCGGCGCGCGAGCCTTCGTCGAAGAACAACGCTTGGCTGATCAGCGCCTTCACCATGTCGGGGTTGAACGGCTTGGTGACGAGGAACGTCGGCTCCGGCCGTTCGCCGGTGAGCAGGCGCTCGGGGAAGGCGGTGATGAAGATCACCGGGATCGGATGCTCGTGCAGGATGTCGTTGACCGCGTCGATGCCGGAACTGCCGTCGGCAAGCTGGATGTCGGCCAGGATCATCCGGGGGCGGGTTTTGTGGTAGAGCGCCACCGCTTCCTTGTGCGTGCGCGCCACGGCGACGACCTTGTGGCCGAGGCTCTCGACCAATTGCTCGATGTCCATGGCGATCAGCGGCTCGTCCTCGATGATCATGATCTCGGTCGCCACCTGGCGCGAAATCTCCGTGGCCGCGTCGTCGAGCAGCGCGGCGAACTCCTCGGGCGTGACGTCGAGGATCTCGGCCCCCTGCTCGTCGGTGAACCCCTCTACCGCCACCAGCAGGAAGGCCTGCCGCGGCCTCGGGGCGAGATTGGCGAGGTTGGCGGCGGCGCGCTGTTCCCAGGCGAAGGTCGAGGCCGGGGGCGGAACCGTCACGGCGGCCGAGGTGAACAGGCGGGAGAACAGCTTGTACAGGGCGATCCGGTCGCTCGAGGCCTCGGGAAAGATCGACACGTCGGCGATCAGGGCCTCGAGGGTGGCCGCCACGTAGGCATCGCCGGAGGTTTGCGACCCCGTCGCGGCGCGCGAGAAGCGGCGCAAGTAGGGAAGATGCGGAGCGATCCGCACGGACAATGTCATGAAAGCATACTCCCTGAGACGCTCTTGGGTGAGCTTAGCAGCCACTAGAACGGGGTGTGCGAAAAAAAGTTCCGGCGGTGCGGAACGTTTTTTTCCTTGGCGGCATTTAGGGTTGCACATCAGGATGGGGCCAGGTGTTTTTCGGGGTGGCCCATGCGAGACAAGACGAAGATGAATGACATGACCAACCCGCGCCCGAGACGAGCGGACGACGGCCTGGGGCCGACGTCCGATATCGGCGCCAAGCTGCGCGCCCTGTACGGCGCGGTACAGAACGAGGGCATTCCGGAGCGGCTGCTAGACCTGCTGGAGAAGCTGGACCAGGCCGAGCAGAAGGCCAACGCAGCCGACAAGAGCGAGTGAGCCGATGGGCACCGAAGCGCCGTCCTTCAAGCGGGAACTGCTCGCCACCCTGCCCAGCCTCAGGGCCTTCGCCGTGTCCCTGTCGGGCAAGCACGACAAGGCGGACGACCTGGTGCAGGACACGGTGATGAAGGCCTGGGCGAAGCAATCCAGCTTCGAGATGGGGACGAACATCAAGGCGTGGCTGTTCACCATCCTGCGCAACGAGTTCTACAGCCAGATGCGCAAGCGCGGGCGTGAGGTGCAGGACAGCGACGGGGCCTTTACCGAGCGGCTGGCGGTGCATCCGTCGCAATACGGCATCATGGACCTCGCCGATTTCAAGAAGGCGCTGGACGGGCTGCCCGCCGACCAGCGCGAGGCGATCATCCTGATCGGCGCCTCCGGCTTTTCCTACGAGGAGGCGGCGGCAATCTGCAATTGCGCCGTGGGTACGATGAAGAGCCGGGTGAGCCGGGCCCGCACGCGGCTGCAGCAGGTGCTGCAGATCAGCGGGGAGGCGGATTTCGGCCCGGATGCCGTCTCCACCCAGGTGGCAACGCAGCCATAGAGCCGCCCGCCCGCCGGGCCCGCCAAAATACCGCCATTGATCGCCCCTAGGGTCTGCCCGCGTCACAACCACAGCCCCTGTCCGCATGGCGGGCCGGGGGCGATTCAACAGATCCGAAACCTCAGGCGGCGCCAATGACCGATGCCACGAGCGACCTCGGTCTTGCAACTGCCGTCCGGAAACAGTCCGGCCGGTTGCTGGCCATCGTCATTTCCCTAGCCCTCATCGTCGGTGCCGCCGGGTCGGCGCTGTTCCTGGTGCGCGGCGTCGACTCCCAGTTGTCCGACGTGGTCAAGACGTTCGAGGTGCGCCGGCAGGCGCGCGAACTGATCCTCGCCCTGGTCGACGCCGAAACCGGCCAGCGCGGCTACCTGCTGACGCTGGATCCGCAATATCTCGGACCGTACCGGGATGCGGTCGCCACCATCGACCGCGCCTACCAGGACCTCGTCACCATGGTGGCGGACACGCCCGCGCAGAAGCTGCTGCTCGGGCTGATCGCCGACCAGGTCAAGCAGAAGCAGGTGGAAATGGCCAACACCATTGCCCTGGCCTCGAGCGGGCGGCTGCCGGAGGCCATGGAAATCCTGCGCTCCGATACCGGGCAAACGCTGATGGAGGGACTGCGCGCCGCCATCCGCCGCTTCATCCTCGAGGAGGACGGCCGGCTGGTCGAACGGAATGCCGAGGTGGAACGCACACGGCAATTGCTGGTCGTCGCCATCCTGGCGGCGCTGGCGGGCGCGGTGACGCTGACCTATGCGCTGTTCACCCGCACCCAGCACCAGGTGTCGGAACTGGCGCGCAACCGCACGACGCTGCTGCTGCAGAAGGAGGAACTGGAGGAGCACGTCAGGGAGCGGACGGCGGAAGCGGAGGAGGCGCGGGCGCATGCCGAGCGCGAGCGCGCCCGTGTCGAGACCCTGCTGCAGGACACCAACCACCGCATCGGCAATTCGCTCGCGACCGTGTCGTCGCTGCTCGGCCTGCAGCAGTCCCGCACCACTTCGCCGGCGGTGCGCTCGGCGCTCGAAGCGGCGCAGAGCCGCGTGCAGGCCATCGCATCGGCGCATCGGCGGCTGCGGCTCGGCGACGATCTCGAGACCACGGACGCCGCCGAGTTCCTCGAATCCGTGGTCGACGACCTGCGCCAGACGCAGCCGAGCGAGCGGCAGATCAGCGTCGAGACCGACTTCGACCCGCTGGTCATCAGCGCCCGCGACGCCACGACGCTGGGCATCGTCATGGGCGAATTGCTCACCAACGCCATGAAGCACGCCTTCCCGGACGACCGGCCCGGCCGCATCTGGGCGCGGCTCAAGCAGGAGGGCGAGAGCGTGCGGCTCATCGTCGAGGACGACGGATGCGGGTTGCCGCCGGAGATCGACCGGGCCGAGGGCGGGCTCGGGTCCATGATCATCCGGCAACTGGCCCGCCAGTTCGGCGGCGAACCTTCCTTCGCGGCGCGGCCGGGGGGCGGAGCCACGGTCACCGTGGCCCTGCCGGCACTGGGCCGGCAGGCGCTGCGCGAATAGTCCCGGCGGGGGGGGCGGAGATGCGTTTCGTTGCCGTGTTCAACCGCGACGGCGGCACCTTCCGGACCATGGACGTGCCGCAGTTCGCCGAAACCTGCCGGCAGATCCTGGCCGAACACGGGCACGGCCTCGATGCGCGCATCGTTGCCGGCGACAACCTGCTTGCCGAACTGGAACGGGCCGCGGGCGAGGCAGCCTGCCAGGCCCTGCTCGCCGGGGGCGGCGACGGCACGGTGTCGGCGGCGGCGCAGGCCTGCTACCGCACCGGCATGCCGTTGGCGGTCGTGCCGGCGGGGACCATGAACCTGTTCGCGCGGGCCCTCGGCATGCCGCTGGCGCCGGAAGAGGCGGTGCGTGCGCTGGCGACGGGGAGCGTGACCGGGGTGGATGTCGCTACCGCCAACGGGCGGCTCTTCGTGCACCAGTACTCCGTCGGCATCCATGCCCGCCTGGTGCGCATCCGCGAGACGATGCGCTACCACGGCCGCTGGGGCAAGATCATCGCCACGCTGCGCGCCCTCCGCCTGGCGGTGAGCCGGCCGCCACGCTTCGACGTCGACATCCATACGCCGAGAGGCAGCGAGACCCGGCAGGCGTCGGGGATCGTCGTCTCCAACAATCCGCTGGGCGAGGGCCACATTCCCCACGCCGACGGCCTCGACCACGGCGTCCTCGGCGTTTACGTGGCGGCGCCGATGTCGGCGCTCGGGCTGGTGCGGCTGTGGCTGCAGGCGATGGTCGGCGCGTGGCGGGCCAATCCGCAGGTCTCGGAGAAGGAGGTGACCTCGGTCACCCTGCGCTTCCGACGGCGCAAGGCATCGGCGCGGGCCCTGATCGACGGCGAGCTCGTCGCCCTCGAGGACCGCGTCGACATCCGCATCCACCCCCAGGCGCTCAAGGTCGTTACGCCCGCGCCGTCGCTCGAGACGGTCCCGGGCTGACGCCCGGCGGCTATGCGAGGCGCGGCGGAACCAAGTCGCGGCCGGCGACGTTCGCGTAGCGGCGCGGGGTTTTTCGACCCTCGCCGGGTAGATTTCAGGGATGCCGTGACAGACATTGCAGGATCTTTTGTCGCCGCCGTACAGGCAAGTATCGCCAATACTTCACGCCGTGACGTGCTGGCCGGGCTGAACGTGCTGGATACCGAGGACGACGCGGATTTCGACCGGCTGGTGCGGCTCACCGCCACCATGGCCGGCGCCCCGGTGGGGATGGTGTCGCTCGTCGACGCCGACCGCGAATGGTACAAGGCCCGGCACGGGCTGCAGCTGCGCGAGACCCCGATCGCCTCGTCCCTGTGCGCCCATGCCATCGCCGACGTGGGCAGCCCCGCCCTGGTGATCGGCGACGCCGGGGCCGACAGCCGCTTCGCCGCCAGCATCCTGGTCGTGGCGCCGCCCAACATCCGCTTCTTCGCCGCCGCGCCCATCACGGTCAGGGGGCAGCGGATCGGGGCGCTCGCGGTGGCTTCCCCCGAGCCGCGCCTTGCCGCCGAAGCAACGCTGACCGAGCAGCTCATCGCCCTGGCCGACACGGCGGCCTCCCTCTTCGTGCTCAAGGACGAGGCGCGCATCCGGGCGCGCACGGCCGCCGACCTGATGAAGGAGGAATGGCGGCACGCGCTGACGCTCGAAGCCGGCCGCGTCGGCAGCTGGGTGTGGGACCTGCGCAGCGACGACGTCGTCGCCAACGACATCATGCGGCGCATGTTCTCGCTGCCGCCGGCCCGGCCAGTGAGCATCGACGATTTCTTCGCGGCCATCGTTCCCGGCGAGCGGGAAGCGGTCCGGGCCGCCCTCGAGGCGTCGTTCGAGCAGGGCGTCGACTATGTGAGCGAGTTCAGCGTTGCCTCGGGGCGCTGGCTGGCCGGCCGCGGCCGGGTCTACCAGCGCGACGCGGCCGGCCGGCCGCTGGTCATGATGGGCGTATGCATCGACATCACCGAGGCGCGGGAGGCCGCCGATCACACGCGCCTCCTGCTGCGCGAACTCAACCACCGCGTGAAGAACACGCTGGCGATGATCCAGTCGCTGGCGCGCCAGACGCTCAGCCACGCGGCGGACCCGCAAAGCTTCATCGAGGCGTTCTCGGGGCGCCTGCGGACGCTGTCGGAAGCGCACGTGCTGCTCGCCGACCGCGATTGGGGCAGCATCGGGCTGGTCGAACTGATCACTGCACAGCTCGGCCCCGACCTCATCGCCGAGCCGGCGCGGCTGTCGCTGCAGGGAGAGGACGTGCCGCTGCCGCCCGACCAGGCGCTCGGCCTCGGCCTCATCGTGCACGAGCTCCTGACCAACGCCATGAAGTTCGGCGCATTGTCGACGCCGCAGGGGCATGTCGACATTGCCTGGCGGCGCGAGGCTGGCCCCCGGCCGCTGCTCAACCTGAGCTGGCGGGAGAGCGGCGGGCCGGCGGTCCGCCCGCCGGTCGAGGCGGGCTTCGGGACGCGCCTGATCCAGCGCAGCCTCGACAAGATCGTCGACAGCCGGGTGCGCATCGAGTACCCGGCGAGCGGCGTCGAGGTGCGCGTCAAGCTGCCGCTCGGCTGACGCCGCCGGCTATTCTTTCGGCCCGGTGTCGTCGGCGCGGTCGGCGCGACTGAGGAAATACAGCACGGCCAGCGCCCCACCCAGCGGCAGGCCGATATTGCGCACCAGCGGGGACTTGAGCAGCATGGGCAGCGCGGTGATGGCGGCGGTGGTAGCCAGTGCCGTCGTCTCGGTCGCGCGCCGGCGCTGGGCCTGCTCGCGCCGCGCCATGCCCTCCCGGACACGCATGACGATGAAGATGACGAGCGCGACGAGGAGTGCCGCGCCGGCGATGATGAGGGGGGCCCAGAGCGGGCCGACCTGGTCGACCAGGGCGGTGTGCGCGGCGACCAGCAGGAAGGTAAGCGCGATGATGCCGAACACCCCGATCGCCGCCCATGCGACGGCGTTCTTGCGCAGCCTGTCGATGAGCACGGTGACCTCGATCCCGAGGATCGAGGCGAGGGCGGTCAGCAGCTGCATCGCCGGCTCGCTAGCGCGTGATCATGGCGAGCAGGAACCCCACCGCCACCGCCCCGGCAACGGCCGTCAGCGGCTTTTCGCGAATGGCGTCCTTGAGCTGCTTCTCCAGTTGCCCGACTTCGTCGGTCATGCCCTCGACGGCCTGCTGGCCGCTGCGGACCAAATTGCGGGTTTCGCGCCGCGCCATGCCGCGCGCGTCGGCGAGCCTGTCCTCGGCGATACCGGCAATGCTTGCCGCGATCCCCTTGATGTCCTCCTGAAGGCGGGCCACCTGCGCCTCGAGGCTTTCGTCCTTCGCCGGTGCCTCGGTCGTGCGTGATGCGGTGGCTGGCCGACGCTTGCGGGACGGGGCCATTTCCGGTGTCGCAGCCATGGTGCGTAACTCCCTGTTTCGTCGAGGCGACAACGCCTTGTGCGCATGATGGGTTCCAGCTTGTCACTGTGCGGGCGCACGGATTTGCGCTGGATCAAGAGAACACTCCGGCCCGCTGGTGGCGGACCGGAGTGCCCGGGGAGGGCCGGAAGGGGGGGCGGCCTTCGGCCCTGTACGGCGCCCCGGCGTCAGACGCGGGGCGCTCCCAACTCTAGATCGCGCGCATCAGGACCAGGATGATCACGATCACCAGCACGACCCCGAGGATGCCGGACGGGTAGATGCCCCAGGAGCGTGAATAGGGCCAGGCGGGCACGGCGCCGATCAGCAGCAGGATGAGCAGGATGATGAGGATGGTACCGAGGGACATAGGCGACTCCTTGTGTTGACGCTTCGCGTTCGTCCTAAAGCACGGCCAGCAGCCAGGCGGCGGCCAGCCCGATGATGCCGGCGGCGGGGAGGGTGGCGATGAGGAGCGTCACGGGGGCAGGGCGCGCGTCCTGCCGGCTGACGGATCCCCAGGAAATGGCGGACGGTCCCGACGTGTCGAGGCCGGCGATCCGGGTGCCCTGCATGGGTTGTTCCTCCTCGTCCGGAGCCTGCGGCGGTGCTGCCGCGGAAGCAGATTTCGTTGTCCTGACAACGGCATTGCCCGGCTTTGGTTCCCGGCGCGGTAGCGGCGGCTTTCAAACGGTGGTGGCAAATGGTTATCTGGCCGGCATGGCCTTCACCCTCCGCCAGCTCCAGTATTTCATCGCCGTCGCCGAGAACGGCACCGTGTCGGGCGCGGCCCAGAGCCTGTCGATCAGCCAGTCGGCGGTGACCGACGCGATCAAGGAACTGGAGGCCGACCTCGGGGTGGCGCTGTTCGAACGGCACCGGCGCGGCCTGTCGATCACCCACAAGGGCCACCAGTTCTACCGCCATGCCAACCGCATCCTCGCCAATGTCTCGGACGCGCGCCGCAGCTTTTCCGAGGAGGAGCAGGCGCCGCCGGGGGCGCTGCAGCTGGGGGTGACGTCGCTGGTGGCCGGCTACGTGCTTTCCGACCTGCTGGCGCGCTACCGGCGGGCCTATCCCGGCGTCACCGTCAGCGCCATCGAGGACAATGGCGATTATCTCGAGCACCTGTTGATCGGCGGCGAACTCGACGTCGCGGTCATGGTCATCTCCAACCTCCGGGACCGCGTGGCGCTGCAGGCCGAGATCTTCGAGACCTCGCCCTACCGGCTGTGGCTGCCGCTCGGCCACCGCCTCGGCGGGGCCGACATCATCTCGGTGGCCGACATCGCGACGGAGCCACTGATCATGCTCACCGTCGACGAGACCGAGGAGAACACCGGCAAGCTGCTCTCGGCGCTCGGGGCCAAGCCGCACGTCGCCTTCCGCACCCGCTCGGTCGAGGCGGTGCGCAGCCTCGTGGCCACCGGGGCTGGCATCGCGCTGCTGCCCGACCTCGTCTACCGGCCGTGGTCGCTGGAAGGCGACCGCATCGAGAGCCGCGACATCTCCGGGGCGCTGCCCGTGGTGCAGGTGGGCATGGTGTGGCGCCGCGGTTCGCGCCTGACGCAGGCGGCGCGCGATTTCATCGGGCTGGCGCAGTCGCAGCATGTCAGGAAGTGATATCGGAAAATCCGATATTACCCATCTGCCGAATAAAATTGCGATTGTTGCGGGGAAGGATAAGCTTCCATCAAGGGGCATGCCGGGCGGGGATTCCGGCCCCCGAGCAGGGAGAACGCTCATGAAATCATTGCTTAGGACCTGTACTGCGCTGACCATGGTGGCGACCTTCATGGGCCAGGCCACGGCGCAGGACATGCTGCAGGCGCTGGGCGCCGGCGAGGGTGAGGTGTCGATCGTCGCCTGGGCCGGCTATATCGAGCGCGGCGAGACCGACGCGGCGTATGACTGGGTGACCAAGTTCGAGGCCGACACCGGCTGCAAGGTGTCGGTGAAGACAGCCGCCACCTCCGACGAGATGGTGGCGCTGATGAACGAGGGCGGCTTCGACCTCGTCACCGCCTCGGGCGACGCCTCGCTGCGGCTGATCGCCGGCAAGCGCGTGCAGCCGATCAACACCGCCCTCATCCCGTCGTGGTCGACGATCGACGAGCGGCTGCAGAGCGCGCCGTGGCACACGGTCGGCGACGTGCACTACGGCACGCCGTACCTGTGGGGGCCGAACGTGCTCATGTACAATACCGAGGCCTTCGGCGGCACGCCGCCCACCAGCTGGAACGTGGTGTTCGAGAAGATGGACCTGCCGGACGGCAAGTCCAACGAAGGCAGGGTGCAGGCCTATGACGGGCCGATCTACATTGCCGACGCGGCGCTCTACCTGATGGCGCACAAGCCGGAACTGGGGATCAAGGACCCGTACCAGCTCAATGAAGACCAGTACAAGGCGGCGCTCGACCTGCTGCGGGCGCAGCGCGCCCTGGTCGGCCGCTACTGGCACGACGCCTTCATCCAGATCGACGACTTCAAGAACGAGGGCGTCGTCGCCTCCGGCTCGTGGCCCTTCCAGGTCAACCTGCTCAAGGCCGAGGGCCAGCCGATCGCCTCGGTGTTCCCGGAGGAGGGAGTGACCGGCTGGTCGGACACGACCATGCTGCATGCCGACAGCCCGCATCCGAACTGCGCCTATATGTGGATGGAGCATTCGCTCTCGCCCAAGGTGCAGGGCGACGCCGCCGCCTGGTTCGGCGCCGTGCCGTCGGTGCCGGCCGCCTGCACGGGCAACGAACTGCTGACGGACGAAGGCTGCGCCACCAACGGCTTCAACGACTTCGACAAGATCCGCTTCTGGAAGACCCCGGTCGCCCAGTGCGAGCAGGGCGAATGCGTGCCCTACTATCGCTGGGTCTCGGACTATATCGGCGTGATCGGCGGACGCTGACGGTTTCGGGGGGCAGTCACGTGCCCCCCTCACCCCTCCCGCCGCACGGGGAGGGCGACGCTCCCGATAGGGGCTTCCGGTACTGAGCCATCCCCCTTGTCCCGGCATAAGGCGACGAGGCGGGGAAGGGGAAACGACGACGACATGACCACCGCCGTTCTGCTCAAGCAGGTGTCGCGCCATTTCGGGCTGATCAAGGCGCTCGACAACATCGATCTCGAGGTTGGGCCGGGCGAGTTCTTCGCCATGCTGGGCCCGTCGGGCTCGGGCAAGACCACCTGCCTCAGGCTGATCGCCGGCTTCGAGCAGCCGACGTCGGGCCGCATCGAGATCTTCGGCGAAGGCGTCGAGGGCGTGCCGCCCTATCGGCGCAACGTCAACACGGTGTTCCAGGACTACGCGCTGTTCCCGCACATGAACGTGCTGGAGAACGTGTGCTACCCGCTGATGCTGAAGAAGCTCGACAAGGCGACGCAGCGGCGCGAGGCCGAAGCGGCGCTCGAACTGGTCAAGCTCGGCGGCTATGGCGGGCGCCGCCCCGGCGAATTGTCGGGCGGCCAGCGCCAGCGCGTGGCGCTCGCCCGCGCCATCATCAACAAACCCAAGGTGCTGCTGCTCGACGAGCCGCTGGGCGCGCTCGACCTGAAGCTGCGCGAGCAGATGCAGGAGGAGCTCAAGGCCCTGCAGAAGACGTTGGGCATCACCTTCATCTTCGTCACGCACGACCAGGGCGAGGCGCTGTCCATGGCCGACCGCATCGCCGTGTTCGACCAGGGCAGGGTCATGCAGGTGGGCACGCCGGAGGAAATCTACCGGCGGCCGCAATCGCGCTTCGTCGCCGATTTCGTCGGCTCCTCCAACGTCATGGCGCCGGCCTTCGTCGAGCGCATCGTCGGGGAGAAGCGCTGGGCCAGCCTGCGCCCCGAGGCCGTCCGCGTCAGCGCCGCCGGTGGCGCGGCGGCGGCGCTCACCGGCACCGTGGTGGCGAAGAGTTATCTCGGGTCGACCACGCGTCTCGCCATCGACCTCGACGGCACCCGCATCCATGCCGCGGTGCCCTCGGGCGACAACGTTCCCGCCGAGGGCGCGCGGGTGAGCCTGGAATTCGACCGGGACGCGCTGCATCTCATGGAGAACGAGGGATGAGCATGGCCGAGGCCAGCGCCGGCGCCGTGCTCGCCAACCGCCGCGGCTGGCTCGGCGGGCTGTCGGATTTCTTCTGGCGCCAGCCACGGATCTTCGTCTTCCTGCTGCTGCTGCCGGCGGCGCTGTGGCTCGGTATCGTCTATCTGGGCTCGCTGTTCGCGCTGCTGCTGCAGAGCTTCTTTGCCATCGACGAGTTCTCCGGCGTGGTCGACCGCAGCGAGCTCACGCTCAAGACCTATGCCGAGCTGCTGAAGCCGCAGAACCTCGACATCATCGTGCGCACCGTGGTGATGGCGGCGTCGGTGACCATCGCCTCGGCGGTGGTTGCCTTTCCCATCGCCTATGTCGCGGCCCGCTATGCGCGCGGCAAATGGAAGGCGCTGTTCTATCTCGGGGTGATGCTGCCGCTGTGGTCGAGCTACCTGGTCAAGGTCTATGCCTGGAAGCTGATCCTCGCCAAGGAGGGCATCCTCAACTGGGTGTTCGCGCAGCTGCACCTGACCTTCGTGCTCGATGCGCTGCTCGCGCTGCCGGTGGTGGGCGGGAATTCGCTCTCCATCAGCTACATCGGCACGTTCCTCGTGTTCGTCTATATCTGGCTGCCCTACATGGTGCTGCCGATCCAGGCGGCGGTCGAGCGGGTGCCGACCAACCTGCTGGACGCCTCGGCCGACCTCGGCGCGACGCCGCTGCAGACCTTCTGGAAGGTGATCTTCCCGCTGGCTCTGCCGGGGATCGTTGCCGGCTCGATCTTCACCTTCTCGCTGACGCTGGGGGACTACATCATCCCCAACATCATCGGCACCTCGGCCTTCTTCATCGGCCAGGCGGTGTACTCGCACCAGGGCACGGCCGGCAACATCCCGCTGGCCGCCGCCTTCACCGTGGTGCCCATCGTCATCATGGGGTTCTACCTGTGGATGGCCAAGCGACAGGGGGCCTTCGATGCGCTGTGAGTTGCTGTCGGCGTCATGGCTGCTCGCCCCCCTCCCCAACCCTCCCCGCAAGGGGGAGGGTGCGCGCCGGAGCGTGGGGCAGGGCCGTACCAAACACACGGGGCCACACCTCCCCCTCGAAGGGGGAGGTCGTGAGGGGGTGAGTCCCACGCCCGGACGCCGGGGAGATCGCCATGCGCTCTGACCGCAATCGCGCGCCGCTGCCGCTCGCCTTTGCCGCCGGCTTCGGCCTGTTCTTCATGCTGGCGCCGATCGCGCTGATCTTCCTTTACGCCTTCTCGTCGGAGGAACGGTCCTACCAGTGGCCGCCGCCGGGGCTGACGCTCGAGTGGTTCGCGGTGACGTGGAACCGGCCGGACGTGTGGCAGGCGCTGACGCTGTCGGTGCAGGTGGCGACGATCTCCACCGCCATCGCGCTGGTGCTGGGAACGCTGGTGGCCGCGGCCGTGTCGGGGTCGCGCTTCTTCGGCCGTGAGGTGATCTCGCTGCTCGTCATCCTGCCGATCGCGCTGCCCGGCATCATCACCGGCATCGCGCTGCGCTCGGCCTTTTCGCTCGCCGAGATCCCGTTCTCGTTCTGGACCATCGTGCTCGGCCACGCCACCTTCTGCATCGTCGTCGTCTACAACAATGCCGTGGCCCGCTTCCGGCGTACTTCCGGCTCGCTCATCGAGGCCTCGATGGACCTGGGCGCCGACGGCTTCCAGACCTTCCGCTACGTCATCCTGCCCAATATCGGCACGGCGCTGCTGGCCGGCGGCATGCTCGCCTTCGCGCTCAGCTTCGACGAGGTCATCGTCACCACCTTCACCGCCGGCCAGCAGCAGACGTTGCCGCTGTGGATGCTGGAGGAACTGGTGCGGCCGCGGCAGCGCCCGGTCACCAACGTGGTGGCCATGGTCGTCGTCGTGGTCACCCTGCTGCCCATCCTCGTCGCCTTCTACGTGACGCGCGGCGGCGAGCAGAGCGTCGCGGGGATGGGGAAATGACGATGGACCGCGGCGCTACGTCCACCCCCCTCCCAACCTCCCCCGCAAGGGGGGAGGTGCCGGGCGGTGGCACCGGCATGATCGAGCCACAGGCACCGGCCCACACCCTCCCCCTCGCGGGGAGGGTCGGGGAGGGGGTGCACAATGCGCATTGTCTGATTTACCGGAGAGACACCAATGGACACTGAAATGCTGATCGGCGCGCACTTCGAGATCGGCGCGGAAGCCGAGGAGATGGTGCTCAATCCCAAGACGGGGGAACTGATCGAGGCCATCCCCGAGGCCTCGGGGCTGCAGATCGACGCGGCGGTCTCTGCGGCCGAGGCGGCCTTCACCACCTGGTCGCGGATGACGCCGAACCAGCGCTCGGGCTACCTGCTGCAGATCGCCGCCGCCATCGAGGCGGATGCGGAAGGCTTTGCCGCGCTCGAGGCGCTCAACTGCGGCAAGCCGGTCAACCTCGTGCTCAATGACGAGATTCCGGCGATCGTCGATTGCTGGCGCTTCTTTGCCGGTGCGGTGCGCAACATGCATGCCCCGGCCGCGGGGGAATACCTGCCCGGCCACACCTCGATCGTGCGGCGCGATCCCATCGGCATCATCGCCTCCATCGCGCCGTGGAACTACCCGCTGATGATGATGGCCTGGAAGCTGGCGCCGGCGCTGGCGGGCGGCAACACGGTGGTGTTCAAGCCCTCCGAGCAGACTCCGCTCACCGCGCTCAAGCTGGCGCGGGTGATGGCCGAAATCCTGCCCGAGGGTGTCGTCAACGTCATCCTGGGGCGCGGCGAGAGCGTCGGCAACGCGCTCATCAATCACCCCAAGATCAACATGATCTCGATCACCGGCGACATCGCGACGGGCAAGAAGATCATGCAGGCGGCGGCGCGCTCGGTGAAGCGCACGCATCTCGAACTGGGCGGCAAGGCGCCGGTCATCGTCTATGACGACGCCGACCTCGACGCCGTGGTGGCCGGCATCCGCACCTACGGCTTCTACAATGCCGGGCAGGACTGCACTGCCGCCTGCCGCATCTATGCCGGGCCGAAGATCCACGACCGGCTGGTCGCCGACCTGAGCGCCGCGGCGAGTTCGATCCGCTTCAACCAGCAGGACGATACCCAGAACGAGATCGGCCCGCTGATCTCGCGGCGGCAGCGCGAGCGCGTCTCGAGCTTCGTCGAGCGGGCGGCGGAACTGCCGCACATCTCGATCGCCACCGGCGGCCACACCGCAAGCGAGAAGGGCTTCTTCTTCGAGCCCACGGTGGTGGCGGGGGCGCGTCAGGACGACGAGATCGTCCGCCGCGAGGTGTTCGGGCCAGTGGTCTCGGTCACCCGCTTCACCGACCCGGAGGAGGCCATCGCCTGGGCCAACGACAGCGACTACGGGCTCGCCTCGTCGGTGTGGACGAAGGACATTTCCAAGGCCATGCAGACGGCGGCGCGGCTGCAATACGGGTGCACCTGGATCAACACCCATTTCATGCTGGTCAACGAGATGCCGCATGGCGGGCTGAAGCAGTCCGGCTACGGCAAGGACATGTCGATCTACGCGCTCGAGGACTATACCGCCGTCCGGCACGTGATGATCAATCACGGCTGAGCCTGCGCGCCGGCAGGGCGGCGCTTGCCGCCGCCCGCGCCGGAAGCGTAGGGTGCCGATCTTGGGCAGCGGAGGGCGAAGCGGAGTGAGCGAGCACGAGCACGGCGAACCGCGCTGGAAACATGACGGCGTCCAGGTCATTCGCGGCGACCAGCTCGATGCCAACACGGCCCAGACTCCGGGCATGTACCGCCAGGCAGCGATCAACCATGCCCGCGTCGGGGCGCAGAAGATCTGGGCCGGCAAGGTCGACATCCAGCCCAATGCCAAGACCGGGGTGCATCATCACGGCCCGCTCGAAAGCGTGATCTTCGTGGTCAAGGGGCACGCACGTATGCGCTGGGGCGACCGGCTCGAGTTCGTCGCCGAGGCGTATCCCGGCGATTTCATCTATGTGCCGCCCTACGTGCCGCACCAGGAGATCAACGCCGACCCCGACCAGCCGCTCGAATGCGTGCTGGTGCGCTCCGACAACGAGGCGGTGGTGGTCAACATCGATACGATCGAGCCGGTCGAGGCGCCGGAGGCGGTGTACTGGACCGACCCCATCCACAAGCCGCGGTGAGGCGGCCTCAGGCGGCGAGGGCCTGCCGCTCCAGCGGATAGTCGGCGGAATCGTACAGCGCCCGGATGGCCTCGCCCTCGTAGCGCCGCTCGTTCACCTCGAGAATGGTGCCGACGAGCCACTTGCCGGGCATTTCCTCTACGGCGTAGCGGATGGCATCGGCCGCGCTGCCGAAGCGCCGATACTTGGCCTGTTGCGATTTGGCATAGCGCCGGCTGGGGTAGAGTTCGGCCGATGCATTGTAGTTGAACTTGTCCATTTCGGTTCCTTCGTGGTTGGAGAGGCCTGCGGCCGGTGCGGGCGCAGATAGGGCTTGCGTGGCAAGGGATAGTCGGGGCTGCGGTACAGCCGGGCGAACTGATCGCCCGCGAACTCCTTGTTGCCGATCCGCAGCCGGGCGCCGCGCAGGCTGACCGGCGCCGCTTCCTCGAGGGCAAAGCGGATGGCCTGGGCGGCCGTTCGGAAGGCTCTGGGGCCCGCGGCCGCGGCGCTGTCCCAGTCGCGCCCGAGATAGAGCTCGGCGCGCGCCATGTAGTCAGTGGTTGTCATATGCGTCTCTGTTCGAGCCCGGCTCAGATGGCCGGGCCTCCTGTGTTCAGTGAATGTTGCCAGCCAAACTTCGCGTTGGCGGAAAGCGCTCCTCCCGGGAATGGGGGAGCATGGACGTTCGCAATGTCCGGGGTCGTCAAGAGTGCCGGGGGGACCGGCAATCAGATAGCCGTGACGGCTGAAACGTATGATCGTGCATATGGGCGTTCAACGCGGCGGAATCAAGGACGCCGCCCTGGTCAGGCCGATCCGGTCGCGATGGGAGCGCCCGGGCGGCCGCCCCACTCCGTCCACGAGCCGTCGTAGACGGCCACGTCCCGGGCCCCGGCGACGGCAAGGGCCAGGGCGACGGTCGAGGCAGTGATGCCCGAGCCGCAACTGGTGACGATCGGCCGGCCGAGATCCACCCCGGCCGCGGCGAAGATGGCCTGCAGCTCGGCGGCGGGCTTGAGGCGGCCGTCGGTGGTGAGGTTGCCGGCCGGCACGTTGACGCTGCCCGGGATGTGCCCCGAAGGCAGGCCGGGCCGCGGCTCCGGCGCCTCGCCGCGGAAGCGCGCGGCAGAGCGGGCGTCGACCACCAGGCGGTCGCGCGACTGCGTGAGGTTGAGCACCTCGAAGAAATCCGCGACCAGATGGGGATGCAGGTGGGCATGGAAGGCCATGCGCGGCCGGATGACCTCGCCCGCTTCGGTGGGCCGGCCTTCGGCGCGCCAGCGCGGGGCACCGCCGTCGAGGACCCGCACGTGCCGCGCTCCCATGGTGCAGAATTCCCACCACACGCGCGGCGAGGAAAACACGCCGATCTCGTCGTAGACGACAATGGTATCGGTGTCGGCGATGCCGAGCGCGCCGACGGCGCGAGCGAACTCCGCGGGCGTCGGCAGCATGTGCGGCAGCGTCGTGGTCTTGTCGGCGATCTCGTCGATGTCGAAGAACACCGCCCCCGGCAGGTGGCCGGCGAGATACTCGGCGCGCGGGTCGCGCCCGGACCCCGGCATGTGCCAGCTGGCATCGATCAGGACGAGTTCGGGATCGCGCAGGTGCTCGGCGAGCCAGTCGGTGGTGACGAGGGGATTGTGCATGACAGGCATCCGATGGCGGATGGAATACGGGTGTGATAGCCGGTTGCGGGGCCGGCCGCTATTGCTCCAGCACCAGAACGTCGCTCGAGGCGATCGTCACCTTCACCTTCTGGTTGAACGCGGGCGGCGGCGTACGCTGGTCGTTGAAGGTGTCGAGGTGGATGGCGTTCGTCCCCAGGTCGAGCTTGAGCCGGATCACCGAGCCGAGGAAACTGACCTCGGAGACGGTGCCGTCGAGGACGATGTCGCGCGGCGTGTCGGCGGCGAGCGACACCGCTTCGGGCCGCATCGTCAGGGCCACGGCCTCCCCGCTCCTGGCAGTGGCGGGCAGGGCGGGGATGGTGACGACCTGGCCGTCGATGGCCACGGTCCTCGCGGCCGGGTCGGCGACGGTGGCCGTAAGCGTGTTGAGCGTGCCCACGAAGGTGGCGACGAACCGGCTCGCCGGCTTGTTGTAGACGTCGAACGGGCTGCCGAACTGCTCGACCTTGCCGGCATTGAGCACCACGATGCGGTCGGAGATGGAAAGCGCCTCCTCCTGGTCGTGGGTGACGAAGACGGTGGTGATCCCCAGTTCGCGCTGGATGGCGCGGATCTGTTCGCGCAGCGCCACCCGGATCTTGGCATCGAGCGCCGAAAGCGGCTCGTCGAGCAGCAGCATGCGCGGCCTCGGCGCCAGCGCCCGGGCCAGCGCCACGCGCTGCTGCTGGCCGCCCGACAGCTCGAAGGGGAAGCGCTTCTCGAGGCCGGAAAGCCCGATCAGTTTCAGCATCTCGGCGATCCGGGCGCGCGCCTCCTCGCGCGGCGTGCCGGCAACCTTGAGGCCGAAGCCGATATTGCCGGCGACATTCATGTTGGGGAACAGCGCATAGGCCTGGAATACCATGCCGATCTTGCGCTGGTTGGCGGGCTGGCCGGTGATGTCCCTGCCCTGCACGAGGATGCGTCCCGCGCTCGGCCGCTCGAAGCCGGCGATCATCCTGAGGATGGTGGTCTTGCCGCAGCCTGAGGGGCCGAGCAGCGAGACGAACTCGCCCTCGTTGAACGCGAGGTCGACGTTCCTGACGACGGTGTTGCCGTCGAAAGTCTTGACGAGGCGGTCGATGCGCAGGAATTCCTCGGCCATGGTCAGTCGGTCCGTATGGCGGTCTTGGGAGCGAAGCGCGCGAGCAGCTGGATCATGCCCATGGCGCCCCAGGTGATGATGAAGGCGATGATGGCGAGCGCTGCCGGCTCGTAGGCGCGGTTGGCCCCGATCAGCTGCAGATAGGGGCCGAAAGCCGGCCGGTTGAGCAGGCTGGCCACGACGAACTCGCCCATGACGATGGCAAAGGTCAGGAAGGCGCCCGACAGCACGGCGACGAGGATGTTGGGCAGGATGACCCGCGCGAGGATGGTGAACTGGCTGGCGCCGAGGCTGGTCGCCGCCTCGGTGAGGGTGGCGACGTCGATGGTCCTGAGCCCGGTGTCGACGGCGCGGTACATGAAGGGCAGGGACAGGGTGACATAGGCGAAGGTCAGCAGCAGGTCGGTGCCGAAGGCGCTGCCAGTGAAGGGCAGCAGCGAGGACGTGTTGTACATGCGGATATAGCTGAACACGAGGATGATCGGCGGGATGATCAGCGGCAGCAGGGTGACGAACTCGACCACCGGCCTGAGCTTCTGGAAGCGCAGGCGGACGAGGTAGGCGGCGGGCACGATGATCAGGATGCCGGCGACGATGGTGAACAGCGCGATGACCAGCGAATAGGTGAAGGTCGCCTGGAAGCGCGGGTCGGCGAACACCACCAGGTAGGCGTCCCAGGTGTAGGCGCCGCGCCGCATCTTGAGCGAGAACTCGAAGGTAGCGATGAGCGGCAACAGGAAATAGGCGGCGCCAAGCGCGAAGATGAACCAGGCCCAGATGCGCTTGCCGTTCACTTGAGCCACCTCTCGGCGCGGGTGCGGACCACGAGGTAGATGACGTTGGCGAGCGCGGTGATGACGATCATGCCCACCGCCAGCGCGGCACCGAGGCCCGGGTTGTGCAGCACGTCGCCGCGGATCTGGGCGTAGAGCAGGATCGGCACGATGTTGAGCGAGGAGCCGGTCAGCGCGTAAGCGGTGGCGACGGCGCCGAAGGCGTTGGCGAACAGCAGCGACAGCGTGCCGAGCAGGTTGGGCCACAGCACCGGCAGCCCGACATGGCGCCAGAACTGCCAGGGCGTCGCCCCCAGCGTCGCCGCGGCTTCGCTCCACTCCCGCTTCAGCCCGTCGATGGCCGGGGCGATGATGAGGATCATCAGCGGAATCTGGAAGTAGAGATAGGTGATGCTGAGGCCCCAGAAGCTCAGGACGTTGAAGCCGGCGCGGTAGATGTCGAAGCCGAACACGGTCTTGAGGATGACGGTCACCAGCCCGAGCCGGCCGAGGGTGGCCAGAAAGGCGAAGGCCAGCGGGATGCCGGCGAAGTTCGAGGCGACGCCGGAAAAGGTCATGATGGTGGAACGGATGGCCGGCGGCAGGCCGCCGCGGATGACGGCGAGGGCGATGACGAGCCCGATTGCCGCCCCCAGCCCGGCCGTGGTGAGCGAGACGCGCAGCGAGATGTCGTAGGCGCTGACGATCTGCGGATCGGAGAGCGCGAGGATGTTGTCGAAGGTGAAGTTGCCGGCCCCGTCCACGAAGGCGGCGGCGACGAGATAGACGGTCGGCGCGATGAGGAACATCAGCGCGAACACGAGAAAGGGCGCGACGCCGAGCAGCCCGGCCGGAAACGGGAAGCGGCGCGCAACCGAACGAGCCGGCCCGGTGGCTGCCGGGCCGGCTCTTGTCAATGCGGGCTCCGAAGAGACCTGGCTATTGGACATTCGCGCCGACGACGCTGTCCCACTGCTTGGTGACGACTTCCTTGTTCGCGTCCTGCTCGGCCAGCGAGGGGAACACGGCCTTGGCGTAGGCCTCGGCCGGCGGCAGCTTGTCCAGCACCTCCTGCGGCACCTTGCCCTCGCTCACCAGCTGGTTGAAGCGGGCCGGGTGGCAGTAGCCGTTGAGGAAGCCGAGCTGGCCCTCGTCGGAGTAGATGTATTCGAGCCAGAGCTTTGCCGCGTTGGGGTGCGGCGCGTAGGCGCTGATCGCCTGGGCATAGACGCCGGCGAGGACGCCGCTCTGCGGCACGACGACCTCGATCGGCGGATTGCCGGCCAGCGTGTCGCGGTCGGCGAGGGCGTTGTAGTCCCAGCGGATGATGATCGGCGTCGTGCCCTGGGCAACGGAGGCCGCCTTGCCGATGACGGGGACGAAGTTGCCCTTGTCGTTGAGTTGCTTGAAGAAATCGAGGCCTGCTTCCGGCGCCTTGGCGGCGTCGCCGCCAGCGGCCGCGAGGCCGGCGGCATAGACGGCGAGGATGGCCTGGGCCGAGGCGCGCGGGTCGCCGGCGAGCGCCACGGAATTGGCATACTCGTCCTTGAGCAGGTCGGTCCAGTCGGCCGGCACGTTCTGGACGATGTCGGTGTTCACCTCGAAGGACATGACGCCGTAATAGCCGCCGTACCAGTGGCCGTCGGGGTCCTTGACCGCGATGCCGTCGAAGGTCGAGACCTTGTAGGGCAGGAGCAGCCCCTCGGCGGTCGAGGAGGGGCCGAAGGCGAGGCCGACGTCGATGACGTCGGGGGCCTGCGGGCCCTTGTTGTCCTTGTTGGCCTTGATGGCCTCGATCTCGTCGGCCGAACCGGCATCCGGGTTCAGTTCGTTGACCTCGATGCCCGGGTACTTGGCCTTGAACGCGGCAATGATGTCGCCCCAGCCGCACCAGTCGTGCGGCAGCGCGATGGTGGACAGCATGCCCTCGGCCTTGGCCGCCTCGTAAAGGGCGTTGATGTCCTGCTGCGCCGTGGCGGCGAAGCTCGTCGCCATCAGTGCCACGACCGATACCGAAGCGGTAAAGGCTTTCCTCATCTGCATAGTCGTCTCCCCTGTAGCTCTTTGTGTAGCCCGGCCGCGAACCGGCCGGGCGCTTGCTAATGCCGGCCGATGACGGCCGCATGACACGTCGTGCTGCTGTTTGCCTCGGGGCCGTCTTGCGAGGCCCCGCGCGCTCGTACTCCCTGTTGATCCGACGCGCTTGTGACGCCTGAGAGTGCCCGTTTTGCGCAACGGAGTCGAGCGGGGATCGAACGGAAAGGCGCTGGCCGGCCGGCGGGTTGCGGAGCGGCCGGGGCCGCCGCGGCGACGCCGGCCGACGCGTGCCATCTTGCCTTTTGCAGCGGCGCGGTGCAGTGAATCGGCGTGCAGAACTAAAACGTTTTGGAAGCGTTTTTCGAGTCATGGGCGGGGCCCGAGCCCGCCCTTGTTCACGTCTGGCAGGAGGCAATCGCATGCCCATCAGAGCACTGGTCTGGGGCGAAAACGTCCACGAGCAGGAGAACGAATTCGTCGCCCGGACCTACCCCAAAGGCATGCATGGCCAGATTGCGGCCCTGCTCGCCGCGGATCCCAACATCCTCGCCTCGACGGCGACGTTGCAGGAGCCCGAGCACGGCTGCACGGAGGCGCGCCTCGCCGAGACCGACGTCTTGCTGTGGTGGGGCCATGCGGCCCACGACAAGGTCGACGATGCCATCGTCGAGCGCATCGCCCGGCGGGTGTGGGAAGGCATGGGCCTGATCGTGCTGCATTCGGGCCATTTCTCGAAGATCTTCAAGCGGCTGATGGGGGCGCCCTGCGCCCTGCACTGGCGCGAGGCGGGAGAGCGCGAACGGCTGTGGGTGGTCAATCCCGGCCATCCCATCGCGCGGGGGCTGCCGCGCTATTTCGAGCTCGAGAACGAGGAGATGTACGGCGAGCCGTTCTCGGTTCCGGAGCCGCTGGAGACGGTGTTCGTCTCGTGGTTCCAGGGCGGGGAGGTGTTCCGCTCCGGCCTCACCTACCGGCGCGGCGCCGGCAACATCTTCTATTTCCGCCCCGGCCACGAGACCTATCCGACCTATCACGATAGGACGGTCGGCCAAGTGCTGCGCAACGCGGTCAACTGGGCCTACAGCCCCGAGGCGCACGCCGAACTGCTGAGCGCGCCGAACACGCCGGTCGACAAGGCGCTCGAGCCGATCGTCGAGCGCGGCGCCAAGCTCACCCACCATCCGGGGTGAAGCGCCGGCCGCGGCCGCGGGGGGATTTGCAGGGACCGCCCGGGGGCGGTCCACGACGAGGAATGATTCATATGCGCCTTCTTATCCTGGGCACGGGCGGCATGGCCGCCCAGCACGCCAAGCACTTCGCCGCCGTCGAGGGGGTGGAAGTCGTCGCCGGCGTCGACGTCGATCCCAACCGGCTGGCGGCGTTCAATGCCAAGCACGCCATCCCCAACGGCTTCGCCTCGCTCGATGCCGCGCTGGCCTGGGGAGAGTTCGACGCGGTGGCCAATGTCACGCCCGACCCCATCCACCACCCGACGACCATGGCGGCACTCGCTGCGGGCAAGCACGTGTTCTGCGAGAAACCGCTGGCGACCGACTACGCCAAGGCGCTGGAGATGACCGAGGCGGCGGAGCAGGCCGGGCTCGTCAACATGGTCAACCTCACCTACCGCAACGTCGCCGAACTGCAGCAGGCGCGCTCCATCGTCACCGCGGGGCAGATCGGCGCCGTCAAGCACGTCGAGGCGAGCTACCTGCAGAGCTGGCTGGTGTCCAAGGCCTGGGGCGACTGGCGCACCGAGAGCCAGTGGCTGTGGCGGCTGTCCAAGAAGCACGGCTCCAACGGCACGCTGGGCGACATCGGCATCCACATCCTCGATTTCGCCTCCTACGGGGCCGGGCGCGATATCGCGCACGTGTTCTGCCGGCTCAAGACCTTCGACAAGGCCGAGGGCAACCGCATCGGCGAGTACGAACTCGACGCCAACGACAGCTTCACCATGGCGGTCGATTTCGACAACGGCGCGCTCGGCGTGGTGCACGCCACGCGCTGGGCCACCGGGCACTTCAACGAATTGCGGCTGCGCGTCTACGGCGAGAAGGGGGGCGTCGAGGTGCAGCATCTGCACAACGGCAGCCGGCTGCGCGTCTGCCTGGGCGAGGACGTCGAAACCGGAACCTGGCGGGAAGTGCAGGCGCCGCCGGTCGCAACCAACTACGAGCGCTTCGCCGCGGCGGTGCGCAGCGGCAGGACGCTCGAACCCTCGTTCCGCCACGCCGCCAACCTGCAGAAGATCCTCGACCTCGCCACCGTCACCGACCGCGAGCGGCGGGAGATGGCGACCGCCTGAGTAGGCCGCAACCGAGCGCGGTGCGGAACAGAACGGAGACGCGCCATGGACGTGCTGGGTGCCATCGTCATCGGGTTCCTCACGGGTATCATCGCCAAGCTGGTAACGCCGGGGCAGCCGAAGCCGCAGGGCTTCATCCTCACCACGGTATTGGGCATCGTCGGCGCGCTGCTCGCCACCTACCTGGGACAGGCGATCGGCCTCTACCGGCCGGGAGAGACCGCCGGGTTCCTCGGCGCCATCGTCGGCGCGGTGATCGTCCTCATCGCCTGGCGGCAGCTGGCGCGCCCCCGCTGAAAAGCAGAAGGGGCGCCGCACGGGCGCCCCTCCCACCGGCAGGTCGGTCGGCCCCGGCTCAGTTGGCCGGAGCGGCGGGTGCGGTTTCGCTGGCCGGAGGCGTTGCCTCCATTGCCGGGGCCTCCATCGCCGGGGCTTCCATGGCCGGAGCCTGCATGGCGGGGGCTTCGGTGGCAGGAGGTGTCGCGGTCGCGGCAGGAGGCGCGGGTGTAGCGGGCTCGGCTGCCGGGGCCGCTTCCGCCGGCGCCGCGGGCGAGGCGTCGGTGATGCGGCCGTCGGTGTAGGGGGTGTACTCGCCACCCTGCTTGGCGATGAAATCGGCGAGCACGCGCTCGAGCGGCGGGCCGAAATCATAGGCGTTCAGGCCGTTTTCCGCGAACAGGGTGTAGCCGTCGCCGCCGTTGCGCACGAAGTTGTTGGTGACCACGCCGTAGGTCTTTTCGGGGTCGATCGGTACCCAGGCGCCGCCCTCCTGCACCAGCACGTCGCCGACGACGCGCTCGCCGGCGGGCCTGGTCTTGTCGAAGCTGAACTTCAGCCCCGCCACCTGCGGGAAGCGGCCGGCCACCTCCTCGATCTGGCTGAGCCCGTTCTCGAGCGAGGCAACGATGTCGGCACCCTTGAGCTGGAAGGTCGACAGCGTGTTGGAGAAGGGCAGCACGGTGAGCGCCTCGCCCATGGTGATCTCGCCGGCGTCGATGGAGGCGCGCAGGCCGCCACCGTTCTGGACGGCGATCTGGATGCCCTGGTCCCTGACGCGGTCGAGCATGGCATCCGCAACCAGGTTGCCCATGGGGCATTCCATGACGCGGCACACCTCGCGGGAGCCGTCGATGGCGGCCGCGGCGGTGCCGATGACTTCGGCCTTCAGTTCCTCGAGCGGCACGCCGAGTTCGGCGACCTCGGCCACGAAGACCTCGTCGGGCGTCACCGAGGCGTCGAGCAGCAGCGGCTCGCCATCGGCGGCAACGACCTTGCCGCTGTCGTCCCAGGTGACCTTGAGCTCGCCCAGATACTTGCCGTACTGGTGGGCCTGCACCACCGGAACGTCAACGCCGTCCGGACCCTTGACCATGGTGGGGTAGGGGCCCGCGGCCTTCGCGTCGGTGTCGGACAGCAGCGTATGGCTGTGGCCGCCGACGATGAGGTCGATGCCGGGAACGGCCGCCGCCAGCGCCTGATCCTCGGCATAGCCGATATGGCTCAGCACCACGATCTTGTTGATGCCCGCCTGCTCGAGCACGCCGATGGCGCCGCGCACATAGGCGGCCACGTTCTCGAACTCGATCGTCGGCCCGGAGGCGGAGATCTCGGGGGTGTCCTCGGTGGTGGCGCCGACGAAGGCGACCTGCTCGCCGCCGACGGTGAGCACGATCACGCCCGCGGGCCGGCCGGCAAGGGTCGGGTCCTTGCTGGTGTCGAAATTGCCCCCGATCACCGGGAACTGCGCGTTCTCGATGAACTTGGCGTATTCCTCGGGGCCGTCGTCGAACTCGTGGTTGCCGGTGGCGACCACGTCGAAGCCCATCTGGTTGAAGAAGTCGGTGACGACCTGGGACTTGTACTGCGTGTAGTAGAGGGAGCCCTGGAAGTTGTCGCCGGCCGACAGCAGCACGACGTTCTCGCCGCCGGCCTTGAGCGCGTCGCGGCGCTGGTCGATGGCGGTCCGCAGCCGGCCGATGCCGCCGAAGCACTCGCCCTTGCTCTCACCCTCGGCGTTGCAGTTGGAATCCGTCCCCGTGATCGATTCGAAGCGGGAGTGGAAATCGTTGATGTGCAGGATGTTGAGGACGTATTCGGCTTGAACCGGGCCGGCAAGGCCGGCCGATAGAGCGAGCGCCGAGGCGCCTAGCAAGACCTTCTTCATGTCGTTGTCCCTCATCTGATTGTCGGGTGCCTGAACCGGACCCTTCTCCCACCCTGTTGCGACACTGCGGTTGCAGTCACGATTTTCCCCAGATTTCGAGCGTCGCCAGCGGCCGCGGAACGGCTACTAAACATCAGAAGCCCGCCGCCGAAAAGGGTGGCCCCGCTGCGCGCGACCCGCCGGCGGCCGCCGCGCGGCCCTTTTGGGCTGGCAAGCAGAATGCTTTCCGTTAAGCTCCGCGCGCTTTTGTCAGAGGAGTTGCTTCATGCGCAGTGCACTCATTGTTTGGGGCGGATGGCAGGGGCACGATCCGGAGGAATGCGCCGCGATCTATCGGCGTTGGCTGCACGAAGACGGGTTTTCGGTGCGCGTCGAGACCGACCTCAAGGTGCTGGCCGACCCGGCCATCGCCGATCTCAGCCTCATCATCCCGATCTACACGACGGGCCGGATCGAGCAGGAGCAGGTGGAGAACCTCACCAAGGCGGTGGCGGGCGGCGTCGGCCTGGCCGGGCACCATGGCGGCATGAGCGACGCCTTCCGCGAATCGGTCGAGTACCAGTTCATGGTCGGCGGCCAATGGGTCGCGCATCCGGGCGACATCATCGACTACCGGGTCGACATCGCCAGGCCGGACGATCCGATCATGCAGGGCATCAAGGGCTTCGCCTACACGTCGCAGCAATACTACATGCATGTCGACCCGCGCATCGAGGTGCTGGCGACGACCACCTTCTCCGGCGAGCACGCTCCCTGGATCGCAGGCACGGTGATGCCGGTGGTGTGGAAAACCAATTACGACAAGGGCCGGGTATTCCATTCGACGCTCGGCCACCGGGCGAGCGAGTTCGAGGTGCCGGAGATGGCGACGATCTTGCGCCGCGGCATCAACTGGGCGGCCCGGCCGGAATAGGGGAGCATCTTCTCACTTCGGCGTGAGCCCGTGTAGCGGGCGCGCCGGTCCTGCGAATATGCCGGACGACGACCGGCGGAGGGGGCGCGAGCGCCGTGCCCGAAACTTTGTACGGGCGGGTGTCGTCTCTTCGGGTGCAGGGAGCACGGACCATGGCCAGCATCGACGCGGGGGGGACCGTTACACATGGCGGCGGACGAGCGACCAAGGGGCCGCTCGTCTACCGGCAGGCGATCGTGACGCGGGTGACGCACTGGACCTGGGCGGTGGCGCTGTTCTTCCTGCTGCTGTCGGGATTGCAGATCTTCAACGCCCATCCGGCGCTCTATGTCGGCCACGAATCCGGCTTCGAATACGACAATGCCATCCTCAGGATGCAGGCGGAGAACACGCCGGACGGGCCGCGCGGCTTTACCACCGTGTTCGGGCAGAAGTTCGATACCACCGGGCTGTTCGCCATGAGCGGCCCGCCCGAGCGCCCCGCCTTCCGCGGTTTTCCCGCCTGGGCCACGATCCCGTCCTTCCAGGACCTCGCGACCGGCCGGGTCGTGCACTTCTTCTTCGCCTGGGTGCTGGTGGGGACGCTCGCCGTTTGGCTGATCGCGAGCCTCGTGAACGGACATCTGTGGCGCGATGTCGTCCTCAGGCCGCGCGACCTGCGGGGCCTGCCGCGGGACATCCTGGCGCATCTGCGGTTCCGCTTCGCCCATGGGCGCAGCTACTCACCGCTGCAGAAGGCGGCCTATTTCGTCGTGCTCTGCGTGCTGTTCCCGCTGATCGTGCTCACCGGGCTGACCATGTCGCCGGGCATGGACGCGGCGTGGCCGTGGCTCGTCGACATCTTCGGCGGCCGGCAGACGGCCCGCACCATCCATTTCATCGTCATGGCGCTGCTGGTGCTGTTCTTTGTCGTGCACATGGTGATGGTCGTGCTGGTGGGGCCGTTCAACGCGTTGCGCTCGATGATCACCGGCTACTATCGCGCGCGTCCCGGCGCGGCAGAGGAGCAAAGCGATGGCTGACCTCATCCTCAACCGCCGGCGCCTGCTGCGCCTCGGCGCCGCTTCGGCGTCGTCGCTCCTCGTCGCCGGCTGCGACCAGTTCGATTTCCTCGGCCGCCGCAACGACCCGGTCCGCGATTTCCTCGAGCGCGCCAACCAGCTCACCTACGCGGCCCAGCGGGCGCTGGTCCCCCACGAGGCGCTGGCGCGCGAATATGCCGAAAGCGAAATCCGCCAGGGCCAGCGCCCCAACGGCTCAACCGATCCGCGCCAGACCAACGCCGAATACGCCGTGATGCAGCTCAACGGGTTCACCGGGTACAGGCTGAAAATCACGGGGCTGGTCGAGCAGCAGAAGGAATACAGCCTCGATGAGTTGCGCAACATGCCGGCGCGGACCCAGATCACGCGGCATGACTGCGTCGAGGGGTGGAGCTGCATCGCCAAATGGACCGGGACGCCGCTGTCGCTGGTGCTCGACGAGGCGCGGCCGAAGCCGGCGGCGCGCTTCCTCGTCTATCACTGCTACGACGTCATGGGCGGCGGGCTGGCGCCGCCCGAGCCCTATTACGAGAGCTCGGACCTGATCGACGCCTACCACCCGCAGACCATCCTCGCCTACGGCCTCAATGGCGCGACGCTGCCGATCCAGAACGGCGCGCCGGTGCGCGTGCGCATCGAGCGGGCGCTGGGCTACAAGCAGGCCAAATACGTCCACACGATCGAGCTCGTCGACAGCTTCGCCCGCTTCGGCCGCGGCCAGGGCGGCTACTGGGAGGACCACGGTTACGACTGGTACGGGGGGATCTGACCCTTCAGGCGGCTTCACCGAGGCGACTCGGGCGGATGAGCACTTCCGCGGAGATGCCGAGTTCCTCGTGCAGGCGACGGATCATGTCGATGGACAGAGAGCGCTTGCGGTTCATCACTTCGGCAACCCGCGCGCGCGTCCCGATCAGCGGCTCGAGGTCCTTTCGGGTAAGCCCCAACTGTTCCATGCGGAATTCAATGGCAGCAATTGGGTCCGGCGGGTCCATCGGCCAGGCCTGTGCCTCGTAGGCATCAACGAGCGTGACAAGCACTTCGAGCCGATCGCCCTCCCGGGTGCCTGACCTGGCTCCCCAAAGACGCTCGATCTCCAGCAGGGCCGCCTCATGGTCGGCCTCGGTGCGGATGGGCTTGAGTTCAGCGGCCATGCTCGATCGTCCCTGCGTTGATGCGGTCGTATGCCTTGTGCGATCCGAGCCACTTGATCCAGACGGCCGCCTTCTCAAAATCCACGGCAACTACGAGCCGATGGTCATTGCCCTTTATGTTGAAGACGATCCGTTCCGCGTTCACAACGCTGGCGTTGCGGTAGTGTCGCTTCACTTCGTTCATGTTCGCCCAGTGGGCCCTGCTGACCTCGTCGAACCACGCGTCCAGTGCGTTCTTGACCGCCACCTGCCCGGCATCCCCGGCGAGACTGTCGACGTACTCGCGCAGCGTTCGGCGGGCGACAATTCTCATGGAAAACGTCTAACATGGTCCCAAAACGGGAGCAAGGTGGCGCCAGGCACTCGATCAATTCAGATTGACGAGCGGCCTTGCTATTTCCGCGCGCATGCTCCATATGCCGTCCAGTCGCCGGCGCAAGAGATATCCCCGCTCGGGACTTGCGCCTTCACAATGCGACCTGCTTCTCTTCTTATCGACCAATGCGGTGAGCGGCGAAGTGGCCCGGCAAATCGAGGCCGGGCGTGAACGCAACCGCGCGATGGTCCTCCCGATCACGCCGCTGCATGATTTTGACCCGCCCGCGCAAGATGCGCCGGGGCGATGCGCGCGCCGATTGGTCCGGCGCACGCCAACACGAGACATTCGTTTGACACAGAACTTCTCCGAACTCGGCCTTCCGGCGCCGCTCGTCGCAGCGCTGACCAAAGCCGGTTTCACCACCCCGACTCCCATCCAGGCCAAAGCCATCCCGCAGCAACTCGCCGGCCGCGACATCATGGGCATCGCCCAGACCGGCTCGGGCAAGACCGCGGCCTTCGGCCTGCCGATCCTTGCCGGCATCGCGGGCCTCACGGGCCGGCCCAGCCCGCTGACCACGCGGGCGCTGATCCTTGCGCCCACGCGCGAGCTCGCGGTGCAGATCGATGAGGTGCTGCGCAAGCTTTCCGACGGCATGCGGCTGTCCACCGTGCTGGTGCTCGGCGGCGTGTCGCGGCACTCCCAGGTCCAGAAGCTGGCCAAGGGCGTCGACGTCATCATCGCCACTCCCGGCCGGCTGACCGACCTGCTCGAGGACCGCAAGGTCAGGCTCAACGAGACGCGCTGGTTCGTCCTCGACGAGGCCGACCGCATGCTCGACATGGGCTTCATCCATCCGGTGAAGAAGATCGCCGCCGCGATCGGCCCGCGCCGGCAGACGGCGTTGTTCTCCGCGACCATGGCCCCGGAGGTGGCCGAACTCACCAAGGCCCTGCTCAACGACCCCGTGCGCGTCGAGGCGACGCCGCCGGCAACCACCGTCGGCACCATCGAGCAGCGGGTGATCCTCGCCGGCTCGAAAGCCAAGCGCGGCGAACTGAACGCGCTGCTCGCCGATCCGGCGCTCGAGCGCGTCATCATCTTCTCGCGCACCAAGCACGGCGCCGATCGCGTCACCAAGAACCTCACCATCGACGGCCACCAGGCCGCGGCCATCCACGGCAACAAGAGCCAGAACGCGCGGCAGGCCGCGCTCAAGGGCTTCGCCTCGGGGCAGGTGCGCATCCTCGTTGCCACCGACATCGCGGCGCGCGGCATCGACGTGCCCGGCATCACCCACGTCATCAACTACGAGTTGCCCGACGACGCCGAGAACTACGTGCACCGCATCGGCCGCACCGGCCGCAACGGCGCCTCCGGCATCGCCATCACCCTGTGCGACGGCACCGAGCGCGGCAAGCTGCGTGACGTCGAGCGGCTGATCCGGCGGACGCTGCCGGTCTCCGGCGATCTCAAGGCGGAAAACCTCACCGGCGTCGTCGCCGGCGGCGTCGAGGAGCGTGCCCCGCGCCCGCCGCGGGCGGCACAACCGGCGCGGCCGAACGCCCAGCGGCCGCAGGCCAAGGCCGGCAAGCACTTCTCCGGCGCCAAGAAGGCGGCGATCATGGACGCCCGCGAGGGGCGTGACCGTTCGCTGCCGCCGGCGGCACCGCGCCAGACGGCGAACGGCCCGGCCTGGTGGGAGCGCCCCACCGGCGAGGGCAGCCCGCCGCCCAAGGCGAACAAGCCCAAGCAGCGCTGGAGCAAGACCCAGAAGGACGCCGGCCGCGCCCGCCGGACGCAGCCGGCCGGCCGGCCGCGCGGCGAACGCGCCGTCGTCTGAATCCGGCGTATGCCACGTTGCGAAAGGCGACCCCACCGGGTCGCCTTTTTTGTCAGGCGATCCGGCATCGCCGTTGCTGAACGGGGGATAAACGCCGCATTGGGGCACCATTCAACGGCGGTCGGGCAGGGTTGGAGGCATCGGACAAACACGTCCCCGAGGGCAGCCCAATGCTCAAACTCTCCCTGCTCGCGCTCTTTGCCATGTCTATGGCTACGCTGACCGTCGCCGCCTCGGCTATCCCGGCGCCCGCCGCGTTCGGCCAGCCGGCGACCATGGCGGGGGGCGGCATCGGCTGAACCACGGGCGTTTCGCCTGTGCCTGTGCCCCCGCTGCCTCCGGTCAAGCCATGAAGCTGTCGATTTCCATGCAGGTCCTGCTGGCGGTGCTGGGCGCCGCAGCGCTCGCCTTCGTCGCTGCCGGGCTCGTACTGGCCTAGCGGGCCGGCACGCGGCCGTAGCCGCCCGTCACCGGGCCGCCGCGGCCAGTACCGCGAGTTCGCGGCCGCCGCCGTCGAGCAGCACCAGCTTGCCGTCGCGCAGGCGCCAGAAGCGCGTCGCGGCGAGGGCGGCGAAGAAGGCCTGCTCCTGCGTCGTGACCGCGTCGGCGGCGCAGGCCATCTGCGTCGCCGCCACGGCGCTGAAACGCAGGTTCTCGCCGGCAAGCTCGGCCTGGGTGAAATAGCTGTTGCAGCCGCCGCGCCCGCCGGTGCGCATGTCGCCTGCGATCGACAGCGTAGCCGCGGAATTGGCGAGCAGGGGCGTGCCGCCGATGCTTTCGGCCTGCCAGGTGACATCCAGGATGGGCGCCGGGTCGACCGCGTCCGCGCGACTTGGCGGCGGCGGCGTCGCGGCCGCCGAGCCGGCGAAGCTGGTGACGATGAGTATGGGATCGGGCAGGATCGGGTCGAGGGCGTAGGGCTCGGTGTTGCGGAACCACACCGCCGTGCCGGAGGCGATCTCCGCCAGCAGCGCGTAGGAATGGGCGGTGTTGATGGCGCGGTCGTCGAAACTGAGCGTGAAGGTGAGCGGCACCTGCCCACCCGGCGCGATCGGGGCTTCGGCGCGGATCGGCGCGGCGCCGGTGGCGTCGACATCGATGAGCTGCACCCTCAGCACTGCGTTCGGTGGCAGGGCGATGCGTTCGCGGTAGGTCACCTGGCCGCTGAGCGTCACCGGGTCGGCCACGGCCGGGGCAGCCATGGCGGCCGCGGCGAGAAGTGCCAGCGCCAGTCGGCCGATCGTGCGCAGTGTCCCCAAGTCCACCTCCTGCTCCTCCCCGGACGGTTGCGTCAAGGATGTGGAAGAATTGCATCATTCCGATGGCGGCATGCGACCGGCGCGGCGAATTACGGTGCGTCGAGGACCAGGAACGGTTCGTCGAAATGGTGTTCCTCGAGGTTGTTGCCCTCCCCGCCGCGATCGACGACGAGGAAATCGGAAACGGCCTCGAGCGGCGTCAGCACGCCGTGCCACCCATTACGCGCCACGTTGATGCCCTGGCCGGGGCCGGTGCGGAAGGCACGGGGAGTGCCGGGCACGCCGTCTTCGTCGGGAGCAACGATGGCGAGGAACGGTCGCCCGGACAGCGGGTAGAAGGCCTGGCTGCCGAGCGGGTGGCGCTCCACCATGGCCAGCCGCAGCGGCAGTTCATAGGGCCGGCCGCGGAAGATGGACAGCAACGGCCGCGCCCCGGCCCCGGCAAGCTCGATGCGCGCCAGGTCGTGGAAGCGCTCGGTCATGCCGCCATTGATCGCAAAATGCGTGGCGCCCGCGGTCTCGATCACGTCGCCGAACGGGGCGAAGGCCGCGCGGGTGAGCGGCTCGATGTAAATGGGTCTCACGGCGCCTCCACGGCAACGGAATTGGCCTCGCCGCCGCCGCCCATGTAGACGGCGATCAGCCGTACGGGGGTCTCGCCGGTATTGCTGCCGTTGTGCGGCCAGTCGACGGCCTCGAGGAAGCTGTCGCCGGCGCGGTAGGTCTTCGTCCCCTTGCTGGCGTAGTCGATGGTCAGTTCGCCTTCGAGGATGTAGCCGAACAGCGGCACCTCGTGCTCGTGCCAGCCGGTCTCGCCGCCGGGGGGCAGGGTGACGACGGCCGCCGTCACCTTCGCCGGGCCGTCGGGATAGTCGAGCGGCGTCCCGAGGATGTCGGTGGCGCTCTCGAGCAGCGGCGTCAGCAGGCTCCGGTATTGCTGCGAGGCCTGCTCCTGGGCCTGTACCGCCGTTGCGGCGCAGGCACAGGCCAGGGCGAGCGCGAGGCCGCGCTTCATCGCCGGTTCCGCCAGGGCAGGCCCAGGCTGGCGTGCCGGTTCACGTCCTTGTACAGCAGGTAACGGAAGCGGTCGGGGCCGGCATAGCACGACTGCGGGCAGAAGGCGCGCAGCCACATGAAGTCCCCCGCCTCGACCTCGACCCAGTCGCGGTTGAGCCGGTAGACGGCCTTGCCCTCGAGCACGTAGAGGCCGTGCTCCATGACATGCGTCTCCTCGAACGGAATCACCGCGCCGGACTCGAGCGTGACGATGTTGACGTGCATGTCGTGGCGCACGTCCGTCGGATCGACAAACCGCGTCGTGCCCCAGCGCTCGTTCGTCCCGGGCATCCACCGGATCGGCACCTCCCGCTCGTTGGCAACGAAGGCTTCGGGCACCGGGATGCCCTCGACGGCCTCGTAGAGCTTGCGCACCCAATGGAAGCGCAGGGGGGTGGCGCCGCCATTCGAGAGGGTCCAGCGGCAGCCCGGGGGCAGGAAGGCGTAGCCGCCCGGCGTGAGCCGGTGCACTGCGCCCTCGACGGTCAGGGTCGCCTCACCCTCGGTCACGAACAGCACGCCCTCGGCCCCAGCGTCCGGCTCCGGCCGGTCGCTGCCGCCGCCCGGCAGTACTTCCACGACATACTGGGAGAACGTCTCGGAGAACCCCGTCATGGGCCGGGCGATGACCCAGGCGCGGGTCTGCTGCCAATGCGGCAGGCAACTGGTGACGATGTCGCTCATCACCCCGCGCGGGATGACGGCGTAGGCCTCCGTGAACACGGCACGGCCGGTATGAAGACTTGACTGATCGGGCAGGCCGGCCGCGGGGCCGGCATAGGAAGTGGGGGCCATGGGGTTTCTGCGGTTGTGGTCGTTGCCTGCTCTTAGCGCAGAAGCAACGGATCGGACAGTGGGGCGTTGATCCGGCCTGCGCCCGCCGGGTGACGGTGCCGGGCGATATGGTTAACCATCCGTTGAAGAATCAGGGGCAGGGTCAATCGCATGAGCGAGCGCAAGCACGGGCTGGGGGAAATGTGGCGGGGCGAGGCCCGGCGCGGCGATCTCGTGCACGCGGCCCGCGCCTGGCTCGCCAGGCTGTTGCCGGACGCTGCCCGCGGGAGCACCGACATCGAGTGGGAAGACGGCGAGCCCGAACCCGCATTCGGCCGCCCCGCATGAGCGGGACGGCACGCGGCCGGTGAGCCTCGCCACAGTCTAGGCCGTGGCCCGCAGATCTGCCGTCCACACGCCGAGGGCGTGCGCATCGGCGTCGTATTTCGGCACGCGAAGGGTCTCGCGCAACGCGGCTTCGTACCACTCCTGCATCGGCGCCTGGCGCAGCAGCAGGGCGCTGTACCCGGCGGCTGCCGGATCGAGCTCGAGGCCGTAGGTCTGGATGCGGAAGGCGATCGGCGTGTAGAACGCATCGACGGCCGTGAACCTGCCGCCGGTAAGGAAGGGGCCGCCCCAGCGGGTGAGGCCCTCGGCCCACAGTTCGGCGACGCGGGCGAGGTCCGCCTGCATGGCCGGCGTGCGCTCCCGGAGCGTTACCCGGATGCCGCAGTTCATGGTGCAGTTGCTGCGCAGCCCCACGAAGCCGGAATGCATCTCGGCCGCCGCCGAGCGCGCCCAGGCGCGCACCCCGGCGTCGGCCGGCCAGACGCCGGGATGGCGCTCGGCGAGATATTCGACGATGGCGAGCGAGTCCCAGACGGTGACGTTGCCGTCCTTGAGGGCCGGCACGCGCCCCGAGGGCGAGAACTCCCGATACTTCTCCCAGGCCCCGCCGTCCGGCAGGGGCACCAGCTTTTCCTCGAAGGGGATGCCCAGCATGCGCATCAGCGCCCACGGGCGCAGCGACCACGATGAGTAATTCTTGTTGGCGATGTAGAGCGTGTACATGGGACGTCTCCTCAGCCCGGCAGCAGCGCCCTCAGGCGCCATTCGACAATACGTTCGACCTGCCCGCAAGCGGTCCTGAACTCGGCGTCGGCGTCGTTGTCGAGACGGCGGCGGAAGGCCGCGAGGATCTCGGCCTTGGTGTGGTCGCGCACGGCAATGATGAAGGGGAAACCGAATTTCTCCCGGTAGGCGGCGTTGAGCCGCGTGAATTCCTGCCGCTCCGCGTCCGTGAGCGCGTCGAGCCCCGCCGAGGCCTGCTCGGCGGCCGACTCCTCGGTAAGACGCCGCGCCGCGGCCAGCCGCCCGGCCAGATCCGGATGTGCCCGCAGCACGCCGAGCTTCTCGTCGTGGGTGGCGCCGCGGAACGCCTGGCACAGGGCGGCATGCAGGCCGATGGCGGTGTCGTTGGCGGGCCCCAGTTCGCGCCCGAAGGCGCGCTCCACCACCCACTGGGAGTGCTCGAACACGCTGCCGCAGAGGGCCATGAAGTCGTCGAGCGCCAATGTCGACGGGCGCACCGCGGGGGCGACGTAGGGGTGATGCTCATGCCAGTGCCGGGCGATGTCGATGCGCTTCGCGATCCACACCTTGTCCCGGCTGCGGACGTGCTCGACGAAGCGCTTGAGCCCGGCGAAGCGCCCGGGCATGCCGGCCAGCCGGCAGTGCAGCCCGACGGTCATCATCTTGGGCGCGCCGGCCTCACCCTCCTCGTAGAGGACGTCGAAGGTGTCCTTGAGCATCTGGTAGAACTCCTCGCCGTTGGCGAAGCCCGATGCGGTGGTGAAGCGCATGTCGTTGGTGGCCAGCGAATAGGGGATGACGAGCTGCGGCACCCCCTTGTGCTCGCGCCAATAGGGCAGGTCGTCGTCATAGGTGTCGGAGACGTAGAGGAAGCCGCCCTCCTCGCTGGCGAGGTCGACGGTGTTCACCGACGTGCGGCCGCAATACCATCCGGTCGGGCGGCTGCCGGTCACCTCGGTGTGGATGCGGATGGCTTCGTGCAGGTCGGCGCGCTCGAGCTCGATGTCGTGGTCGCGGTAGTCGATCCACTTGAGCCCGTGAGTCGCGATTTCCCAGTTGGCGTCGAGCATGGCCCGGACCTGCGCCGGGGAGCGCTGCAGCGCCGTGGCAACGCCGTAGACGGTCACCGGCAGGCCAAGCCCGGTGAACAGCCGATGCAGGCGCCAGAACCCGGCCCGGGCGCCGTATTCATACATCGACTCGACGTTCCAGTGGCGCTTGCCCGGCCACGGCACGGCCCCGATCACGTCGCTGAGGAAGGCTTCGGAGGCGGCATCGCCATGCAGGATGTTGTTTTCCCCGCCTTCTTCGTAGTTGAGCACGAATTGAACGGCGATGCGGGCGTCGCCGGGCCAATGGGGAGCCGGCGGGTTCTGGCCGTAACCGTGCAAGTCGCGGGGGTAGCGCATAGGAGTGGAGCCCTTTCCTTTTTCTCCTATATGCCGAGGCGCGCGCGGCGGCACAAGCGGGTGCCAAAAATCGACCACTTGGTAAAAATCTGGCGTACACCCCTTGGAACCCGGTGGGTTTTTGTCGATAGTCGGGACCCGCGTGCAACAAACACGCAGACATACAGGCGCCGACGGAAAGGGAGGTTCGATGGCGGGCCCAGGACGATTGACCACGCACGTGCTCGATACGGCGCACGGCCGGCCGGCCGCCGGCATGGCCATCGACCTGCTGATGGTGCATGGCGACCACACTCACCACCTGCTGACGACGCACACCAATGCCGACGGGCGCCTCGACCGCGCCCTGCTCGAGGGCGAGGAGTTCGACAGCGGCACGTTCGAGCTGGATTTCCACGTGGGGCGCTACTTTTCCCGGCTCGGGCTCGAGCACGCCTTCCTCGACGTCGTGCCGGTGCGCTTCACCATCAGCGAAATGGCGCATTACCACGTGCCGCTGCTGGTCTCCCCGTTCGGCTACACCACCTACCGGGGAAGTTGAACCATGACCGAAGTCCGCAATACCCTCCGCTTCCTGCTCAACGACGAGACCGTCGAACTCGGCGACGTCCCGGCGACGGAGACGCTGCTGGACTTCCTGCGGCTCGAGCGCCGACTCAGCGGCTCCAAGGAAGGCTGCGCCGAAGGGGATTGCGGCGCCTGCACGGTGCTGGTCGGCCGGCTGCGCGACGGGGAACTCGTCTATGAGAGCGTCACGGCCTGCATAACGTTCGTCGGCGCCCTGGACGGCGCCCACGTCGTGACCATCGAACACCTGTCGACGCCGGACGGTCCGCTGCACCCGGTACAACAGGCGATGCTGGATTTCCACGGCAGCCAGTGCGGCTTCTGCACGCCGGGCATCGTCATGTCGCTCTATGCGCTGTGGATGCGCGAGCCGCAGCCCTCGACCGCGGCGGTCGAGCGGGCGCTGCAGGGCAATCTGTGCCGCTGCACGGGCTATGCGCCGATCGTGCGCGCCGCCCAGGCGGTGTCGGGCTACGCCGACGCCGGCGACGACCGGCTGGTCAAGCATCGCGAACAGGTCAAGGCGCGCCTGTCGGAGTTGCACGACGGCCGGCGGGTGGAGATCGGCCACGGGCGCGACCGGCTGGTCGTGCCGGCAAGCGTCGACGATCTCGCCGAAATCTACGCGGCGGAGCCGGGGGCGACGCTGGTGTCGGGGGCGACCGACGTGGGGCTGTGGGTCACCAAGTTCATGCGCGACATCGGGCCGATGGTGTTCATCGGCGAGGTTCCCGAACTGCACCGCATCGCCGTCACCGGGACGCAAGTGACGCTCGGGGCCGGCGTCACCTACACGCGGGCGGCCCCGGTCGTCGTGGCGCATTTTCCGCAGCTCGGCGAATTGTGGGGACGCATCGGCGGCGAGCAGGTGCGCAACATGGGCACGGTCGGCGGCAATATCGCCAACGGCTCGCCGATCGGGGATACGCCGCCGCCGCTGATCGCGCTGGGCGCGCGCATCGTCCTGCGCCGGGGCGCGGCGCGCCGCGAGGTGCCGCTGGAGGACTATTTCATTGCCTACGGCAAGCAGGACCGGCAGCCGGGCGAGTTCGTGGAGACGGTGACCATCCCGCTGCTGCCGGCGGGCGAGCATTTCGCCTGCTACAAGGTGTCGAAGCGCCGCGACGAGGATATCTCGGCGCTGTGCGGCGCCTTCCGCATTGCCCTCGATGCCGGCGGCACGGTGGAGGCGGCCCGCATCGCCTTCGGCGGCATGGCGGCGACGCCGAAACGAGCCGGCGCGGTGGAAGCCGCCCTCGTGGGCAGGCCGTGGACGGCCGCGTCGGTCGAGGCGGCAGCGGCGGCCTTCGCCGAGGACTACCAGCCGATCACCGACATGCGGGCCTCGGCCGAATACCGCCTGCTGGTGGCGCGCAACCTGTTGCGACGGTTCCATCTCGAGACCACGGGCGCGCCGGCCCGGCTGGTGCGGGAGGTGGCTTGATGTTCGCTACACTGATGGACCCCCACCCTCGGTCCCTCCCCTCAAGGGGGAGGGATGCCACAGAACCGAGGCCTCTCGGTCTGCCTCCCCTCCCCCGTGAGGGGAGGGGTTGGGGGTGGGGGTCGCGCAATTCGTGCCGGGAGCAGCTGCAATGAACAAGCAACCCGTCATTCCGACCGCCTTCATGAACGTGGCGATGCCGCACGACAGTGCCGCCAAGCATGTCAGCGGCCGCGCCGAATATATCGACGACATGGTCGAGCCCGAGGGCACGTTGCACGCCTATCTCGGCCTCTCCCAGCGTGCCCACGCCGAGATCGTCGCCATCGACCTCGCCGCCGTGCGCCAGGCGCCGGGCGTGGTCGGCGTCCTTACCGCCGAGGACATCCCCGGCGAGAACGACGTGTCCTCGCCGCACAAGCACGACGAGCCCGTGTTCGCCACCGGCCGCGTGCTGTATGTGGGCCAGCCGGTGTTCGCCGTCATCGGCACGACGCGTGCCGCCGCCCGCCGTGCCGCGCGGCTGGCGAAGATCGAGTACCGCGACCTGCCGGCGCTGCTGGACATCGACGCCGCCCGGTCCGCCGGCGGGCGGCTCGTGACCGAACCGCTCACGCTCGAGCGCGGCGACGTCGCCGGCGGCCTCGCGCGCGCGCCGCGCCGGCTCAAGGGTACGATGCGGATTGGCGGGCAGGAGCATTTCTACCTGGAGGGGCAGGTGGCGCTGGCCGTGCCGGGGGAGGACGAGGACGTCGTCGTCCATTCCTCGACGCAGCACCCCTCGGAAGTGCAGCTGATGATCGCCCATGTGCTCGGCGTCAGCTACCACGCCGTGACCGTCAACGTGCGGCGCATGGGGGGCGGCTTCGGCGGCAAGGAAACGCAGGCCAACCTGTTCGCCGCGGTGGCGGCGCTCGCTGCCCGGCGCTTCCGCCGCGCGGTGAAGATCCGGCCCGACCGCGACGATGATTTCCTCATCACCGGCAAGCGCCACGATTTCTGCGTCGACTACGAGGTCGGCTACCACGACGACGGCAGGATCGAGGCGGTGGACGCGGTCTACGCCGCGCGCTCGGGCTTCTCGGCCGATCTCACCGGGCCGGTGACCGACCGCGCGCTGTTCCACGCCGACAACGCCTATTTCTTCCCGGCGGTGCGGGTGCGGTCGGAGCCGCTGTTCACCAACACCCAGTCCAACACCGCCTTCCGCGGCTTCGGCGGCCCGCAGGGCATGGTCGGCTGCGAGCGCTGGATCGAGGACATCGCCTACGCCCTCGGCAAGGACCCGCTCGACATCCGCAAGGCCAATTTCTACGGCATCGGCGAGCGCAACGTCACGCCCTACCACCAGACGGTGGAGGACAACGTCATCCACCGAATCGTCGAGGAACTCGAGGCCTCGTCGGACTACCAGGCGCGGCGGCGCGCCATCGTCGCCTTCAACCGCACCAGCCCGGTCCTCAGGAAGGGGATCGCGCTGACGCCGGTGAAATTCGGGATTTCGTTCACGGCCACCCTGTTCAACCAGGCCGGGGCGCTGGTGCATGTCTACCGCGACGGCTCCATCCACCTGAGCCATGGCGGCACCGAGATGGGGCAGGGGGTCAACATCAAGGTGGCCCAGGTGCTCGCCGACGCCTTCCAGGTCGGGCTTGAGCGCATCAAGATCATGGCCGCCACCACCGGCAAGGTTCCCAACACCTCGGCGACCGCCGCCTCCTCGGGCTCCGACCTCAACGGCGCCGCGGCCGCCGACGCGGCGCGGCAGATCAAGGAGAGGCTGGTGGCCCACGCGGCCGGGCTGTACGGCGTCCCCGCGGGCGACATTGCCTTCGAGCCGGGCGGCGTGCGCTGCGGGCAGCGTTTCGTGCCATTCGCCGAACTGGTGGAATCCGCCTATGCGGCGCGGGTGCAGCTGTCCGCCGCCGGCTTCTACAAGACCCCCAAGATCCACTGGGATCGCAGCACCGGCCGCGGCCGGCCGTTCTACTACTTCGCCTACGGGGCGGCGGTGTCGGAGGTGACCATCGACACGCTGACCGGCGAGCACCACACCGACCGCGTCGACATCCTGCACGACGTCGGCCGCTCGCTGAACCCGGCCATCGACATGGGCCAGGTGGAGGGCGGCTTCGTCCAGGGCATGGGCTGGCTGACCACCGAGGAGCTGGTGTGGGACGGCAAGGGCCAGCTGCGCACGCACGCGCCCTCGACCTACAAGATCCCGCTCGCCTCCGACGCGCCGCCGGTCTTCAACGTGCGGCTGGCCGACTGGTCGGTCAACAAGGAGACCAATGTGGGCCGCTCCAAGGCGGTGGGCGAGCCGCCCTTCATGCTGGCCATTTCGGTGCTCGAGGCGCTGGGCATGGCGGTGGCGTCGGTCGCCGACTACAGGATCGCCCCCCGCCTCGACGCCCCGGCGACGCCGGAGCGCGTGCTGATGCGGGTGGAAGAGTTGCGGCGGGAGCAACAGCCGTGAATTCGGTGGTTGTTGCCACCCCCTCCCCACCCCTCCCCACAAGGGGGAGGGTGTCTGCCGGTGGGCTGGGCAACAAGGGGCCACGAGCACGATCCTGCACCTCCCCCCTTGTGGGGGCGGATGGGAGGGGGGTGACACCACGATGACTCTCGCGGGCGCCGAACTCGAGGCCTTCCTTTCCGAGCATCGCGCCGCCATCGTGGCCGAACTCACGGCCGTACGCGGCTCGAGCCCGCGCGAGCAGGGGGCGTTCATGCTGATCGCCGCGGAGACGCTGCTCGGTACCATCGGCGGGGGAGCGCTCGAATACCTGGTCATCGACCGGGCCCGGCAGGTGCTGCGTGACGGCCTGCCCGACGCCGCGCTCGACATTCCGCTCGGCCCCGAGATCGGCCAGTGCTGCGGCGGGCGGGTCGAGGTCGCCCTCAGGGTCGTGGACGAGGCCATCGCCCGGCGCCTGGCGGCGCGGCTCGCGGCGGCACAGGCCGTCCAGCCGCATGTCTACGTGTTCGGCGCCGGCCATGTCGGCCGGGCGCTGGCCCGGGCGCTGTCGCCGTTGCCGCTGCAGGTGCACGTCGTCGACACGCGCCCCGAGGAACTGGCGGGGCTGCCCGACAACGTCGACGCCAGGGCGGTGGCGCTGCCGGAGGCGGTGGTGCGCTCGGCGCCCGCGGGCAGTTCCTACGTCATCCTCACCCACGATCACGCCCTCGATTTCCTCATTGCCGGCGAGGCTCTCAAGCGCCTGGACGCGCCCTATGTCGGCATGGTCGGCTCGAAGACGAAACGCGCCCGGTTCGCGAGCTGGTATGCCAGCGAAGGCGGCGGCCGGGCGGCAGTGGAGCGGCTCGTGCTGCCCATCGGCGGCCGGGCGTTTCCGCACGGGCTTGGGGACAAGCGGCCGGAGGTGATCGCGGCGCTGGCCGCGGCCGAGATCATGGTGCAGATTGCGCAACGGACCGCTTCGGAACAGCGCCGGCCGGTCGTCAGTGTCGGAACCCTCGATGGACGCTAACGTGCCGCCTCGGCTTGAGCTTACCGGGATCACCAAGCAGTTTCCCGGCGTACTTGCCAACGATCGTGTCAGCTTTTCGGTGCGCCCCGGCGAAATCCATGCGCTGCTGGGCGAGAACGGCGCCGGCAAGTCGACGCTGGTCAAGATGATCTACGGCATCATGCAGCCCGACGCCGGCGAAATCCGCTGGGACGGCGCCGTGGTCGGCATCCCCAATCCCAGGGCCGCGCGCCGGCTGGGCATCGGCATGGTGTTCCAGCACTTCTCGCTGTTCGAGGCGCTGACCGTGCTCGAGAACATCGCGCTCGGCATGGACGCGAAGATCCCGGCGCGCCAGCTGGAGGCCAAGATCCGCGAGGTGATGGCGCAGTACGGGCTGGCGCTCGAGCCGCGCCGCATCGTTTCAACCCTGTCGGTGGGCGAGCGCCAGCGCATCGAGATCGTGCGGGCGCTGCTGCTCGATCCGCGCCTGCTGATCATGGACGAACCGACTTCGGTGCTCACCCCGCAGGAGGTGGAGCAGCTGTTCGTGGTGCTGCGCCAGCTGGCCTCGGAGGGCTGCTCGATCCTCTACATTTCGCACAAGCTCGACGAGATCAAGGCGCTGTGCGACACGGCGACGATCCTGCGCGGCGGCAGGGTGGTGGATACCTGCGATCCCAAGGCGGAAACGTCGCGCTCGATGGCCGAGAAGATGATCGGCGGCAATCTCAAGGACATCGTCAAGCAACCGGCGCGCGAATTCGGCGAGCCGGCCTTCGCGGTGCGCAACTTGTCGCTGCCGGCGGTGGGCCCGTTCGGCACCTCGCTCGAGGATATCAGCTTCACCGTGCGCAAGGGTGAGATCTTTGGCGTCGCCGGGGTCGCCGGCAACGGCCAGAACGAATTGCTGCTTGCCCTCGACGGCGAGGTCGCGAGCGCGCCGGGCGCCATCGAGATGGCCGGGCGGCCGGTCGGGCAACTGCATGCCACCGGCCGGCGCAAGCGCGGCCTGTGCGCGGTGCCAGAGGAACGCAACGGCCATGCGGCGGTGGGGGATTTCACGCTCAGCGAGAACAGCGTGCTGACCGCCCGCGACCGGCTCGGCATGGTGAGCGCCGGGCTGATCCGGGCCGGGGCGGCGAAGACCTTCACCGGCGAGGTGATTGCGGCCTTCGCCGTCAAGGCGCTCGGCCCGGGGGCCACGGCTGGGTCGCTGTCGGGCGGCAATCTGCAGAAATACATCATGGGGCGCGAGATCCTGCAGAAGCCGGAGGTGCTGGTCGTCAACCAGCCGACCTGGGGCGTCGATGCCGGCGCCGCGGCGGCCATCCACCAGGCGCTGGTCGACCTCGCCGCGGCGGGCTCGGCCATCGTCGTCATCAGCCAGGACCTTGATGAACTTCTGAAGCTCTGCGACACGCTGGCGGTGATCAACGAGGGGCGGCTGAGTGCCAAGATGAACGTGGGGGAGGTCTCGATCGAGGAGATCGGGCTGCTGATGGGCGGGGTGCACGGCACCGCGCAGGAAACGCACATCGCGCCGGGGGGCGAGCATGCAGTTCCGGCTTGAGAGGCGGGCCGAGCCGAGCCGGCTCATGCTCTACGCCGCGCCGGTCGCGGCGGTGCTGCTCACCATGGTGCTGGGCGCGGTCATCTTCAGCCTGATGGGCTATAACGGCGTCGGCGCGGTCATCGAGATATTCACCCGGCCGATTACCAATCCGCTCAAGTGGCAGGACCTCGGCATCAAGGCGGCGCCGCTCATCATCATCGGGGTGGGGCTCGCCATCGCCTACCGGGCGAATGTGTGGAACATCGGCGCCGAGGGCCAGTACGTCGCCGGCGCCATGGCGGGCACGGCCGTGGCGCTGCTCACCATGGGCATGGAGGGGCCGTGGATCCTGCCGGCGATGATCGTCGCCGGGGTGCTCGGCGGCATGCTGTGGGGCGCCATACCGGCGCTGCTCAAGACGCAGCTCGACGTCAACGAGATCCTCACCAGCCTGATGCTCAACTACGCCATCATCCAGCTGCTGGGCTATCTGCTGCGCGGGCCGTGGCGCGACCCGATGGGCTTTTCCTTTCCGCAGACGCCGCTGTTCACCGCCAGCCAGTCGCTGCCCTATCTGTGGCGCGGCACGATCATGCACTGGGGCGTGCCCATCGCGCTGGTCGTCGCGCTGCTCGCCTGGTTCGTGATGAGCCGTTCGGTCTTCGGCTTCCAGGTCAAGGTGGTGGGCAGCGCGCCCAACGCCGCGCGCTATGGCGGCTTCTCGGCCAAGCGCACGATCTGGCTGGCGCTGCTGGTCTCGGGCGGGCTGGCGGGGCTCGCCGGCATCCTCGAGGCGGCCGGGCCGTTCCGCCAGCTCGTACCCGGCTTCAACACCGGCTACGGCTTCACCGCCATCATCGTCGCCTTTCTCGGGCGGCTGAACCCGCTCGGCGCCATCGCTGCCGGCCTCGTGCTCGCCATCACCTATGTCGGCGGCGAGATCGCGCAGACCACCATCGGCCTGCCCAGCGCCGCCACCGGCATCTTCCAGGCGCTGATGCTGTTCCTGCTGCTGGCCGGCGACATCTTCGTGCGCTACCGCCTCAAGGCCGTGGCCCCGCGCCCCGCGGGAGAAGCGGCATGAGCCCGGACCTGGCCGTCGCCATCGTCGTTGCCATCGTCGGCGTCTCCACCCCCATCCTGCTGGCGGCGCTGGGCGAACTGGTGGTGGAGAAGGCGGGCGTCCTCAACCTCGGCGTCGAGGGCATGATGCTGATGGGGGCGGTCATCGGCTTCGCCATGGCCGCCAGCACCGGCAACCCCTGGCTCGGCGTGCTCGCGGCCGCCGTCGCGGCGGCGCTGGGCGCCCTGATCTTCGGCTTCCTCACGCTCAGCCTGTCAGCCAACCAGGTGGCCACCGGCCTCGCGCTCACCATTTTCGGCACCGGCTTCTCCGCGCTCGCCGGCAAGGCCTTCCTGGGCAAGACGATCCCCGTGTTCGGCGCCGTGTTTCCACCGGAACTGGCGCAGCACCCGTTCGGGCGCGTGTTCTTCGGCTACTCGCCGATCGTCTATTTCTCGCTGTTCATGGTGGTGGCGGTCTGGTGGTTCCTCACCCGCACGCGCGCCGGCCTGATCCTGAGGGCCGTGGGCGAGAACGACGCCTCGGCCCATTCCATCGGCTATTCGGTGGTCGGGGTGCGCTACGGCGCGGTGGCCTTCGGCGGCGCCATGGCCGGCGTTGCCGGCGCCTATTTTTCCATGGTCGGCACGCCGATGTGGGCGGAGAACCTCACCGCGGGGCGCGGCTGGATCGCGCTGGCGCTGGTGGTGTTCGCCGCCTGGCGGCCGTACCGGCTGCTGGCCGGGGCCTATCTCTTCGGGGCGGTGATGACGCTGGAGCTGCATGCCAAGGCGGCGGGTGGCTGGTTCTCGGTCGTCCCCCCGGAGGCATGGGCGGCGCTGCCATACCTCGCGACAATCTTCGTGCTGGTGGCCATTTCCATGCGGCGCAGCGGCAGCACGAGTGCACCGGCTTGCCTCGGCAAGCCCTTCCTACCAACGGCATAACCGGTCTCAGGGAGAACCATCATGACCATGCTACCCCGTCGCACGATCCTGAAGGGCGGCATTGCGCTTGCCGCCATGCCCGCCCTCAGCGGCATCGCGCTGGGCCAGGAAAAGCTCAAGGTCGGCTTCGCCTACCTGGCCGTCCCCGGCGACTACGGCTGGACCTACGCCCACGACCAGGGCGCCAACGACCTCATCAAGGCGCTCGGCGACAAGATCGAGGTCACCAAGGTCGAGAATGTCGGCGAGAGCGGCCCGAACGTCGAGCGCGTGCTGCGCGAACTGGCGCAGCAGGGCAACAAGCTGATCTTCGCCACCACGTTCGGCCACATGGAAGCGGCGGTGAAGGTTTCGGCCGAGTTCCCCGACGTGATCTTCGAGCACTGCACCGGCTTCAAGACCGCCCCCAATCTCGGCACCTACAATGCCCGCTTCTACGAAGGCCGCGCCGTCATCGGCACCATCGCCGGGCACATGTCGAAGGCCGGCGTCGGCGGCTATCTCGCCTCGTTCCCGATCCCCGAAGTAGTGATGGGCATAGACGCCTTCTGCCTCGCCGCCCGCAAGGTCAACCCGAACTTCACGCTCAAGGTGATCTGGCTCAACACCTGGTTCGACCCGGCCAAGGAAGCCGACGCCGCCCGTGCCTTGCTCGACCAGGGCGTCGACGTCATCACCCAGCACACCGACAGCCCGGCCCCCGTGCAGGTGTGCGAGGAGCGCGGCGCCATCTGCTTCGGCCAGGCCTCCGACATGGCTTCGTTCGGGCCGAACGCGTGCCTGACCTCGATCGTGGACAACTGGGGCCCGCACTACATTCGCGCCACCCAGGCCGTGCTCGATGGCACGTGGGTGTCGGCGCAGCCGTGGGAAGGGCTCAAGGAGGGCGTCGTCCTCGTCACCCCGTACAACGCCAAGGTGCCGGCCGAGGTGGCGGCGGCGGCCGACGCGGTCAAGCAGGGCCAGATCGACGGTTCGCTGCACATCTTCACCGGCCCGATCAAGGACAAGGACGGCAACGAGATGGTCGCCGCCGGCCAGACGCCGGACGACGGGTTCCTCCTCGGCCTGCAGACCTACGTCGAAGGCGTGCAGGCATAGGGGCCCGTACTACGCCGGGGGCAGGCCCGGCCTGCCTCCCGTCGTGGGCGTGGCCCCACCCTCATCCGGGCTTCGCCCACCTTCTCCCACCGGGAGAAGGCGCCAAGTGAGATATCGCCGCTCTGTCGCCCTCTCCCCTCGTGGGAGAGGGCGCCCGAAGGGCGGGTGAGGGGAGCCCGAGGCACCGAATGACCGACTACGCAATCTTCTGGGAATGGCTGAGCTTTGCGGTGCGCTGGACGCACGTGGTCACCGCCATCGCGTGGATCGGCTCCAGCTTCTACTTCATCGCGCTCGACCTCGGCCTGCGCCAGACGCCGAGCCTGCCGCCGCTCGCCCATGGCGAGGAGTGGCAGGTGCATGGCGGCGGCTTCTACCACATCCAGAAATATCTCGTGGCCCCGGATTTCCTGCCCGAGCACCTGACCTGGTTTAAGTGGGAGAGCTACTTCACCTGGCTGTCCGGCTTCGTCCTGCTGGTCATCGTCTACTATTTCGGCGCCGACCTGTTCCTCATCGACCGGCACGTGCTGGACGTGCCCAACTGGGTGGCGATCCTCATCTCGATGGGGTCGATCGGCCTCGGCTGGGTCGTCTACGACGCCCTGTGCCGCTCGCCGCTCGGCCGTTCGACGGGCGGTCTGATGGCGGCGCTGTTCGTGGTGCTGACGGCGATGGGCTGGGCCTACACCCAGGTGTTCACCGGCCGGGCGGCGCTGTTGCACATGGGCGCCTTCACCGCAACCATCATGACGGCCAACGTCGTCGCCGTCATCATTCCCAACCAGAAGGTGGTGGTCGCCGACCTCAAGGCCGGACGCACGCCCGATGCCAGATATGGCCGCATCGCCAAGCAGCGCTCGCTGCACAACAACTACCTGACGCTGCCGGTCATCTTCTTCATGCTGTCCATCCACTATCCGCTCGCCTTCGCGACGGAGTGGAACTGGGTCATCGCCGCGCTCATCTTCCTCGAGGGCGCCATCATCCGGCACTGGTTCAACACCCGCCACGCCCGCAAGGGCAACCCGCACTGGACCTGGGCCGCGGCGGTCGCCATCGTCCTCGTCATCGCCTGGCTGTCGTCGGCACCAAAACCGGGCGACGCGCGCGACGCCGTGGCCTCGGCCGCCGCCGCGCCGTTCCTCGCCGCCGAGCATTTTACCGCAGCCCGCGATACGGTGCTGATGCGCTGCTCGATGTGCCACACCGCCGAACCGGTGTGGGAGGGCGTCCAGCAAGCGCCAAAGAACGTGCATCTGGATGGCGACGTCGTGATCGCCAACCAGGCGCGGGAGATTGCCCTGCAGGCCGGCTACAGCCATGCCATGCCGCCCGGCAACATCACCGAGATAAGCGACGAGGAGCGGGCGCTGCTGGTCGCCTGGTACCGCGAGGGATCGGGCGAATGACGCGGCTGCTGCTGCGCGGCAGGGTCCTCAGCTTCCTCGACGAGCCGCAAAGCCTCGACGATACAAGCAGTTACGCCTACTTCGAGGATGGCGAGGTCGAGATCGCAGACGGTCGCGTCGTCAGCATCGGGCCGTTCGACGGCGCGCAGGATGCCGGCACCCGCATCATCGACCACCGCCCGCACCTGATCATGGCGGGCTTCATCGATCCGCACATCCATTTCCCGCAGATGCAGGTCATCGGCTCCTACGCGGCCGCGCTGCTCGAATGGCTCAATACCTACACCTTCGTGGAAGAACAGAAATTCGGCGACGCGAGGCATTGCGCCCGGATCGCCTCGCGCTTCTTCGACGAGTTGATCCGGCACGGCACGACGACGGCCGCCGCCTATTGCTCGGTGCACGCGCAATCGGTCGACGCCTTCTTCACCGAGGCGGCGAAGCGCGACATGCTGGTGCTCGGCGGCAAGGTGATGATGGACCGCAACGCCCCACCCGGGTTGCTCGACACGGCGCAGGCGGGCTACGACGACAGCAAGCGGCTGATCGACACCTGGCACGGCAAGGGCCGGGCGCGCTACGCCATCACGCCGCGCTTTGCCATCACCTCCTCGCCCGCGCAACTCGAGGCGGCCGCGGCGCTCGCCGCCGAGTTTCCGGACTGCCACATCCAGACCCATGTCTCTGAGAACCTCGCCGAGATCGAATACGCGCGCGAACTCTATCCCGACGCGCCCGACTACATGGGCATCTACGAGCGGTACGGCCTGCTCGGCCCGCGCACCCTCCTCGGACACTGCATCCACCTCACCCACCGCGAGGTCGAGGTGGTGGCCGGGACGCGGTCGGTGGCGGTGTTCTGCCCCACCTCGAACCTGTTCATCGGCTCGGGCCTATTCGACTACGACAGGCTGCATGCCCGCGGCGCCCGCATCGCGGTTGCGACCGACGTCGGCGGCGGCAGCAGCTATTCGCTGCTGCGAACGCTCGACGAGGGCTACAAGGTGCTGCAGTTGCGGGGGCAGCGCCTCAATCCGCTGCGCTCCTTCTACCACGCGACGCTGGGCAATGCCCGGGCGCTCGGGCTCGAAGGCAGCATCGGCGCGCTGGTTCCCGGGGCCGCGGCCGACCTCGTCGTGCTGGATGCGCGGGCGACGCCGCAGATGGCGCTGCGCCATGAGACCATTTCAGCACTTGCCCAGGAGCTGTTCCTGTTGCAGACGTGCGGCGACGATCGGGCGGTTGTCGAAACCTATGTCGCGGGCAGGCCGATGAAATCGGCGCTGCCGCAGTCCGGAACCTAGAAAGGCGGTGGGATGTCCAACTATGTAGACAGGTCGGGTCTCGAGGTGGCTGCAGTCCTGGCGGCGTTTGTCGAGGACGAAGCGCTGCCCGGGACCGGCGTGTCGGCGGCGCAGTTCTGGTCCGGGCTTGCCGGCGTGGCCAGGGAGCTGATGCCGAAGAACCGGCAACTGCTGGCCACCCGCGAGCGGTTGCAGCGGCAGATCGACGACTGGCACCGCCAGCACGGGCCGGTCGCGGCCGACCCGGCGGGCTACGAGTCCTTCCTCCGCCGGATCGGCTATGTCGTCGACGAGCCGGCCGACTTTACCGTGGAGACGACCGGCCTCGACCCGGAAATCGCGACCTTGTGCGGCCCGCAGCTGGTGGTGCCGGTCTCCAACGCCCGCTATGCGCTCAACGCCGCCAATGCCCGCTGGGGCAGCCTCTACGATGCCTTCTACGGCACCGACGCCATCCCGCAGGAGGGCGAACTGGCGCCGGGCAAGGCCTACAACCCCCGGCGCGGCGAGGCGGTGTTCGCCCGCGTCGCGGCCTTCCTCGACGAGGCGTTCCCGCTTGCCGGGGCCAGCCACGCGGCCGTCATCTCCTACGAGGTGGTCGAGACGGCCGGCGGCGCCGCGCTGGCCATGGAGACGGTCAACGGCCCGGCAGCGCTCAGGGACAAGACGCAGTTCGTCGGCCATTCCGGCGCCGGCGGGCGCGCCGTCATCCTGCTGCGGCACCATGGCCTGCACGCCGAACTGGTCATCGATCCGAGCCATCCGGTGGGCAGCACCCACCCGGCCAAGCTCGCCGACGTCATCATCGAGGCGGCGCTGACCACCATCCAGGATTGCGAGGATTCGGTGGCGGCCGTCGACGCCGAGGACAAGGTCGGGGTCTACCGCAACTGGCTCGGGCTCATGGACGGCACGCTCGAGGAGACGTTCGAGAAGGGCGGGCGGACCGTCCGCCGCCGGCTCAATGCCGACAGGACCTATACCGGCGCCGACGGCAAGCCGCTGGTGCTCAAGGGCCGCGCGCTGCAACTGGTGCGCAACGTGGGCCACCTGATGACCACCGACGCCGTGCGCGACGCCGAGGGCGCGCCCATCGGGGAGGGCCTGCTCGACGCCGCGGTCACGGCACTGTGCGCGCTGCACGACACCGGCAACTCGGCGACCGGCGCCCTGTACGTGGTCAAGCCCAAGATGCATGGGCCGGCCGAGGTGGCCTTCGCCTGCGAGATCTTCGCGGCCGTGGAGCGGATGCTCGGCATGGCGCCGCTGACCATCAAGATCGGCATCATGGACGAGGAGCGGCGGACCTCCGCCAATCTCAAGGCCTGCATCCACGCCGCCCGGCAACGCCTGTTCTTCATCAACACCGGCTTCCTCGACCGCACCGGCGACGAAATCCACACCTCCATGGAGGCGGGGCCGGTGCTGCGCAAGGACGAGATCAAGTCGGAGCGTTGGCTGCAGGCCTACGAGGACCGCAACGTCCTCATCGGCATTGCCTGCGGCCTGCCCGGACGGGCGCAGATCGGCAAGGGCATGTGGGCGCGGCCGGACGACATGGCGGCCATGCTCGAAGCCAAGATCGGCCATCCGAGCGCCGGCGCCAATACGGCCTGGGTGCCGTCGCCGACGGCGGCGACGCTGCACGCGCTGCACTACCACCAGGTGGACGTGTTCGAGGCCCAGAAACGCCGCCACAACCAGCCGACGCCGCCGCTCGCCGAGTTGTTCTCGATGCCCGTGCTCGACCCCGCCACGCTCGATGCGGACGAGATCACGCGCGAGGTCGAGAACAACGCGCAGGGGATTCTCGGCTACGTCGTGCGCTGGGTCGACCAGGGCGTCGGCTGCTCGAAGGTGCCGGACATCAACGACGTGGGGCTGATGGAAGACCGCGCCACCTGCCGCATCTCGTCCCAGGCGATCGCCAACTGGCTGCGCCATGGCGTCGTCACCCGCGAGCAGGTGAGCGAGATCTTCGGCCGCATGGCCGCGGTGGTGGATGCCCAGAACGCCGGCGACCCGCTCTACGTGCCCATGGCCGGCAGGCCGGATTCGGTCGCCTTCCGCGCCGCCCTGGCATTGGCCGTCGAGGGCGCGGCGCAGCCCAGCGGCTATACCGAGCCGATCCTGCACGCCGCCCGCGCCGAGGCCAAGGCGCACGCCTGAACCTCCGGATCCCGGTTCTCATGCCGCGGCGGCTCGCATGCGCTGCCGCGGCGTTCACGATATCGCGAAGAAACCCGCACCGGCGCGAACGCGTTTTCCAGGCAGGCCACGAACTCCCGGCCTGATCCAAGGAGACCATCATGCACGTTCGCAATCTGATATTTCCGCTGGCTGCGGCTGCTTTCCTTTCCGTATCCGGGGCTGCGACCGCCCAGGCCGTGATCAACAACTACCGGGTGCCCGAAGAAAGCATGACGACGTTCGCGCAGAAGTGCCAGGCCCTGCAGGTCGCGCAGAACCGCAGCCTGAGCGAGGACGCCGACCAGACCGTAACCGGCTCGATCGATGAGCCCGGCGAGTCCTCGGGCGACTTCGCTGCGAGGGAACACGAACTCGAGATCCTCGCCAGCCTGACCGTCGAGCAGTGCCGGGAAGCCGGCTTCCTCTGATATCGCCTGAGAGCCGTATCCTCGCCGGGGCGGGCGCGATCCGTCCCGGCCTAGTGAATGTCCTGCACCGGCAGGTGGATGGCCGTGGGCCGTTGCGGATCGTGAAAGATCTCGATGTCGCACGGCAGCAGCGTCGTCGCCTCGCCGAAAGCCTCATCGGTGCCGGTGTTACGGGCGTAGCGCGGATGGGCGCCGCTGGCCACGAGCAGCCGTAGCCGGTGGTTCTCCTTGAAGCAATGCGCGGTGGCGTGCAGCTTCATGTTGAGCTTCCAGATATCGTCGGGAACTGCGGGCGAGGCTGAGGTCATACGGATGAAACCGTCGCAGATATTGGTCGAGACCCCCTTCTCGTCGACGTCGCTCAGCCGGACGAAGAAATCGGCATTGGGCAGGCTGGCGCGGGCGTAGAGCGTGACCGTGACGTTGCCGATGATGGTGATCGGGGTGAACAGCGGTTCGGACGTGAAGGTGAGGACGTCGTTGCGGCCCTCAAGTTTGGCGTTGTCCACCGGACCGGCCCCGGTGAAGGCGAACACGGCGCCACCCAGATTGGGAGTAGGACGCCGCGGGTCGTAGCGGTAGGTATCAGGGTCGGCATTCTTCACCGGCCGCGGCGACAGTACGCCGTCGGGGTGCAGGTGCCAGATCTGCGTATCGGGCACGGCGGGGGGGTAGGTTTCGAACTCGCGCCATTCCCCGAGCCCGGAAATATGCAGGCGCACCGGCTTGTCGCGCAGCCCCGAGCGATCGTCCAGCAGGTGGGCGCGCATCCAGGTCAGCGTGTCGCGGATGCTCTGCCACTGCAATTCGGCGCTGACATGCACCCACGGGCCCACCGTCAGGTAGGGGGTGTGCCCGGCTTCCACCAGGCTCTGGTAGTCCCGCAGCAACTGGTCGATCATGAAATCGTACCAGCCGGAGATGAACAGGTTGGGCGGCGTCCGTACCCCCAGCCGGTGGGTGTGGTCGATGGCCTCCCAGAACGCCTCGTTGCCGATGGCGCCGTCCAGCCAGCGCTTCCAGAAACCCATGTGCTTGCCGACGACGCGCTTGTCGGCATCGCGCAGCGGCAGCTTCATGGAGGCGCGCAGCGAGCGCCGCTCGATACTGCCGCTCCACATGCGCTGGCTGAGCAGCACGGGGCTGGACTTCAGCCCCTCCACCACCTGCAGCCAGCCCAGCCACAGGCCGAGATCGGGCGCGCCGCCGGGAAACAGCACGCTGCGGAACTCGGCGCTGGTCACCTTCGTCGACATCGCCGAAACCTTGGGCAGGGCGTCGCAGATGGCCCATTGCGCGTAGCCCAGATAGCTTGGGCCGGAGGTGCCGAGGCGTCCGTCGAACCAGGGTTGCCGACTGATCCAGTCGAGCGTGTCGAGGCCATCCTCGCGCTCGTGGGTCAGCGGATCGAGTTCCCCTTCGGAACCGCCGGTGCCGCGGCAGGATTGCAGCACGGCATTGAAGCCGCGCTCGGCATAGACCTCGGCAACGGTGCTGAAGCCCCGCAGGCCATACGGCACCCGCATCAGGATGGTGGGGTGGCGGCCGGGCGCCTTGGGCGCGTAGTGGACGGTATCGAGCATCACGCCGTCGCGCATCGGCACGCGCAGGCCGCGGTGGCGGATGGCGGCGCACTGGCGCTTGGGCAGCCCGCAGGACTCGGCGAGGAGGCGGCTGCTCAGGCTCATCGGCTAGGCAACGAAGGTGAAGGCGTCGACATCGAACAGCCCGCGGTCGGTGAGCTTGAGATGGGGAATGACCGGCAGGGCGAGGAAGGCCGCGGTCAGGAACGGTTCGGGCAGCGTGCAGCCGAGCGCGGCCGCGGCCTCGCGCAGCCGCTGCAGCTTGTCGGCCACGGTCTCGAACGACTGCAGGCTCATGAGGCCGGCGAGCGGCAGCGCCAGTTCGGCCAGCACGGCCCCGTCGCGCACCACGGCGAAGCCGCCGCCGAGCTGGATCAGCCGGTTGACGGCCACGGCCATGTCATCGTCGGAGACGCCGACGACGGTGATGTTGTGGCTGTCGTGGCCGACCGAGGTGGCCATCGCCCCGGCCTTGACCCCGAACCCGGAAACGAAGGCGCGGCCGATATTGCCGTTCCTGCCGTGGCGTTCGATGACGGCGACCTTGACGACGTCGGCGTCCGTGTCGGGCAGCAGCAGGTCGTCGGCGACCGGCAGGGTCGCCGTGAGATGCTCGGTGATGATCCGGCCCTGCGTCACCCCGATGACCGGCGTGGCGTTGCGGCCCGCACGCACCGGGACCGCGAAGTCGGCTGCCGCCACCGGCCGTGCCTTCATCGAGGCGAGGCCCACCGGCGCGACGGTGTCGCGCATCGCGAAGAGTTCGTCGTCGACGAGGCGCCCCGCGCTGAACACGCCGGATACGGAGCAGGCCTGCAAATCGTCGAGCAGCACGATGTCGGCGCGCCATCCGGGGGCGACGAGGCCCCGGTCCCTGAGCCCGAAGATGCGCGCGGCCGAATGGCTGGCAGCGCGGTAGACGTGGTGGAGCGGGCGCCCCTTGGCGATCAGGCGGCGGATCGAGGCCTCGATATGGCCCTCATGGGCGATATCGAGCGGATTGATGTCGTCCGTGCACAGGGCGACGAAGCTCGAGGTGTCGTGGTCGAGGATCTCGGCCAGGGCGTCGAGGTCCTTGGCCGAGGAGCCCTCGCGGATGAGGATGGCCATGCCCTTGGCCAGCTTCTCGCGCGCTTCCCGTGCGGTGGTGCATTCGTGGTCGGTGCGGATGCCGGCGGCGAGATAGCCGTTGAGCGCCATGTCGGACAGCAGCGGCGCGTGGCCGTCGATATGGCGGTCCTGGAAGGCGGCGAGCTTGGCGAGGAGATCGGCGTCGGCCGCCAGCACGCCGGGAAAATTCATGACCTCGGCCAGGCCGAGGACCTTGGGGTGGGCGAGGAACGGCAGCAGGTCGGCGATTTCGAGACGGGCACCCGACGTCTCGTGGCTGGTCGCCGGCACGCAGGACGAGAGGTTGACGCGGATATCCATCACCGTGCGTTCCGCGCACTCGAGGAAGTAGCGGATGCCGTCGGCGCCGAGCACGTTGGCAATCTCGTGCGGATCGCAGATGGCGGTGGTGATGCCGTGCGGCAGCACGCAGCGGTCGAACTCGAAGGGCGTGATCAGCGAGGATTCGATATGCAGATGGGTGTCGATGAAGCCGGGCACGGCGAAGCGGCCGTCGCCATCGACGATGCGGTTGCCGCTGTAATAGCCGTGCGTGCCCACGATGCGGTCGCCGACGATGGCGATGTCCGAATGGGTCACCGCGCCAGTGATGACGTCGAGCAGCCGCACGTTCTTGATCACGGTGTCGGCGGGCACCGCCCCGGTCCCGGCCTTGATCATCCTGGAAAGCAGCTGGGGGGAAACCATTGCACCACCGCATGAAACCTTTGGGCACAGCGTCGTTCGTCGGCGCGTCGCGGTCAAGAGCGCCCGGGAACCCATAAGGAAACGCCACGTTGAGTCGGGCAAGCAATGCGGAACGGAGCCTGTGATGCAGACCTATGACGCCAAGAAGAGCACGACCGAGGTCCGCCAGGGCAGCCGCCGGATGATGAACACGCGCGTGCTGGTGATCTCGACGGTGCTGGTGGTAGCCATCTTCGCGCTGATCTATCTCGTCTACTTCCTGCAGCCCAATCCCACGGCGCTGTGACGCCTGCGGCGCGCGAGGGGGGACACGGATGGCACGGTTGCGACGCGTCCGCCGGGACGATCTGACGATCGCGCGGCGGCGCAGCGGCAGGGGGTTCACCTTCCTCGACGCCGAGGGAGCGCCGGTGGGCGATGCGGAATTCAGGGCGCGCGTGCGGGCGCTGGCCATTCCGCCGGCGTGGCAGCAGGTGCGCATCGCAGCGCAAGCGAACGCCCACATCCAGGCCTGCGGCATCGATCAGGCCGGCCGCGTCCAGTACATCTACCATCCGGACTGGGAAGCGAGGCGGACGCGCCGCAAGCAGCGCCAACTGGCGGCGTTGAGCGCGGCGCTGCCGCGGATCCGCCGTCGCGTCCGGCGCGACCTCGAGGCGCCATCGGGCAGCAAGGAACTGGCGCTTGCGGTCGGCGTGGCGCTGATCGACCGGACGGCGATGCGGGTGGGGCGCGAGCGGTATCTCGAAAGCAACGGCACGCGCGGCGCCGGTACGCTGTTCGCGCGCGACGTCGCCGTGACCGGCGACACCGTGGTCCTGCGTTTTCCCGCCAAGAGCGGCAAGCGGGCCTCCTATGTCGTCTCCGATGCCCGGCTCGCCCGCGCCATCGAGCGGCTCAAGTCGGTGCCGGGCCGGCGCCTGCTGGCCTATCACGGTGCCGACGGCGCGCCTCGCCGCCTGCGAGCCGAGGACCTCAATGCCTATCTGCGCGAGATTTCCGGGGCCGCCGTGACGGCCAAGGATTTCCGCACGCTCCATGCCAGCGCGCTGGCGGCGGAGGCCTTGTCGCGGCTCGAGCCGGAGGCGTCGCCCGCCGCACGCAAGCGGCAGGTGGCGGCCGTGGTGCGCCAGGTGGCGGGCTTCCTGCAGAACACGCCAGCCATCACCCGGCAGAGCTACATCGCGCCGTGCCTGTTCCGCCTGTTCGAGGGCGGCAGGCTGGCGCCGCTGTGGCAGGAGGGCGCGCCGCGCCGCGACGGCCTGCGGCAGCGCGAGATGCGGCTCGGCGTGGTCCTGTCGGCGGCGGGCTAGCTGCCCTCCTTGAACAGCACCTCGCGGTCCTGGGTGAAATTGGCCAATAGCGGCAGGCTGGCGCCCCCCATGGCGCGGGCGGCGTTGCCGATCGAGCCCTCGACCAGCCGGAAAGGCGACAGGCCCTGCCGGTTGACCCGGGAAATCGCCTCCTCCGTGCGGGCGATGATGCGCCGGCGGACCGCGATGGGGAAGGCGCCGTCGATGATGACCGTCTCGACGTCGATCACGGCAATGGCGGCGACGACGGCGAAGGCGACGCTCTCGGCGACCTCATCGATCCATTCGTCGAGGACCGGGCCCAGCGCGTCGCCCCAGTCGTCGGGCGACTGCCAGAGGACGTCGGCATTGCGGCCCCGGGCGTGCAGCTTGCGCTCGAGCACGTAGATGGAGGCGACGTTCATCAACTGCGGCGTCTTGGCACTGCCGCCCAGCCTCGCCCCCGGCGCCGGCATCGAGCCGAGAGCGGCGGCGTTCTGCGTGCGTCCGGGGAACAGGTGGCCGTCGAGCACGAGGCCGCCGCCGATGAACGAACCGATGAAGACGTAGAGATAGTCGCTGTGGTCGCCGCCGCCGCCGAACATGAGCTCGGCGGCACAGGCCGCCGTGATGTCGTTGGCGAAATACACCGGCCAGGGGCAGAACCCGGCGATGTCGGCGCGGATGTCGATGGTGCGCCAGGCGTCGATTTCGGCCTTGGGGGCGCCGATTTCCTCGTGCCAGGTCCACATCTCGTAGGGCATGGCGATGCCGAGCCCGGCGATGCGGCGGGTCAGCCGCTCGGGCAGCTGCGCGAGCATGCGCTCGATCCCGTCCCGGGCGAAGGCCAGGACCCGCTCCGGCTTGGGATAGGCGTAGGTCTCGTGCAGCAGCTGCAGCACCTCGCCGGTGAAGTTGATGAGGTAGAGATCGGCGCTGCGCCGGCCGATCTTCAGGCCGAAGGCGAGGGCCCCCTCGGGGTTGAGGGAGTAGGGCACCGATGGCTGACCGATGCGGCCGCGCTGCGGGCTGCCCTTGAGCAAAAGCCCGTCGGCCGTCAGCTGGTTCATGATGATCGAGATGGTCTGCGGTGAGAGCCGGGTGAGCCGCGCGATGTCGGCCTTGGGCAGCCCGCCGTGGAGGCGGATGAGCGACAGCACCAGCCTCTCGTTATAGAGGCGTACGCCGAGCTGGTTGGTGCCCCGGCTCGAGGCTCCCGGCCTGGCGCTCAACTCCTTGCCGCCCGCGTCCATCGCCACCGACGCTTCCTCCCCAAATCTTTACCTTTGTGCATGAAGCACGCTTCGGACGGCCGCACCATCTGCGTTGCCTGCGACAAAAGCGAAATACAATCATCAGGTTGGTAATTTCGCTTGAAGCATCCTGCGTCCATGCCTTCCCCCTGTCAATTAATAAATCAACTGGATTAATTTATTGACAGGACGCAGGCGATGCGCTGAAGTCTCCGGTGCGGTCGGGGAGAACGGACGGGCAAGGCCTCGTTCGCCCCGGACTGCCGCGCGCTCGCGTCCGGCGTCGGCCGGCGGGCAACGTCGTGCAACTCCAAGGGAGGACAACATGGGAAGACTCGACTTTGTGAAGGTCGCGCTGGCGGGTGCCGTCGTGGCCGCGGCGATGGCCACAACGGCCTACGCGCAAGAGGTCACCGTCGGTCTCATCACCAAGACCGAGACCAATCCGTTCTTCGTCAAGATGCGCGAAGGCGCCGAAGCCAAGGCCAAGGAGCTCGGGCTCAAGCTGATCACCGCGGCAGGCAAGTTCGACGGCGACAATGACGCGCAGGTCGCCGCCATCGAGAACCTGATCTCGGCCGGCGCCAAGGGCTTCGCCATCGTGCCGTCGGACAGCAAGGCGATCGTGCCGACCATCCAGAAGGCCAAGGATGCCGGCCTCATGGTGATCGTGCTCGATACCCCGCTTGATCCGATGGATGCGGCAACGGCGACTTTCGCGACCGACAACCGCAAGGCCGGCATGCTGATCGGCCAGTGGGCCGCCGGAACGCTGGGCGACAAGGCCAAGGACGCTTCGATCGTGTTCCTCGACCTCGCCACCAACCAACCCACCGTCGATTACTTGCGCGACCAGGGGTTCATGCAAGGCTTCGGCATCGACGTGAAGGACCCCAACAAATACGGCGACGAGGATGATCCGCGCATCTGCACGCACGAAATCAGCCAGGGCGACCAGGAAAAGGGGCGCACGGCGATGGAGAACGCGCTGCAGAAGTGCCCGAACGTCAACGTGGTCTACACCATCAACGAGCCGGCAGCGGCCGGTGCGTGGGAGGCCTTGAAGGCCGTCGGCAAGGATGACGGCAGCGTGCTGATCGTCTCGGTCGACGGCGGCTGCCCGGGCGTCGCCAACGTCAAGGCGGGCGTCATCGGCGCGACCAGCCAGCAGTACCCGCTGAAGATGGCGTCGATGGCACTTGAGGCGATCGCCTCCGGCAATATCCCCCCGATCGACCCGGCGATGGGCTTCCTCGACACCGGCGCGACGCTGGTGACCGACAAGCCGGTGGCCGGCGTCGAGTCGATCGACACCACCAAGGGCGCCGAGCTCTGCTGGGGCTGACCGGGCCCGGAAGCCACCACGGTCTTCGCGCCGCGCTCCGCGTGGCGCGGGGGCCGACGATCCTGAGCGGTTCCTGAGGGGAGTGGGGACACGATGAGCGATGACGCGGCCGGCTCGGCGGCAGCCGAACGGGGACTGAGGGGCGGGGCGGGGGAAGTCGTCAGTTTCGAGGAGGCGGACCGGGGGTTCGTGCGGCGCGTGCAGGGCTTCCTGCACCAGTACCCGACGTCCATCCCGCTGATCGTGCTGCTGGTCGGCGTGGTGATCTTCGCCGTCGCAGCCCCCGGCAAGTTCCTCTCGCCGCTCAATCTGTCGGTGGTGCTGCAGCAGGTGACGATCGTCGCCATCCTCGCCATGGCCCAGACCCTGATCATCCTGACGGCGGGCATCGACCTCAGTGTCGGGCTGATCATGATCCTGTGCTCGGTGGTCATGGGGCGCACCGCCGTGGTCTACGGCGTGCCGGTGGCCATCGCCTTCCCATTGGGGCTGCTGGCGGGCATTGCCTGCGGCCTGCTGAACGGGCTCATCATCACCATGCTGCGGCTACCCCCGTTCATCGTGACGCTGGGCACCTGGAGCATCTTCGGAGCGCTCAACACCTTCTATTCCAACAGCGAAACTATCCGCTCGCAGGACATGGAGGCGGCGGCGCCGTTCCTCCTGTGGCTGGGCAAGCTGTTCAAGCTGCACGACATCGGGCTGTTCTTCGGCTTCGACCTGCCGTTCCTCAGGGGCTGGGTGGTGACCTACGGCTCGCTGCTGATGATCGTGGTGGCGGTGATCCTGTCCTATATCCTGTCGCGTACGGCCTTCGGCCGGCACGTCTATGCGACCGGCGACGATCCCGATGCGGCGCGGCTCTCGGGCATCGACACCAACCGGGTGCTGATTGCCGTCTACGCGCTCGCCGGGTTGATCTGCGCCATCGCCGCCTGGGTGCTGATCGGCCGCATCGGCGGCGTCAGCCCGCAAGCCGGGCAGACCGCCAACCTCGATTCCATCACCGCCGTGGTGATCGGCGGCACGAGCCTGTTCGGCGGCCGTGGCTCGATCGTGGGCACGCTGTTCGGCGCGTTGATCGTCGGCGTGTTCCGCAACGGGCTCGCACTCTCGGGCCTCGCCCTGTTGTGGCAAGATTTCGCGGTTGGGGTGCTGATCATCGTGGCGGTGACCATCGACCAGTGGATCAGGAAGATTTCAGCATGAGCGGCAGCGACATCGTCCTTCAAGGCAGGGGGCTCAACAAGCGCTACGGCCGCGTCGTGGCGCTGGACAATGCCGATTTCGATCTCCGCCGCAACGAGATCCTCGCGGTGATCGGCGACAACGGCGCCGGCAAGTCGACGCTGATCAAGGCGCTCTGCGGCGCGGTGATTCCGGATGCGGGCGAGATCCTGCTCGAGGGCCAACCGGTCCACTTCCGCTCGCCGATGGACGCGCGCAGCGCCGGCATCGAGACGGTCTACCAGAACCTGGCTCTGAGCCCGGCGCTGTCCATTGCCGACAACATGTTTCTGGGGCGCGAACTCCGCAAGCCGGGCTGGACCGGCACGCTGTTCCGCCGTATCGACCGGACCAGGATGGCCAGGATCGCCCGCGACAAGCTGAGCGAACTCGGCCTGCTCACCATCCAGAACATCCACCAGTCGGTGGAAACGCTGTCCGGCGGGCAGCGCCAGGGCGTGGCCGTGGCGCGCGCCGCCGCGTTCGGCAGCCGGGTCGTCATCATGGACGAGCCGACGGCGGCGCTCGGCGTCAAGGAAAGCCGCCGCGTGCTAGAGCTGATGCTCGATGTGAAGAAACGCGGCCTGCCGATCGTCCTCATTTCGCACAACATGCCGCATGTGTTCGAGGTGGCCGACCGCATCCACATCCATCGGCTCGGCAAGCGCATCGCGATCATCGACCCCAAGGAATTCTCGATGTCGGACGCAGTGGCGATCATGACCGGGGCGATGAAGCCGCCGGTCGAGGGCGCCACCGGGCCGACGCATCACTACAAGGTCGGCGAGGAAAGCTCTCAGGTGCAATGACGAAAATGCGTGCCCTCGTGCTCGAAAAACAGCACGAACTGAAGCTGCGGGAGATCGAATTGCCGACCGAAGTCGGCCCCGGCATGGTGAAGATCAAGGTCCACACCGTCGGCGTCTGCGGCTCCGATGTGCACTACTACACCCACGGCAGGATCGGACCGTTCGTCGTGGACGCCCCGATGGTGCTGGGGCATGAGGCGGCCGGCACTGTGATCGAGGTCGGGGAGGGGGTCACCGACCTCGCGGTCAGCGACCGGGTGTGCATGGAGCCGGGCGTGCCGGACCCGAATTCCCGGGCAGCTCGGCTCGGGCTGTACAACGTCGACCCGGCGGTGACGTTCTGGGCGACGCCGCCGGTGCACGGGGTGCTGACGCCCTACGTGGTGCACCCCGCCACCTACACGTTCAGGCTGCCCGACAACGTGAGCTTTGCCGAAGGCGCCATGGTCGAGCCCTTCGCCGTCGGCATGCAGGCGGCGAGCAAGGCGCGGATCGCGCCGGGTGACACGGCCGTCGTCATCGGCGCCGGCCCCATCGGCACCATGGTGGCGCTGGCGGCGCTGGCGGGCGGCTGCGCGCGGGTGATCGTCGCCGACCTGGCGCAGCCCAAGCTCGACATCGCCGCGCGCTACCAGGGGATCATCCCGGTCAACGTCCGGGATAAGGCGCTCGTGGACGAGGTGAACCGGCTCACCGGCGACTGGGGCGCCGACGTCGTCTTCGAATGCTCCGGCTCGCCGCGGGCGTGGGAGGGGATCGCCGCGCTGGCGCGGCCGGGCGGCACCATCGTTGCCGTCGGCCTGCCGGTCGACCCGGTCGCGGTCGACATCTCCAGCCTCTCGACGAAGGAACTCACCATCGCCTCGGTGTTCCGCTATGCGCACCAGTACGAGCGGGCCATCGCGCTCCTCGCCTCGGGCAAGGTGGACCTCAAGCCGCTCATCTCGGCAACTTTCCCCTTCGAGCGCGCCGTCGAGGCCTTCGACCGGGCCGCCGAAGGGCGGCCAGCGGACGTGAAGCTGCAGATCAGGGTGGAGGCCTAGATGGACCTGGGACTTGCCGGCAAGACCGCCGTCATCACCGGCGCCAGCGTCGGCATCGGTCTGGCCGTGGCCGAGGGGCTGGCCGCGGAGGGGGCCAACATCGTGATGGCCGCGCGTGGCGGCGAGCGCTTGAGCGAGGAAGCAACGCGCGTGGCGAACGCATACGGCGCGCGCACGCTGCCGGTCTCCTGCGACGTCGCAACGGCGGATGGCTGCCGCGACCTGGTCGAATCCACCGATGCCTTCGGCGGCGCCGACATCCTCATCAACAATGCCGGCACCGGCTCCAACGAGACCATCGCAGAGGCCGGCGACGACAAGTGGCAGTATTACTGGGACCTGCACGTCATGGCGGCGGTGCGCCTGGCGCGCGGGCTGGTGCCGCAGATGCGGGCGAGGGGCGGCGGCGTGGTGCTGCACAACGCCTCCATCTGCGCCGTGCAGCCGCTCTGGTACGAGCCGATCTACAACGTCACCAAGGCGGCGCTGATGATGTTCTCCAAGACCCTCGCCAACGAGGTGGTCGGCGACAATATCCGCGTCAACTGCGTCAATCCGGGCCTCGTGCTCACCCCCGACTGGATCAAGACCGCGCGCCAGCTCACCGCCGATACCGGCGGCGACTGGGAGGGGCACCTGCAGGGTGTCGCCGACGAGGCGGGCGGCATGAAGCGGTTCGCCAGCCCCGAGGAGCTGGCGCATTTCTTTGTCTTCCTGTGCTCGGACAAGGCCACCTATTCCACCGGGTCGACCTATTTCGTCGATGGAGGCTGGCTGAGGTCGGTGTAGCCGGGTGCATCCTGCGACGCGCGGAACCTCGCCGGCGGTCCCCCGTTGATGCCCGTACGGCAACGGGAAGCGTCATGGATTGGGCCGAAAGCATAGGATACATCGAGACCCACACGCCGCAGCACGTCATCCTGATCCGGCTGGCCATCGCCGCCGTCCTGGGCGCCGTCATCGGCTTTGAGCGCGAACTGAGCGCCGGGGCGGCAGGGCTGCGCACGCACATCTTGATAGCGGCCGCAGCGGCGCTGTTCACCACCATGGCGTTCGAGATTTTCCATCTCCCCGGCATTGCCGGCACGACCGTGGGCGACCCGATCCGCGCGGTCGAAGCCGTGACGGCCGGCATTGCGTTCCTCGGGGCCGGCGCCATCTTCCAGCAGCGCGGCAACGTCCAGGGCCTGACCACCGGTGCCGGCATGTGGCTGGCCGGGGCGGCGGGGGTGACCGCGGCGCTGGGTTACTACCTGATCGGTGCGGTGGTGGCGATTTTCGCCGTCGTCGTCCTGGGGGCGCTCCGCGCCTTCGCCCATCGCGTCGTGGGCAAGGACAGGTAGCGCCCGCGATCACAAGCGGCGGCGGGGCGGAACGCATCGGCGCACCCCACGTTGAGGCAGGAACCCAGAACGGGAGGTTCCCATGCCAGCCAAATCCAAAGCCCAGCAGAAGGCCGCCGGCGCGGCGCTCTCCGCCAAGCGCGGCGACACCAAGGTCAGCGAACTCAAGGGCGCCTCGAAGAGCATGTACGAATCGATGTCCGAGAAGCAGCTCGAGGACTTCGCGGCCACCAGCCACAAGGGCAAGCCCGAGCACAAGGACTCGCGCTGATGCCGGACGAGCGCCCCGAACGCCTGCCCCCGCAGCAGCAGGACCACCAGCCCGGCAGCGAAGACGAGATGTTCCCGGCGCCGCTCTACCAGCCGCGCTTCCCCGGTTCCGGACGGCTCCGGGACAAGGTCGCAATCATCTCCGGCGGCGACAGCGGCATCGGCCGCGCCTGCTCGGTGCTGTTCGCCCGTGAGGGCGCGCGCGTCGCCATCATCTATCTCGAGGAGGATAGCGACGCCGAGGCGACCGCCGAGCGGGTCGAGGCCGAAGGCAGCGAGGCGGTGTTGCTGCGCGGCGACATCGGCAGCAAGAGTTTCTGCGAGGACGCGGTGACGGAGACGCTGGCCCGTTTCGGCAGGATCGACGTGCTCGTCAACAATGCCGCCGAGCAACATCCGCAGGAGGATCTCACCGGCATCTCCCCCGAACAGCTCGAGCAGACGTTCAGGACCAACGTCTTCGGCTATTTCTACCTGACGCAGGCGGTGTTGCCCCACCTCGAGGCCGGCGCCTCGATCGTCAACACTACGTCGGTGACCGCCTATCGCGGCTCGCCCGAGCTGATCGACTATTCATCGACGCGCGGCGCCATCGTGGCCTTTACCCGCTCGCTGTCGCAGGCCCTGGCCGAACGGCAGATCCGGGTGAACGCCGTCGCCCCCGGTCCCATCTGGACACCCCTGATCCCCGCCTCGTTCGATGCCGGGAAGGTGGGAGAATTCGGCACCAGCCAGCCGCTGGGGCGACCGGGCCAGCCCAACGAGGTGGCGCCGTGCCACCTCTTCCTCGCCAGCGACGACAGCTCGTACATGACCGGGCAGGTGCTGCATCCCAATGGTGGCGAGATCGTCGGCGGCTGACGCCGATGCGCACCGCGGCCGATCCGGCAGGCCGGTCGCCGCCGGAGGGTGCGGCGACCGGCCCCGCGGTTGTGCCGCACCGGTGCGGTGACAACCACGCTGCCGCATCGCCGCAGGGAGGATCGGCGATGCCGCAGGGTTTGCCCTTCCATGGGCCGGCAAGCCGCGTCCGGCCGGGACCCAGCGCACATCCTGCAACAACGCCGGGCGGCAGGAAGGGTTGCGCGCCCAACCCCGGGTCCGCGCTCCGACCATGGAAGGCGTTGACGCAGCCGTCCGGCGCACGTAGCCATGGGCAAACTTCTCAAGCCCGAGGCCGCCATGCCGTTCCAAGCGCTCGTTACCAGCAAAGATGATTCCGGCGCGGTTGCCAATCGGCTCGAGACGCTTGCCGACGAGCGCCTGCCGCCCGGCGAGGTGCTGGTCGAGATCGAATGGAGCGGCCTCAACTACAAGGATGCCCTGTGCCTCAACGGCCTCGGCAACCTGGTGCGCGTCTATCCCCATGTCGGCGGCGTCGACTTCGCCGGCCGCGTTCTCGACAGCAGCGATGCGCGCTACCATCCGGGCCAGGCGGTGGTCCTCACCGGCTGGCGCGTGGGCGAAATCCATTGGGGCGGCTTCGCGCAGCGCGCCCGGGTCAAGGCCGATTGGCTGGTGCCGCTGCCCAGGAAGCTGACCACGCGGGACGCCATGGTGATCGGCACGGCCGGCCTCACCGCCATGCTCGCCGCCAACCGGCTGAAGGCGGAGGGGGCGGCGCCCGACCGGGGCGAGGTGCTGGTCACCGGGGCCGGCGGCGGCGTCGGCACCATGGCCGTGCTGCTGCTGGCGCGCCTGGGCTACACCGTGGCCGCCGTTACCGGCCGGCCGCAACTCGAGCAGCAACTGACCCGTCTCGGGGCCAGCCGGATTGTGCCGCGCGAAGAGCTGCTCAGGCCGTCCGGCAAGGCGCTGGACAAGGAGCAGTGGGCGGCGGCCGTCGATGCCGTGGGCGGCCCGCTGCTGGGCGAGGTGCTCAAGAAGATCAGGTATGGCGGGGCCGTGGCCGTGATCGGCAATGCCGGCGGCATCACCTGGGAAGCCAGCGTCATTCCGTTCATCCTGCGCGGCGTGTCGCTGCTCGGCATCGACAGCGTCATGACGCCCTACGAGGCACGACTGGCCGCCTGGGACAGGCTGACCGACCTCTACGACGCCGCCACCTACGAGCCGCTGGTCACCGAGGCGCGGCTCGACGAGGTGCCGGCCATCGCGGCCGGCATGCTCAAGGGCCAGGTGGCGGGCCGCGTCGTCATCAATCCCGCCGCGGCGGGCTGACGGCGCGTCACGCCGCGGGCGGCGCGAACAGTTCCCCGGCGAGCCGGACGAAGGCGGCGCCGCGTTCCTCGAAATTGTGGAACACCTTGCCCGGGCGCTCGAGCTGACCGTAGCTCGGGGCCCCGGGCGACAGGATGACGGTATCGAAGCGGGCGGTACGGGTGGCCAGGGCCTGCATCGCGGCCTCCAGCGTCGCCGCCTCCAGCACCTCGATATCGGGGGCGGCGGCATAGGTGGCGGTCGCCAGGCGGTCGCCCGTGACCGGCAGGCAGACGAGGATGGTGACCCCCGAGGGCGCGAGCAGGGTCGCCAGCTCGGCATAGTCCTGCTGGCGCTCGTGGCCGCCGGCGATCAGCGCGATGCGCTGCCCATTGTAGGCATTGAGCGCCGCCTTGGTCGCCTCCGGCGTCGTCGAAATGGAGTCGTCGACGAAGACCGTCGCGCCGAAGCTGTGCTCCTCGAGCCGGTGCGGCAGCGGCACGAATTTCGCGATGCCGCGGACCACCGCCTCGAGGTCGGCGCCGGCCTTGAGGGCGATCTGCGCGGCGAGGATGGCATTGTCGAGATTGTGCTCGCCCTTGAGCCGCGAGCGGGCTACCGCCGCGGTGATGCGGTCCTCGATGAAGGGGGCCAGCGGCGGGATCAGCCGGCTGCGGTCGCGCACCGCCGCCAGCACCAGCGGGTTGTCGGCGGCCCGGGCGCCCAGCGCCACCGGGAAGGGCTGGTCGCGATCGATGAGGTTGAGCTTGTCGGCGTAGTAGTGCTCGACGTCGCGGTGCCAGTCCGTGTGCTCGGGCGTCAGGTTGGTGATGGCCGCGATGTCGGGCGAGAACGCCATGTCGGCGGTCTGGTAGCTCGACAGCTCGAACACCACGATGGCATTGCGGTCGGCGATGTCCAGTGGCGCGAGCCCGACATTGCCGGCGAGCCCGGCATCGAGCCCGGACTCGACCAGCATCAGGTGGACCAGCGTCGCCGTCGTCGACTTGCCCTTGGTGCCGGAGATGGCGATGACGGTGCGGCCGGCGCGATAGGCCTCGCCCCACAGATTGAGGTTGGAGGTGACGGCGATGCCGGCCTCGCGCGCCACCGCGAAGATCGGGCGATAGCGCGATACGCCCGGGCTCTTGACGATGGTGCCGAAGCGGCGCTGCGCGACCGCGGCCGGCAGGTCGACCGGGGCGATGATCTCGGTGTCTTCGATCGCCGCCTCGCCGCTGTCGACGGTCACATAGACCGGGGTCGCGGGCGATTGCGCCTTGATATAGGCGCGTGTCGAGCGGGCCTCGCGGCCGGCACCGTAGAGCAGGACCGGTTCCTCAAACTGCATGGTTCATGACCCTTTCGGCGATGTCGGGCGGGATGCGGTGGTGGTCGTCGTCGGCCATCAAGTCCTCCAGCGCCGCTACCAGCCGGCCGCTGCCATATTGAGTCACCAGATCGCCCTTGAGCCTTGCAACGATTGCGTCTTCCGCCCATTCGGGGCGCTCCGTCAGCGCGTAGAGGCAGGCGGCTGCCTCGAGGATCTCCCCCACGCACTCCCACGGCTTCTGCCCGGCGAGACCGGTGAGTTCGCGGAACGAGGCCTCATTCTCAATGATCGCGAGAAGATTCCGGCCGAAGATGCTAACCAGGCGCGCCTTTTCCATCTCCGGGGCGAGGATCAGGAAGACGAAGTGGCACTTGGGGCACTCGCCGCACCACAGCGGGCCGGTGTGGCCATCGTACCGGAAATTGCGGTTGCAGCTCGAGAAGACGTGGTCGAAGCGGGTCTGGCGCGCGAACAGGCGCGCGATCTTCGCCTCCGAGAACGGCCGCAGCAGCGAGAAATAGCCCAGCGCCCCGCCGGTCGCGCCGGCAAGCGTATCGGCCAGCAGCGCCTCGAAGGCGAGCGACTTCGAGTATTGGTGGTTCACCTCGCGGCCGTCGTAGCTGACATTGCCCTCGCTGGCGGAGCGCTCGTTGGAGAGTACGATGCGGTCGTAGGAGTAGAGCAGGGCGCAAAGCGCCGCGATCAGCGAATTGATGGCGGTCATGGGCACGTGGCCGTTGTAGTAGCCGGGTTCCTTGCCCAGGCGCAGCATCTCGGGATCGAGGGTGCGCGTGACATAGAGCGGTTCGCGCCCGATCTCGCCAATGGAAGACAGGATCGGGCCCCTGGGGTTGACCGCGAAGGGCGTGAACTGAACGCCGGCGGCCTCCAGCAGTTGCACGCTCACCAGCGAGTCCTTGCCGCCGCCGATGGGCAGCAGCGTCCGCCCGCGCAGCACCGGCGCGGGCAGTGACGGCCGCGCATCGACGGGCGTCTCGATGCTGAGCCGGCCGAAACGCTTCAGATCGTTGCGGGCGAAGAACTCGCCCATGCCGTTCTCGTAGACGTCGAGCACGAAGGCTTTCTCGGCGTCGCGCAGCGCGATGTCGGGAGCCGCGATGACGAACGGCGCCTGCAGCTTGTAGTAGCTTACCCCCAGCACCATCGCGGCGAGGTCGAGCAGCTTGTCGAAGACGTCCGTGCCCAGGATGCGCCCCTCCCAGCCGGGGGGGAACTGCAGGGTCTCGGTGAAGCGCCTGCCATCGAGGCCGTAGCTGAACCTTGCGGTTCCGCTGGCCGCATCGAAGTGCGGCTTGTCGATGAGGAATTCTGGACGCAAGGACCGATTCTTTCCAGCGCGGCGGACGACGCTGTAGATAGGCGACCGGCGGCGCCTAGTAAATGCGCACGCTCAGCCGCAGCACGATGTCCGGGCTGAGTCGCTGGAATCCGTACTCGCGCAGGGTGCATTCCCAGCGACTGCCCAGCCGCTCGATCCGGAACAGATTGTAGCGGGCGGGATCGTGCCCGCCGGTATCGGATTGCGCCGTGCCAGCCGCCGCGACGCCGATGACCGGGACGTCGCCGCCCTTGCCGGGGATGGCGTAGATCGTGGATTTGTGCGTGTGCCCGTGGAGGATCAGTTCGGCCCCGGCCGCCGCCACCGCCCTGCGGAAATTGCGCGCCCCCCACAGCCCGTAGCGCGGGTGCGAGGCCTCCTGGTTGGGCGGGTGGTGGATCATGACCACCCGGAAATAGCCGGCCTCGCCGAGCATGTGCAGCACGCGCGTAAGCCGTGCCTGCTGCTGCTCGTCGAAGCGTCCGGCGGCGAGGAAGGGCGGCGTGGGAACGGCACTGTTGCACGAGACGACGGCCACTTCGCCGATGCGCCGAACGAAGGGAAACCGGCACGTATCCAGAGTCTCGCCGAGCGCGTAGGTATGCCAGTGTGCCAGCGCCTTCTCCAGCTGGCCCGGCACGTAGGCGTCGTGATTGCCCGGGCAGATGCAGACCCGCTCCGGTCCGCCCACCGTTTGCAGCCAGTCATGGGCCGCGCTGATCTCGGCATCGAGGGCGAGGTTGACGAGGTCGCCCGTGATGGCGACGAAGTCGGGGGCCTGCTCGTGCATGTGCTGCACCAGCGACGCCAGCCCCTCGCCGCCGAGCGTGTGCTGGCGCTTCAGCTTCCAGTTGATGAAGCCGATGAGCCGCTTGTTGAGCAGGTCCCTGGCCCGGACCGGCGGCAGGGGCGCCAGGTGCACATCGGACATATGGGCAAGGGTGATCATCGCGAGCCTCTTGCCACGGCGAGCGCGGCAGGGAAATGGAAAAAACCGGTACCATCGGGCGCGTGGTTACCGGCGCCATACGGCGAGCGTGCAAGATTGTGCGACAGCGTCAACGCATGAAGGCGGGAATGGGCCCCCGCGGCACGATGCGGGTCGGATTGATCTGGTCGTGGCTCCAGTAGTAGTGCGTCTTGACGTGATCGAGGTGGAACGTCTCCGCGACGCCGGGCACGTGATACAGCCCCTTGAGATAGTGTGAGATATTTGGGTAGTCGGCGATCTGCTTCAGGTTACACTTGAAGTGGGAATAGTACACGGCGTCGAACCGGGCCAGCGTGGTGAACAGGCGCCAGTCGGCCTCCGTCGCCGCCTCGCCACAGAGATATGCCGATTCGCCCAACAGCCCTTCGACCCAGTCGAGGGCCTCGAACAGGTCCACCACCGCCTCGTCGTAGGCTTCCTGCGTGGTCGCGAAGCCGGCGCGGTAGACGCCGTTGTTGATGCTGCGGTAGACGCGCTTGTTGACGGCGTCGATACGCTCCCGCAAGGCCTCGGGATAGAAGTCTTCGCCATTGCCGGTCAGGTCGTCGAAGGCGGAATTGAGCATGCGGATGATGTCGGCGCTCTCGTTCGACACGATGGTTCGCAGCTTGCGATCCCACAGCACCGGCACGGTGACGCGGCCGGTATAGTCCGGTACGACCTCGGTATAGATCTGCCACAGATGTTCAGCGGCTTCCGCTGGGTCGGGCTCGGCGCCCTCGAGCGTGAAGGTCCAGCCGGTTTCGGCGGGCATCTGCGGGGCAACGACGGCGACCGAAATCAACTGCTCAAGGCCCTTGAGGAGGCGGAAGAGCAGGGTTCGGTGGGCCCAGGGGCAGGCATAGGAGACGATGAGGTGATAGCGTCCGGCCTCGGCCGGAAAGCCGCCCTCGCCGGTGGGGCCGGGGCTGCCATCGGGCGTCACCCAGTTGCGGAAGCTCGCGTCGGAGCGCACGAAGCGTCCGCCCGTACTGCGCGTGTCATACCAGTCAGTAGACCAGCGCCCGTCGATCAATCGTCCCAAGATGCGGATCCTTCCATGCGTGCCGGGGGAATGCACGCTCCTTACGCGAAAAACTCGGCATGTGCACGAATCGCAATGGACGCGCCTTTCGCACGGTGCTAATGGCGCACACAGGCGTCAGGAGGCGTCCAGGATGGAGAAGGTATATCACGTGACCCGACGACCCTAGCCGGTCGTGGCCCAACCCTTTGGCGGTTGGTGCGTTAGTCCTTGGTACGCTTCTGGGACCCGTCACATGATAGCCTCGTCTGTTCACCCGGCCGAACCGGCTGCGCCTCCGCAACCCGGCCAGCCTTCGGTCCGCCCGGCGACCGCCGCCGATGATGCCTTTGTCGAAGAGCTGCAAGCGCTTGCCTTCGGGCCCGGGCGCTTTGCGCGCACGGCGTTCCGCGTGCGCGAGCGCTTTCCCATCGACAAGAGCCTGAGCCTCATCGCCGAGATCGACGGGCAGCGGGTGGCGTCGGTGTGGATGACCCCGATCAGCGTCGGCGGCATCGACGGCTACCTGCTTGGCCCGCTGGCGACCGATCCGGCCTATCGCGGCCGCGGTGCCGGCAAGCTTCTCGTCAGGGAGGTGACGCGGCGGGCCCTGGCGCGCGGCGAGGGCAGCTTCGTGATGCTGGTCGGCGATGCGCCCTATTATGGGCCGCTCGGCTTCGCCGCGACCACCCCCGGCGCCGTCCAGTTTCCCGGCCCAGTTGATCCGAACCGGGTGCTCCTGCACTCTGCGGATCCGACGCTGGCGCTGCGGCTCTCCGGACCCATCGCCGCGTTCGGAGCGCGCAAGCGGGTCTAGAGAGAGGTCGTTTGGCCACCGACGACGCACTGATCGAACGCATAGCCGGACGGCTGCTGCCGGAACCCCAGCCGGCCCCGACAGAGAGCGAGCTGGTCCCCGACTGGCTGCCGTCGGAGCCGGTGGGCGGGCCGCCGGTACCGGCTGCGGTGCTCATCGCGCTGGTGCAGCGGCCCGCGGGGTTCAGCGTTCTCTATACCGAACGGTCGCCGGCGCTGCGGGCGCATTCGGGGCAGGTGTCCTTTCCGGGCGGGCGCATCGATCCCGGTGACGCCGGCGCCGCCGACGCGGCACTGCGCGAGGCCGGCGAGGAGGTGGCGCTGGACCGGCACGACGCGCGCGTCCTGGGCTACATGCCGCGCTACTATACCGGCACCAACTACCTCATCACGCCGGTGGTGGCGGTGATCGCCCCGAGCCGGCCGTTCATTCCCAACCCGCAGGAGGTGCGGTCCGTGTTCGAGGTGCCGCTGGAGCGGCTGATGCGCGACGAAAGCTATGGTACGTTCAGCGTCATGCGCGGCGAGCGGCAGCATTCGAGCTGGAAGATCGAACACGGCGAGCTCACCATCTGGGGCATCACCGCCAACCTGACGCGCCGGTTCCACGACATGGCGCTGATCGGGGAGTCGGTCTGGTGAAGCCGGCGGATTACGTGGCGCGCCTCAGCACCGCCGACTGGCTGCGGCGCGAGGACACGCAGGCGCTCTGGGCGCTGCTCGGCGGCCGGGAGGGGCGCACGAGGGCGGTGGGCGGGATCGTGCGCGATACGCTGCTGGGCCGGCCGCGCGAGCGCACCGACATCGATTTCGCCACCGAACTGCTGCCGGAAGAAATCGGCCGCAGGGCCGGGCAGGGGGGCGTTACCCTTTACCCCACCGGCATCGACCACGGCACGGTGACGTTGCGGCTGGGCGACCTCGTGGCGGAAGTGACGACGTTGCGCGAGGACGTCGAGACCGACGGCCGGCGTGCCGTCGTCCGGTTCGGCACCGACTGGGCTCGCGACGCCGGACGCCGCGACTTCACGCTCAACGCGCTTTACGCCACAATCGATGGCGAGCTGTTCGATCCCCTCGGCGGGCTCGACGACTGCCTCGCCGGTCGCGTGCGGTTCATTGGCGACCCCGGCCAGCGCATCGTCGAAGACCGGCTGCGCGTGTACCGGTTCTTCCGCTTCTCGGCGAGCCATGGGGGCCAGGTACTCGACCCCGCGGGGCTCGCGGCCTGCCGCGCCGCGGCCGGGACGCTCGGGACCGTTTCGGCCGAGCGCATCGGCGCGGAAATCAAGAAGATGCTGGCGCTGCCGCGCATCGCCGCAACGCTCAAGGCGATGGTTGAGGCGGGCATCCTCGGCCTGGGTCCGGCCAGCCTGCGGCTGCTGCACGCCTACGAGCGCCGGGCCCGCCGGCCGGACTTGGCCGCGCGGCTGGCCCTCATCATCGCCGAGGCCGGCGACCGGCAGGTGCAGGCCATGTGGCGCCTGTCCAACGATGACGTTGCCACCGCCCGCGCGGTGTTGACCGTGGCCGAGCTGTTGCGCGACTACCAGCTGTGCGAGGCCGCCTACCGCCATCCCGCGGCGCTGGCCGACGGCGTCGAGGTGGCGACGGTGCTGGCGGATTGGTCCGACGCCGGCAGGGCCGCCGTCACCGAGCAGTTGCACCAGCTCGACGTGCCGCGATTCCCGGTCACCGGGGGCGACCTGTTGCGTCTCGGCATGCAGCCGGGCCCGGCCCTGGGCGCGGAACTCGAACGCCTCGAGCAGCTGTGGATCGGGAGCCGCTTCAGCCTCGACCGCGCCGGTCTGCTGGCCCAGGCGCAGCGCCCGGCGGCCGGTCAGGAGGGGGCCTGACCGCGACGCGGCGCGTCGTGCATGCGGGCCTTGATCTGTTCGACGATCGAGGGGCGGATCACGGTTTCGCCATGAGCCTCGCGCAGATGTTCGGTGGCGCGGCGCACGACCTCGGCCTCCTCCTCTGCCTCGGTGTGCCAGGTGCAGCCGGGAACGAGAGATCCACACTCGAACTGCTTCATGGTTTCCTCCTTCCGCAGCGGGTCCTTATCGGACCATGACATTGGGGCCAGGCAAGGGCAACCGGATGGGGAATGACTTGGCAAAAGCCCTGTTCCGGTTCATAGGAGGGCGCAACGGGGTGGGACGCCGGGCGCTGTGGTGAGGGCCCGGCCGCCATGGCAACGGGCGCGCAATGAGGGAAGTGCCGCATGAGAGGTGCGTCAGCAGGTAAGCGATTCTGGGAATGGCTTACCCACAAGCGGTCCATCGGTTTCGGCCTCGAACGTCTCGGTTACCTCACCCTCAGATTTCCCAAGGCCGTCGCGATCCTGGTCATCGCGCTCAGCGTCCTGGCCGCGTCGCAGGTGCCGCGCGCCAATGTCGACGGCGACCTGCTGCGCGTCTATGCCGATTCCGGCCACGAGTACGAAGCCTACAAGCGTCTGGCCGATACCTTCGGCACCTTCGAGAACGACATCTACCTGCTGGTCACCTCGCCGCGGCTGACCGATCCGCAGGTGCTGGAGCGCATGCGCGAACTGGCATTCGACCTCGAGCTCAGCGACTTCGCCGCCGGCACGCTGTCGCCATTCTCGCTGCGCAAGCCCTCCGGCGACGGCGGCACGGTGCCCGCCGTGCCCGAGGGCATGACCGAGCCTGCGCAGGTAGCCGCCGCGCTGTCCGACCTGCAGCAGAACGACCCCATGATGCGGAACCTCATCAATCCCGACCTGTCCGGGATCGTGATGATCATGTTCCCCAATCCCGAGCTGACCCGTGGCGCCGGGGTCAAGACCATGATCGCCCAACTCAGGGAACTCGCCGCCTCCTACGAGAGCGCGGACCTGCACGTCGAACTTACCGGGCCGCCGATCTGGACGTCGGAGATGCTCAACGCCGCCGTCGGCGACCAGGTGAAATTCACGGTCTACGGCTTCGCCCTGGGCGCCCTGATCGCCCTGTTCAGCCTGCGCTCGTTCTGGGGGGCGCTGATCGTGGCGGCGACGCCGTTCGTTGCCGTGATGTGGACGATGGGCGGCGTGCTGCTGTTCTTCGGCTCGTTCAGCTTCCTCACCATCATCGTCACCACCCTGGTGCTGGTGATCGCGTTTGCCGAGAGCCTGTTCTTCGTGTTCAACTGGCTCGCCTACTGGCGGGACGGCATGGACCCCTACCGGGCGGTGGACGAAACCGTGAAGGTGGTCGGTCCCGCCTCCGCGCTGACCATGCTGACGACGCTGGTTTCGTTCGCCTCGCTGAGCATGACCCCCGGCCAGGGCATCCAGGAATTCTCGATGGCCGGCACGCTGGCCTCGCTGCTCAATTTCACCTGCCTGATGACGTTCCTGCCGCTGCTGCTCAAGGCGGCCGTGCGTTTCGGCTTCAGGCTGCCCAAGCCGTCGGGCATCGTCCTCACCTCGCCGATGAAGCTGTCGTGGTTCCTCGCGACCCGCTTCAGCCGTCTGCTGGCGGGCGGCGCCATCGCGATCACCATCCTGCTGTTCATCCCCTATGCGCTGATCCAGCCGCACTTTTCCTTCGAGGAGATGGTGGCCAAGGATTCGACGGCGCTGACGGCCGCGGAGCAGATCGACCAGGGCGTGGGCGGCGTGGCGCCGCTCTACATCCGCGTGCCGCTCAAGGACAAGGTCGCCGACGTCACCGACGCCGATTTCGCCACCATCAAGACCGTGCACGAGATCCTCGAGAAGCACCTGGGCGAGAACAAGGTGATCTCGGCGGCGAGCTTCACCCACTATGCCGACTCCGGCTTCAGCCGCGAGCAGATCTTCGAGGCGGTCGGCTCCTTCCTGAGGCGCCGCTTCATCACGGACGACGCCAGCCAGGCGCTGGTCACCGGCTTCATGCCGACGGTGATCGACTCGGACAGCCTCAAGGCCTTCGTCACCGAAACGCAGGCGGATCTCAATGCGGCGGGGATCACCAACGCCGAGATCGGCGGCTTCCGCATCCTCACCACCTTTGCCACCGACGACATCGTGCGCAGCCTGCAGCTCGATCTCACGGTCTCGGTGCTGGTCAATTTGTTCCTGATCGGCTTCGCCTTTTCCTCCATCCGCGTGGCGCTGGCGACGGCCATCCCCAATCTGTTCCCCGTGCTGGGGACGGAAGCGTACCTGTATTTCACCGGGCAGGGGCTGCAATTGACCACGGTGATCTCGCTCACCATCGCCTTCGGCATCGCGGTCGACGACACGACGCACTTCCTGTCGCACTACCTGCATTCGCGGCGTGCCGAAGGGCGGCCGCATCTCGACGCCATCCGCCACACCATGAGCCGCATCGGCGGCGCCATCGTCGCGACCACGATCATCCTGTGCACGGGCACCGGCATCGTGATGACCTCGGACCTGCCACAGGTCGCCCTGTTCGGCACGCTGTTCGTGATCACGCTCGGCCTGGCGCTGATCGGCGACGTCTTCATCCTGCCCGCGCTGCTGGTCGCCGGGGGGCGGTTCTTTCATCCGCTGGTCGGTGCCAGGGCGCCCAATCTCACCCACGCCGCCGAACCGCAGGGCGCTTCTCCCTCGCGGCCGGCCGCCGAGTAGTGCCAGCTACGGCCAGCGGACCTCCGGCGGCATCGAGGACAGGATCGAGTCGACATTGCCGCCGGTCTTGAGCCCGAAGGTGGTGCCGCGGTCGTAGAGCAGGTTGAACTCGACATAGCGGCCGCGGCGGATGAGTTGTTCGTTGCGGTCGGCCTCGGTCCACGGCGTCTCGAAATTGCGCCGTACCAGCGTCGGGTAGATGTCGCGGAAGGCGCGGCCGACGTCCTGCGTGAAGGCGAAATCCGCCTCCCAGTCGCCCGAATTGTGATGGTCGTAGAAAATGCCGCCGATGCCGCGCGGCTCCTTGCGGTGGGCGAGGTAGAAATATTCGTCGCACCAGGTCTTGTAGCGCTGGTAGTCGACCTGCCCATGCGCCGCGCAGGCGGCGCGCATGGCGGCGTGGAAATCCACCGAATCGGGGTCGTCCTGGGTGCGCCGCCGGTCGAGCACCGGGGTCAGGTCGGCGCCGCCGCCGAACCACCACTTCGACGTCACCACCATGCGGGTATTCATGTGCACGGCCGGCACGTTGGGGTTCCACGGGTGGGCGATGAGCGAGATGCCCGAGGCCCAGAAGCCGGCATGCTCCTCCGTCCCCGGGATCTGCCGCGCGAACTCGGGGGAGAGCTGGCCGTGCACTGTGGAGATATGGACGCCCACCTTCTCGAAAACCCGGCCGTGCAGCATCGACATCTCGCCGCCGCCGCCTTCGCCGCCGCCGTGGTCGGCACGCCGCCACGGCTCGCGCACGAATTTGCCCGGCGCCCGGTCGGCCAGGGGGCCCTTCACCTGGCGCTCCAGGGTCTCGAACTCGGCGCAGATGCCGTCGCGCAGCTGACGGAACCAGGCGCTGGCCTTGTCTTGCTTGTGGGCGATATCGGCGGGCAGGGTCATTTCAGCGTCAGGAAGCCTCCGGTCTGTCTCAGCGCTTCCCCTAGCACGAGGCTGGCCGCCGTGGCGACGTTCAGCGAGCGGCGATCTTGCCGCATGGGGATGCGCACCGCGAGATCGGCGGCGGCGGCAATGGCGGCGGGGACGCCGGCGCTTTCGCGCCCTACCAGCAGCACGTCGCCGGGCGCGTAGCGGCAGACATAGGCCGACGTGCCGGCCTTGGTGCTGAGCAGCACGAGCCGCCTGCTGCCGGCGCGCAGCCAGTCGGCGAAGTGCGCGTAGCTGTCGTGCTCGATGATGTCGGCGTGCTCGACATAATCGAGCCCGCCGCGCCGCAGCGCGCGCCGGGAGAAGGCGAATCCGGTGGGGTGGATGATATGGACGGGCACCCCCAGACAGGCGCCCAGCCGCAGCATGGCGCCCGCGTTGGGCGCGATCTCGGGCTGGTAGAGGGCGAGTTCTACAGGGATTTGCGGCTCCGCGCGGCGAATTGGGGGCATTGGTTGTGGGTATAGTGTCGCAACTTTCCGGAGTCACCTTTTGGTAGGCTGGACAAGCGCGGAGGAGAGTGCAAAAAGAACCGCAAAATCACGCGCCGTTGAAGACGGTGCCGGGTGCCTTTGGCGAGGCAGTTCCGGCGATGGGGCGCGGATCAGGGCTCGAGACACGGAAGCTTAACCTTGGCGACGCAATCCAATCTGTCACATCCGGCCGCCCCCCAGTCCACGAGACGGGATTTCCTTTACGTCGCGACGGGGGCGGTCGCCGCGGTCGGCGTCGCCGGGGCCGTCTGGCCGCTGATCGACCAGATGAACCCGGACGCCTCGGTGCTCGCCCTCGCCTCCATCGAGTTCGACCTGTCCTCGATCGAGGAAGGCCAGTCGGTCACCATCAAGTGGCGCGGCATGCCGGTCTTCGTGCGCCACCGCACGGCGGCCGAGATCGAGGAGGCCAAGGCGGTGCCGCTGAGCGACCTCAAGGATCCCGAGACCGACGAGCAGCGTACCAAGCCCGGCCATGAGCAGTGGCTGATCATGATCGCCAACTGCACGCATCTGGGGTGCGTCCCGGTCGGCGAGGCAGGGGATTTCGACGGCTGGTTCTGCCCGTGCCACGGCTCGCACTACGACACGGCGGGACGCATCCGCAAAGGCCCGGCGCCCAAGAACCTGGTGCTGCCGCCCTATGAGTTCATTTCCGATTCGCTCGTGCAGATCGGTTAAGGGGGAACCTTCTACATGGCCAGTCACGCTTCCAGCTACACCCCCGGTTCGGCGCTCGAGAAATGGCTCGACGATCGCCTGCCGATCATCCGGTGGTCCAAGGAACACCTGATGGACTACCCGACCCCGAAGAACCTCAACTACTGGTGGACGGGCGGCGCCATCCTCGCGCTCATGCTGGCCGTACAGATCGTCACCGGCATCGTGCTGGCCATGCACTATGCGCCCAACGTGGCGCTGGCGTTCGACTCGGTCGAGCACATCCGCCGCGACGTCAACGGCGGCCGCATCATCCAGGCGGTGCACGCGGTCGGCGCGTCGATGTTCTTCGCTGCGGTGTACATGCACATCTTCCGCGGCCTCTATTACGGCTCCTACAAGGCGCCGCGCGAGGTGCTGTGGATCCTGGGCGTGCTGATCTTCGCCCTGATGATGGCCACCGCCTTTATGGGCTACGTGCTGCCGTGGGGCCAGATGAGCTTCTGGGCGGCGCAGGTGATCACCAACATCCTGGGCGCGGTGCCGGTGGTGGGCGACCCCATCCTGCTGCTGCTGCGCGGCGGCTTCACCGTGGACAACGCCACGCTCAACCGCTTCTTCTCGCTGCACTACCTGCTGCCCTTCGTGATCGCGGCGGTCGTGGCGCTGCACATCTGGGCGCTGCACGTGCCGGGCAACAACAACCCGATCGGTGTGGAGGTGAAGGCCAGCCGCGATACGGTGCCGTTCCATCCGTACTACACGATGAAGGACGCCTTCGCGATCGTGGTGTTCCTGATCCCGTTCGCCTGGTTCGTGTTCTTTGCCCCTGACATTCTCGGGCACCCCGACAACTACATCCAGGCCAACAGCCAGGTGACCCCGGCCCATATCGTTCCCGAATGGTACTTCCTGCCGTTCTACGCGATCCTCCGGGCCATCGATTTCAACGTGCTGTTCATCGACAGCAAGCTGGGCGGCGTCATCGCCTTCGCCGGGTCGATCCTGATCCTGTTCTTCGTGCCGTGGCTCGACAGCTCGAAGGTGCGTTCGGGCAATTTCCGGCCGATGTTCAAGTGGTTCTACTGGCTGTTCGTCGCCAACTTCGTGTTCCTCGCCTATCTCGGCGCGGCTCCGGCCGAAGGCATCTACGTGCTGCTGGCCAAGATCGCCACCGCCTACTACTTCATCTACTTCCTCGTGGTCCTGCCGCTGCTCGGGCGCATCGAAAGCCCCCGGCCACTGCCGGCATCCATTTCGGAAGCCGTACTCTCCAAATCGCATTGAGCCATCGGGACCGCTGAGATGATCAAGAACAAGAGCATTCTTGCTGCCGCCCTGATGGCCATTGCACTGGTGGCCTCCCCCGCGCTCGCGCAGGACGCCACCCACGCGCCGACGATCGAGAAGCAGCCCTGGACGTTTGCGGGTATCTTCGGCACCTACGACCAGAACCAGTTGCAGCGCGGCTTCCAGGTATTCCGCGAAATCTGCGCGAGCTGCCATTCGGCGCGGCTCATGGCCTTCCGCAACCTGTCCGAGCCCGGCGGGCCGGGCTATTCGGAAGAGCAGGTCAAGGCGCTGGCGGCCGAGTATGAGATCGCCGACGCCGAGGTCGAGGGCGGCACGCGACCGGGCGTCGCGGCCGACCGCTGGCCGTCGCCGTTCGCCAGCGAGCAGGAGGCCCGCGACGCCAATGGCGGTGCGCTGCCCCCGGATTTCTCGGTGATCGCCAAGGCGCGCGGCACCACGCAGCCCTTCCCGTGGTGGATCCTCAACTATTTCACGGCCTACTCGGAAGGTGGCCCGGACTACATCTACGCCCTGCTCACGGGCTACGAGGAGGCGGCGCCCGAAGGCGTTGCCGACTTCCCGGCCGACAAGTACTACAACCACTACTTCCCGGGTAACGCCATCGGCATGGCGCCGCCGCTGGCGGACGAGTCGATCACCTACGAGGCCGACGCCAACGGGGTGACGCCGCCGATGACCGTCGAGCAGTATGCCCGTGACGTCTCCGCCTTCCTGATGTGGGTCGCCGAGCCGCACCTGGTCGACCGCAAGGAGACCGGCTTCAAGGTCATCGTCTTCCTGTTCCTGTTCGCGGGACTGATGTGGGCGGTGAAGCGGCGCCTGTGGAGCAAGGTCGAGCACTAGGACCCTTCCCGGGACGGCGCCTGTGCCGTCCCGGCGGACACCTGAGGCGCGTCGGGGGACCATAGGGTCTTCTCGCCATCGCTGCCCATCACTTTCCGTTTCCGGGCGGCGGCGCGGCGCTTGCCTTTGGCGGCAAAGCCGCCAATATCGGCAAGAGAATGGAGGGCAGGGATGTCAGTGCTTCGTATCGCCGTCACCGCCGTCGGCGTTGCCGCGACGATCGCCCGCCACCCCGCCGTGCGCGCCGGCATCCGGGCGGCGCCACTGCTGATCACGCCCAGGATGCGGGAAACGGCGACCGAGGCGGTGCTGTCGACGGCCTACAAGGCCGGCGTGGCGGCGCGGCGCCTCGTGCCCCGCAGGCACGACGAGGAGAGCGACGGCAGCGCCTGACGCCATTTCCGTCCCCCCGCCTTTCTCCCCCAGCAACAGCCGGGCATCACTCATGCCGCTCGATCTCAAAGCCCTTGTCCGCTCGATCCCCGACTATCCCCGCAAGGGCATCCTGTTCCGGGACATCACCACGCTGATCGAGGATCCGGCCGGTTTCCGCGAGAGCGTGGAACGCCTCGCCAAGGCGCATGGCGGGCTCGGCATCACCCATGTCGCCGGCATCGAGGCCCGCGGTTTCATCTTCGGAGCGGGCGTCGCCATCGCCATGGGCGTGGGGTTCGTGCCGATCCGCAAGAGCGGCAAGCTGCCGGGCGAGACCATCGGGCAGAACTACGCCCTCGAATACGGGGCCGACACTATCGAAATCCACGCCGACGTGCTGGGGCCGGGCGACAAGGTGCTGCTGATCGACGATCTAATCGCCACCGGCGGCACCGCGTTGGCCGCCGTCAGCCTGCTGCGCCGCACGGGCGCGGAGGTCGAGCACGCCGGCGTCGTCATCGACCTGTTCGATCTGGGCGGCGCGGAAAAACTGCGCCACGCCGGCGTCGAGGTGTTCAAGCTCATCGATTTCGAAGGGCATTGAGGCCCGACTGCCCGCACCGGCGCTCCAGCCCGGCGCGCGGCGGCGCGGTCAGCGCGGCCGGCAGGTGAGGACCGGCTTTTCGGGCGTGTGGAGCGTGAGCACGTCGCGCCCCTGGTCGTCGAAGCTGAGCAGCGCCACGGTGATGCCGGCATTGGTCAGCAGATTGCCGTCGAGGAAGGTGGCGCCGTCGGTCGCCAGCTGGACGTTGCCCGTGCCGGAGGCGGTCGAGCCGAACGTTGCCGAGGCGTAGCCGTAGCTCCCCGAAAAGATGGTCAGCATGCCGGCCCTGGCGCCGTCGATATTGGCGATGCAGGCCCAGTTGCCCTCGGCCGGGCTGACCTGGGCAAGGCCGCCGCCGGTGGCGGCAAGCAGCAGCAGGGCGGCAATTGGAAGCGAGCGCATCGGCGGAACGTCCCGTGTCTGGTCAGCGCGAAGACAGCAGCAATCTCCCCAATACGGGGAGTCGGGTCAACGCCAGAAGCGTCCTCTGCCGCAACGGCATGCGATAGTCGCGCAGCTTGGAAAAGCCGACCAGCTCGGCATGATAGACCAGCGCCCCGTCCTGGTTCACCGCCTCGAGCGTGTTGAACAGCAGGCCCCAGCCGGGGAAGGACCTGGACGGGCGCTTGCCGGTGACCGTAAGGGTGTAGGCAACGGTGTCGCCGGGGCGCACCGGCGCCTTGAAATCCATGCGGTTGACCCCGGGGGAGGGGCCGGAGACGCCAGGCTTGCGGCCGTCGCGGCGCAACTGCTCCTCCTCGGCGAAGAGCGCGTCCACCATCTTGCGCTGGCCGACGCTGACCGTGTGCCAGCCCGAGGCGATCAGCCCGCCGAAATGGCTGTGCCGGGCGGCCTCGGGATCGGTGTGGAAGTATTGCGGGTCGTAGAGCTGGCCGAAGCGGATGATCTCCTCGGCCGAAAAGGTGTGGCTGCCGAGGGGAAAGCTGTCGCCCACCACGATGTCCTCGAACCAGCGCGTCATTCGGCGGCCTCGGTGATGGGCAGGGTGGGGTCGCGCAACTCGATGAGGTTGGCCAGCCGCATCGACATCACCGGCTCGGCGCGCTGATTGCGGATGTCGAAGTCGAGGGTCACGATGCCGCGCTCGGGATGGCCGCGGGAACGCCTCAGGGCGGAGATGGTGACGGTGCCGCCGATGCTGTCGCCAACCATGACCGGCCGCTTCCACTTGAGGTCGGAAAAGCCGAGGCCCCCCATGGAGGCGATGGTGGTGAGGAAGGCGTCGGCCAGCATCCTCAGGCTCAGCCCGGCCGTTTGCCAGCCGCTGGCGGCGAGACCGCCCAGGAGCGACGCCTTGGCGGCTCTTTCGTCGAGATGGAAGGGAAACGGATCGAATTCGCGGGCGAAGGTGAAGATCATCTCTTTCGTCACCGTGATGCGGCCGAGCGCGATGACCTCCCCGACGGCGAGGTCTTCAAAATGGCGGCGATCGGCGGTGACGGGATTGTTGGGCATGAGCTAGGTATTGAACTTGAACAGCATGATGTCGCCGTCCTTGACGACGTAGTCCTTGCCTTCGTCGCGCGCCTTGCCCGCTTCGCGGGCAGCCACTTCGCCGCCCAGGGCGACGAAGTCGTCATAGGCGATGGTCTGGGCCCGGATGAAGCCGCGCTCGAAGTCCGAATGGATGACGCCGGCAGCCTGGGGAGCCTTGTCGCCCTTGTGGATGGTCCAGGCGCGCGCCTCCTTCGGCCCGACGGTGAAATAGGTCTGCAGGCCGAGCAGCTGGTAGCCTTCCCGGATCAGCCGGTTGAGCCCGGCTTCTTCGAGCCCGAGGGCGGCGAGGAACTCGCGCTGCTCCGCGTTGGGCAGTTGTGCCAGCTGGCTCTCGATCTCCGCCGAGATGACCACCGTCCCGGCATTGTGGCCCTTGGCGTACTCGGCCACCTTTTCCGTCCAGGCATTGCCGGTCGCGGCGTGCGCCTCGTCGACGTTGCACACATACAGCACCGGCTTGGCGGTCAGCAGTTGCAGCTGCTGGAAGGCCTTCTCCTCATCGGGCGAGCCAAGTGCGAGGTGGCGTGCCGGCTTGCCCTCGTAAAGCAGACGGCGGGCCCGCTCGACCAGGTCGAAGGCCAGTTTGGCGTCCTTGTCGCCCTGCTTGGCACGCTTTTCGAGGTTGGGCGCGCGCTTTTCGAGGCTCTCGAGGTCGGCCAGCATGAGTTCGGTCTCGACCACCTCGGCATCGGCGATGGGGTCGACGCGACCGGCGACGTGCACGATGTTGTCGTCCTCGAAGCAGCGCAGCACGTAGACCACGGCGTCGCATTCGCGGATATTGGCTAGGAACTGGTTGCCCAATCCCTCGCCCTTGCTGGCACCCTTCACCAGCCCGGCAATGTCGACGAAGCTCATGCGTGCCGGAATGGTGGTTGCGGACTTGCCGATCCTGGCGATGGCCTCGAGGCGCTCGTCGGGCACGGCGACCTCGCCCACATTCGGCTCGATGGTGCAGAACGGGAAGTTCGCGGCCTGCGCGGCGGCGGTGCGGGTGAGGGCATTGAAAAGCGTCGATTTGCCCACGTTGGGCAGGCCGACGATGCCCATCTTCAAACTCATGACCGTCTCCGGAAGAATGCTGGTCCCCACATCGTGCGGAAGGGGGACGATGTCAATCGCGTTGCTGCCGTCTCAGCCGTCCTTGCCGCCGAGGAGCTTCCTGAGCATCGCCGCCATCGGGCCCGTCTCCGGGACCTCGGCCGGCGCGGGCGGGCGCCGGGCAGCGCGGACGTGGCTTTGCGCCTTGGGCCGCGCCGGGTCCGCCGATTCCGGGCGCTGCGGCCGCTCGGCGCCATCGCCGCCGACGGCAATGGCGAGACGGTTCATCAACGTGTTGTCGTCGCCGCCGACCAGCAGGCCGGCATTCTCGGCGAGGGCCTCGAGCAACGGGGTGAGCCAGCCCATCTCGGCCTTGGAGAAATCGCCGAGGACGTGCGGCATCACCAGATCCTTGTTGCCTGGATGGCCGATGCCGAGCCGCACCCGGCGGTAGGCGGTGCCGATCCTGGGGTCGATCGAGCGCAGTCCGTTGTGACCGCCATTGCCGCCGCCGCGCTTGATCCTGACCTTGCCCGCCGCCAGGTCGATCTCGTCATAGATGACGGTGATCGCCTCCGGCGCGAGCTTGTAAAAGCTCATCGCCGCCAGCACGCTTTCGCCGGAGTTGTTCATGAAGGTCTGCGGCTTGAGCAGCAGCAGCTTCTCGCCGGCGATGGTCCCCTCGGAGAGGAGTCCGGCGAACTTGTTGCGGAACGGGGCGAATCCATGCCGGCGGGCGATCGCGTCGATCGCCATGAAGCCGATATTGTGCCGGTTGTTGCGATATTTGTCCCCGGGATTGCCGAGGCCGACCAGCAGCTGCATGGCGATGACTCCGATGGCGGGGGCGACCTGTTGGCCGCCCCGACCAAAGGTTACTCCTTGGTCTCGCCCGCGGGAGCCGCGCTCTCGGCGGCGCCGGCCTCGGCCTCTTCGGCGCGCATGCCGGAGGGAGCGACGATGGTGGCCACGGTGGGATCGATCTCATGGCCATGCAACTGCACGCCCGTCGGCAGCTGCACCGCATCGAGGTGGATGGGATCGCCGATATCGAGGCCGGCGAGATCGACCGTCACTTGCTCGGGGATGGCGTCGGCAGGGCAGCTGAGTTCCAGCGTGTGGTGCACGATGTTGAGCACGCCGCCGCGCTTGATGCCGGGGCTCTTGTCCTCGCCGACGAAGTGGACAGCGACCTGCACATTGATGCGTGCCCCTGCGCCGACGCGCAGGAAGTCGACGTGCAGCGGCTTGTCCTTGACCGGATCGAGCTGGTAGTCGCGCGGGATGACCTTGTGCTTCTCGCCGTCGACGTCGAGCGTGATGACGTGCGACAGGAAGCCGCCGGCATAGATGCGCTTCAGCGCTTCGTTATAGGAAATGGAGACGGGAAGCGGGGGCTTCTTGTCACCGTAGATGACGGCGGGGATGAGACCTTCGCGACGCAGTGCCCGAGCGGCCCCCTTGCCCACTCCGGTCCGCGCCTGAGCCTTGAGCTCGGTAGCAGCCATGCAATGTTCCATTCATGGGTTGGTGCGAACCATGTTCATCATAGCTCGCGCGCCCGTCCTCCAGGGGTGACAGGCGCTTCATGGCGCCGGGATATAGAGGAAAGGCCGGTGCCGGGCAAGTGCGCTTCCCGGCCTGGATGGCGACAGCCGAAGCGTCAGTCGAACAGGCTCGAGACGCTCTGTTCGCTGGCCGTGCGGGCGATGGCCTCGCCGATCAGCGGAGCGATGGAGATACGGCGGATGTTCGGGGCGGAGCGGACGCCGTCGGTCTCGGCGATGGAATCGGTGATCACCAGTTCCTTGAGCTTGGAGGCGGCGATGCGCTCCGCCGCCCCGGCCGAGAGCACGCCATGGGTGATATAGGCCGACACTTCCCGCGCGCCGGATTTCAGCAGCGCCTCGGCGGCGTTGACGAGGGTGCCGCCGGAATCGACGATGTCGTCGATCATGACGCAGGCGTGGCCCGCGACGTCGCCGATGATGTTCATCACCTCGGACACGCCGGCACGGGGGCGACGCTTGTCGACGATGGCGAGGTCGGCGCCGATCCGCTGCGCAATGGCGCGGGCGCGGGCGACGCCGCCGACGTCGGGCGAGACGATCATCAGTTCTGAGGTGTCGTAGTGTTCACTGATGTCCCGGGTCATGACCGGGGCGGAGTAGAGGTTGTCCGTGGGGATGTCGAAGAAGCCCTGGATCTGGGCCGCGTGCAGGTCGAGGGTGATGACCCGGTTGACGCCGGCTTCGGTGATGAGGTTGGACACCAGCTTGGCGGAGATCGGCGTGCGGCCGGCCGAGCGCCGGTCCTGGCGGGCGTAGCCGAAATACGGAACCACCGCGGTGATGCGGCGCGCGGAGGAACGGCGCAAGGCATCGGTCAGGATGAGCAGTTCCATCAGATGGTCGTTGGCCGGGAACGAGGTCGACTGCAGGATGAACACATCCTCGCCGCGCACGTTCTCGTGGACCTCGACATAGACCTCGTGGTCGGCGAAGCGTTTCACCGTACAGTCGGTGAGCGGGATCTCGAGATAGCTGGACACGGCTTCGGCCAAGGCGACGTTGGAATTGCCAGTGACCAGTTTCATTTCGCTATCCCGATAGTGTGCCGCGTGCGCGCCGGTGGCCCGTTGGCGCGCACGTTTATAGCGCGCGCCCCTGCGGCGCAATCCGCCAAAGGGTGCAAAGAATCGACCGGCCTCAGGTGCGCCCGATCAGCGCGATCTGCCGCCCGGTCGTCGTGCCCTCGTGGGTGGCGCGGCGATGCGAGAAATAGCGTGCGGGATCGGCATAGGTGCAAAGGCCGAGATCAAACACCGAGCCCACCCCGGCTCGCCGCAATTGCCCGACCACGAAGCCGGGCAGGTCGAAGTGCTCGCGCCCGCCTGGCGGGCGGACCACGTGCCGCGCCGCGTCGCCGTGCCTGGCAATGAGGTCGGCGGCAAACTCGGGGCCGACCTCGTAGTTGGCGGACGATATGGTCGGCCCGACGGCGGCGACGATCCTCGGCGGCTTGGCACCGAGCGCCACCATGGCGTCGACGGTTGCGCCGACAATGCCACCCACGGCGCCTTTCCAGCCCGCATGGGCGGCGCCGACGACGCCGGCCGCGGGATCGGCCAGCAGGATCGGGGCGCAGTCGGCGGTGAGGACGCCGAGCACGACGCCGGGCACGCTGGTGACGAGCGCGTCCGCTTCCGGCGGCGTCCGCCAGTCGGGCGGCCCGGCCAGGGTGACGACCGTGGCGGAATGCACCTGCCTCGCAAGCGCCAGCGCGGGGGAGGCGAAGCCCAGTGTCGCCATGGCACGGGCCCGGTTCCCGGCGACGGCTTCCCGGCTGTCCCCGGTGCTTTCCGACATGTTGAGGGTGGCAAAGACCCCCGCAGAGCTTCCCCCCTGCCGGCCGAAGAATCCGTGCCGCAGGCCGGCCAGGCCGGCGAGCGCGTCGCTCTGCTCGAAAGGGACGGGCATCACGAGAACCCCGCGGGGACGAGGCCAGGGCTGGTCGCGCAGAAGACCTTGAACAGCCTGCCCATCTGCTCCGCCCCCGTCAGGCGCTCGAGCGCGGCCGCGATCGTCGCCGCTTCGCCGGGATTGGCATCGGCCAGCATCCGCGCGCGCTCGCCGATACCCAGCCGGCGCAGGAAGTCGCCCTGCGTTGCGAGGGGCTGCGCGATCAGCCCGGCATCCGTGGCGGCAGTGGCCAAGGCGCCGAAATCGACATGGGCGGAGAGATCGGCCTGCCCGGGCGCATCCAGCGGGTCGGCGTAGGCGTGCCGGCGCACGGCCTGCAGCGTCTCGCCGGCCTGCGTCTCGCCGTGGCCGTAGTCGATGGCGAGGATGGCGCCGCCCAGCCGCGCGACGGCCTGGCCGAGGCGTTGCATGACGTCGCGCGCCGCGAGGGACATTTCGTAGACCGCGCCCGGCCCGGCCCCGCGCAGCGTTTCGGGCACGGCGCCGTCGGGGATCGGCGTGGGCGACAGTCCGAAAATGCGTTTGCCGTCGCGCAGGCCGACCAGCCGCTCGTGCCAGCCCGCTGTACCCCTGACGAACTGCCGGATGGGCATGGCATCGAAGAACTCGTTGGCGACGACGAGCAGCGGGCCGTCGCCGACGGCGTCGATCTCCTCGGCCCAGTAGGGGTGGTACTGGCGGAGGCGGGCCGCCTGCTGCCGTTTCAGGTCCTCGTTGGTCTCGTAGAGTTGCAGGTGCAGCGCGTCGCCGAAGCCGGGGGCGCGCGTCGCGACGCGCAGCGCGTCCTGCATGAGCGTGCCGCGGCCCGGGCCCAGTTCGAGCAGGGTGAAGGAGCGCGGCTCGCCCTTCTGCTGCCAGAGGTTGACGAAGAAGAAACCGATGAGTTCGCCGAACATCTGGCTGATCTCGGGGGCGGTGATGAAGTCGCCCCCGGCGCCGAGCGGGTCGTCCTGCTTGTAGTAGCCGCGGCGCGGATGGGTGAGGCAGAGCGCCATGTAGCTGGCGATGGACATGGGGCCGTTGGCGCGGATCTGAGCGTCGATCAACTCAGGCAGGCCCGGGTCCCCGGTCACGGTGCACGCCTGCCGGCATAGAAGACGAGGGCGATGCCGGCGACCAGGATCGGCAGGCTGAGCACCATGCCCATGGTCAGCCAGCCGCCCCACAGATAGCCCAGTTGTGGATCGGGCAGGCGCACGAACTCGACGGCGATCCGGCTCACGGCATAGCCGATGCCGAAAATGCCGGCGGTCAGTCCCGGCCGCCGCAGGCCATGGGCGACGTGGGTCACGTAGCGAATGATGATGAACAGCAGCAACCCCTCGAGCGCCGCCTCGTAGAGCTGGCTCGGGTGGCGCGGCAATTGTTCGGGGTCGGTGGGGAACACGACACCCCATGGCAGGCTGGTCGGAGCGCCGTACAGTTCGGCGTTGACGAAGTTGGCCAGCCGCCCGAGGAACAGGCCGATCGTGGCGATGGCGCCCAGCAGGTCCAGCGCGGACAGGATGTTGCCGCCCTTGGAGCGCGTGAACAGCGCCATCGCCGTCATGAGGCCGACCATGCCGCCGTGATAGGCCATGCCGCCGTCCCACAGGGCAAGGATCTCGCCGGGGTTCGCGGCGTAATGGGGCAGGTTGTAGAACAGCACGTAGCCGAGGCGTCCCCCCAGGACGATGCCGATGACCGCCCAGAAGGCGAAATCCCAGATCGCGGCGGCCTCGAACGGCGGCTTGCCGTCCTTCCACAGGGCGTTCTGGGCGAGCAGCGTCCTGCCGTAGGCGGCGCCGAGCACGACCCCGCCCAGATAGGCCAGCGCGTACCAGCGCACGACGAAGGGGCCGATGGCGAAGGCGACGGGATCGATGTCGGGGAAAGGCACGCGGTGACGCTCCGGCGGGAAGTTCCGCGACCATGTAGGCACGGTCCGGCTCTGGTCAAGCCAGTCGCAAGCTCCTACATAGTCGCAGCAGTGCCGGCAACCGGCCAGGAGATTGCGAGGACCGCGCGATGAGCACCACCAGCAGGATTTTCGACGATATCGGCCGCCTGATGAACGACGCGGCCGGCGTGGCCGACGGTGTGCGGCGCGAGGTCGAAACCGCGGTAAAGTCCCAGGCCGAGCGGCTTGTCGCCGACATGGACCTGGTGAAGCGCGAGGATTTCGATGCCCTGCGCGAACTGGTGCAGGCGCAGGGCGAGGAAATCGCCCAGTTGCGCCGCGAGCTCGCGGCGGCGCAGGACAAGAAGAAGCCGGCGTCCTGAGCACGCGCCGAGTTGTGCCACAATCGGCCAATGTGGCGGTGGACAGACTCGGCAGGTTAAGGACTTGTTAACTCTACAAGACCGATCATCCACAGAAGAAAGCCTTGGATGCGGCGGCGGCGCGGTCCCCGGAATCGAAGACCCGGTGTAGGGTCGCCGCCACGGGACGATTCGTAGGCTTTTCTGCGTGCGGCAAGTTCTCAAGAGTATAGCGTTCGCGGCACAGCCTCACTGTCGCCCGGACTCCCACATGTTGCCAAAGCAGGATTCCGATTCCATGGCACTTCTGCAGATCGAAGCGGACCGTACGGTTCATCCGGTCGATATCATCGAGCACATCGCTTCCATCAACGACTGGAGTTTCGAACGCCAGGACGATGATGAGATTTCCATCTCGGTGCGTGGGTCCTGGAGCGACTACCATGTCTCGTTCAACTGGATGTCGGACCTCGAGTCCCTGCACATCGCCTGTGCGTTCGACCTGAGGGTGCCGGAGGCCCGGCGCAGCGAAGTGAGGCAACTTGTGGCGCTCATCAACGAGCAGCTGTGGATTGGCCATTTCGACATGTGGAACCACGAGGGCGTCGTGCTGTTCCGCAACTCGCATCTGCTCTCGGGCGGGGCGGAAGTCTCCCCGCAGCAATGCGAAGCGCTGCTGCGCTCGGCGACGGACAGCTGCGATCTCTACTACCAGGCCTTCCAGTTCGTGGTGTGGGCCGGCAAGAATGCGGGCGAGGCGCTGAGCCAGGTGATGTTCGAGACGGTGGGGGAAGCGTGACGTTCGCGGGTATCGGGCCGGTCGTCGTTGTCGGCGCCGGCAAGATGGGGTTGGCCCTGGCCCGCGGCTGGGTGGCAGGCGGGCTTGCGGGCAGCGACCTGGTGCTTGTCGATCCGGAGCCCGGCGCAGCGGCGCGCGCATTCGCGCAGGAACATGGCATCCGGATGTTGCAGTCGCCACTGGGCGTGCTGACGCATGTCATGGTGCTGGCCGTCAAGCCCCAGGTGATGAAGCCGGTCATGGCCGAGATCCAGCCCGCGGTCGGGGCCCATACCCTGGTCGTGTCGATCGCCGCGGGCGTCTCTCTCGCCACACTCGCTGCCGGGCTGCAGACCCGGCGGATCGTGCGCGCCATGCCCAACACGCCTGCCCAGATCGGCAAGGGCATCTCCGGGGCCGTCGGCCTGCAGATCTCCGATGCCGACCGGGAGGTGGCCAACACGCTGCTGGGTGCGGCGGGCGAGGTGCTGTGGTTCGACGCGGAGACCCAGCTGGACGCCGTCACCGCAGTGTCGGGATCGGGCCCCGCCTACGTCTTCTATCTCGTCGAGGCGCTCGCCCTCGCGGGCGTGCGCCAGGGGCTCGAGGCCGGGCAGGCGATGCAACTCGCCCGCCAGACGGTGATCGGCGCCGCGGCGCTGCTGGAGGCCGATCCGCAGCCCGCCTCGGTCCTGCGTGAGAACGTCACCTCGCCCAAGGGCACGACGGCGGCGGCGCTGCAGGTGCTGATGGCCCCGGACGGCCTCGAACGGCTGCTGGATCGCGCCGTCATGGCGGCGCGCCTGCGCAGCGAGGAACTGGGGCGTGACTGAAACGATCAGCTACGACGACTTCCTCAAGGTCGACATCAGGGTAGGGACCGTCATCGAGGCCCGGCCGTTTCCCGAGGCGCGCAAGCCGGCGATCATCCTCGTGGTCGATTTCGGGCCGGAGCTCGGCGTCCGGAAATCGTCGGCCCAGATCACGACGCACTATCAGCCGGACGCGCTGGTCGGCAGGCAGGTGATGGCGGTGGTCAACTTCCCGCCGCGCCAGATCGGGCCGATGCGGTCCGAGGTGCTGACGCTGGGATTCGAGGATGCCGCGGGGGCCATCGTCCTTGCCGGCGTCGACGTCCCGGTGCCGAACGGCAAGCGGCTGATCTAGGCTAGAGATTCTCGGTGAGCTTGAGGCGGTCGAGGAGCGGCCGGTCCGCCGGCTCGACCATGCCGACGAAGAATTTGAGCACGGTTCTGCGCCCGGCCGGCGGCAGGGCGGCGATGGCGGCGTCGATGCGACTCGTCTGTGTCGCCGAGAGCGTTTCGAAGAGCTCCCGGCCCTTGGCCGTGGCGTAGAGCAGGCGTTGGCGGCGGTCGGCCCGCCCGGTCTTCTGCTCGATATAGCCGTTGTCGATCAGTTGGCGCAGCACGCGGGCCAGGCTCTGCTTGGTGATCTTGAGGATGTCGAGGATGTCGGCCACCGGCATTCCCGGCTTGAGGTTGACGAAGTACAGCACGCGGTGGTGCGCCCTGCCGAAACCCTGGCGCTCGAGCAGGGCGTCGGCGTCGCCGACGAAGTCGCGATAGGCGAAGAAGAACAACCCCATGACGTCGAGGGGCATGGCCGAAGGGTTTTCCGGAGGCGTATTTATGTCAGTCTTGTTGACATTTATTTTGCTCGGTGCCATTGTCCTACCGTTGATCACGAACGTCTCGCCGCAGCGCCGTTCCGGTTTGCCACGCGCATGCGGGTGAGGCAAGATCGCCCTAAGGACAGCGGCCCGGGCGGACCGTCGCGAAGAGAATGGGAGAACGAAATGGCAGTGCCGATGGACCAGCGTGATGGCTGGATCTGGTTCGACGGTGAACTCAAACCCTGGCGTGAAGCCAAGATCCACGTGCTGACGCACGGGCTGCACTATGCGAGCGCCGTGTTCGAGGGGCAGCGGGCCTATGGCGGCGAGGTGTTCAAGCTGCGCGAGCACACCAACCGGCTGATCGAGAGCGGCAAGACCCTCGACTTCACCATTCCGTATTCCGCCGACGAGATCGACGCGGCCTGCCGGCAGGTGCTGGCCAGCAACAACTTGGTCGATGCCTATATGCGGCCCATCGCCTGGCGCGGTTCGGAGGAACTGAGCGTGCCGGCACGCAACAACACGGTGCACCTGGCGATCGCCGCCTGGGTCTGGCCCAGCTACTTCTCGGTCGAGGAGAAGCTCAAGGGCATCCGGCTGCAGTGGAGCAAGTGGAAGCGCCCGAGCCCCGAAACCATCCCCTGCAAGGCCAAGGCCGCCGGCCTCTACATGATCTGCACTCTCTCGAAAGATGCAGCCATGGCTGAGGGTTATGCCGACGCCCTGATGCTCGACTACCGCGGCTACGTGGCCGAGGCGACCGGGGCGAACGTCTTCTTCGTCAAGGGCGACGAGGTCCACACCCCGACGCCCGACTGCTTCCTCAACGGCATCACCCGCCAGACCCTCGTCGGGCTGGCCAAGGAGAACGGCTATCGCGTGGTCGAGCGCCACATCCGGCCGGAGGAACTGGCGGACTTCGAGGAGTGCTTCCTCACCGGCACCGCCGCGGAAGTGACCCCGGTCTCCCAGGTCGGCGATTTCCGTTTCACCCCGGGCAAGGCCTGCCAGACCCTGATCGAGGCCTACAGCGCGGCGGTGACGCCCCAGCAGGTGGCGGCGGAGTAGCGGCGGCAACGCTGGCGGCCCGCCCTCCGTGAGGGCGGGAGCGGCCAGCGTCAGCCTTGCCTCGTCCAGCGGTCTCGCGCGCGGTCGTCCTCCGGCTTGGCGGCGACCCAGCGCGCGCCCGCGGGCGTCGTCTCGCGCTTCCAGAAGGGGGCGTCCGTCTTCAGGTAGTCCATGAGGTATTCGGCGCCCGCGAAGGCGGCCTCGCGGTGCGGTGCGAGGGTCATCACCTGGACGATCGGCTCGCCCCGCCGCAAAGTGCCGAAACGGTGGATCACGGTCACCTTGATCAGCCCGAAGCGCGCGGTCGCCTCCGCCACCATCCGTGAAATCTGGGCCTGTGCCAGGTCCTCGTAGCACTCGAGCGTCAGCGTCTCTATCGGATCATCCGGCGCGGAGCGGACGAGGCCGGTGAAGGTCACCGCCGCACCGGCGCCATCGGAGCCGGCGAGGAAGGCGTTGGTCTCGCCGCCCGGATCGAAGGGGGCCTGCTGCAGCCGGATCGACATGTCAGCCGCCGGTCATCGGCGGGAAGAGCGCGACGACCGCAGCGCCTGCCAGGGCCGCGTCATGATCGACGATCCGCGCGTCGACGGCGGCGCGCACGAGTTCCGGCTTTTCCATTGCCAGTTCAGCCGCTTCGTTGCGGCTCCTCAGCCACTGAATCAGGTCGCCCACCGTCACGATTTCGGGGGGCGGCGCCACCTCCTCCTCGCTGAGGTTGAGGCGTTCCCGCAGCCAGGCGAAATACAGGATCTTCACGTCGCGTCACCCTTGAGGTGGGGCCATGCGCCCCGGAAATACTGGATGCCGGTCCACACCGTCAGCAGGCCGGCCAGCCACAGCACGGCATCGCTCACCAGTTGCCAGCCCGGAGCCAGGGTTTCGAGCATCACGATGGCGAGAGCCACGAGTTGCACCGTGGTCTTCCATTTCGCCAGCCTGGTGACGTGCACGATCACATTGCGCGGCCCGAGGAACTCGCGCAGGCCGGAAACGAAGACCTCGCGCAGCAGGATGGCCACCGCCGGGATGAGGTCGAGCCCGGAGAAGCTGCCATTCCACGCCAGCATGATGAGGAGGGCGCCGACCAGGAGCTTGTCGGCGATAGGATCGAGCATGCGGCCGAGCGGCGAACCCAGCTTGAGCCGGCGGGCGAGGTAGCCATCCAGCCAGTCGCTGACTGCAGCGAGGGCGTAGAGCCCGAGGGCTGTGGCGCGCAGCGATGGGTCGTCGCCGGCGAGCAGCCAGCAGATCACCGGAATCAGCAGGATGCGGCCGATCGTGATGAGATTGGGCAGCGATGTGACGGTGGAGGCGGGCATGCAGCGAGGGAACAGGAACCGCACCGACAGGTCAAGCGGAACCACTCGGGGGGCGCGGGGGTTTCTCCGCTTCGACAGGAGGATTCCCATGATCCGTAATGCCCAGCATCAGGCAAATCCGAAACAGCCGCCGCGGCGGGCAGGGGCGGCCGCCTTCAAGAACGGCGAGCCGGCCGGTCCGCCCGAGGCCGATGTGCAGGTCCGGCCGGCGGGGCCCAGTGCGCAGCGCAAGAAGCCGCGCCACTGGGACAAGGTCGACGAGGCCGCGGACGAGTCGTTCCCGGCCAGCGATCCCCCGGCCGCCAACCGCTTCGACTGACCTCTCAGGCGACGAGTTGGCCGGTCGCGCGACGGCGGCCGGCGACCGCGGCCGCCAGCCGGTCGAGGACGGCGACGGATGTTTCCCAGTCGATGCAGCCGTCGGTGATCGACTGGCCATAGGTCAGGGGGCGGCCGGGGACCAAGTCCTGCCGGCCGGCCACCAGGTTGCTCTCGATCATGACGCCGATGATGCGCCGGTCGCCGGCCTCCATTTGCGCGGCGATCGCCTCGGCCACGAGCGGCTGATTCTCCGGCTGCTTCGACGAGTTGGCGTGGCTGGCATCGACCATCACGACCGGCCGTGATCCCGATTTCGTCGCTTCGGCGCAGGCGGCCTCGATGCTCGACGCGTCATAGTTGGTCGACTTTCCGCCGCGCAGGATGATGTGGCAATCGTCGTTGCCGGTGGTCGAGGCGATGGCAGACTTGCCGCTTTTGGTGACGGCGAGGAAGTGGTGCGCCTGGCTGGCCGACTTGACGGCGTCG
>NZ_DASWVV010000201.1:0-37161 GCF_036406155.1 Devosia sp. | reverse complement strand
CGCGGATTTCGAAGGTGCGGCGGCCGGGGTCCCAGCGCAAGGCATGGACGCCGCCGCGCGCCAGGTCGTCGGCGTCCACGATCGCAGGGGCCGCGCAGCCGACCGGCGCCCGCCGCCGCGTGACCACCAGGTCCACGGCCGCGCAGTCCTCGTAGAAGCCCGCCGGATCCCGGACAATGGCGGCGCGGAAGCCGCGCGGGCTTTCCACCAGGCAGCCGATGCTGTCGCAGCGCGCGGCACCCGCGGCGATGGGCTCGCCATAGGTCTCCTGCCAGACGTCGACGGCAAAACTGCCGGGCTTGCCCGTGGCCAGCCGCAGGCCGTCGGCGGCGCGGTAGGCGACGGCCTGCGTCGTGTCCGCCACCAGCATGTCGGGCGGGGTGTCGAGGGCGAAGGCCAGCACCGCCGGCAGCAGCAGCACCGGGCCGAGCAAGCGGTACCAATCGGTGAGGAAGGCGAACCACGCGAGGGCGGCGAGCCCGAGCAGCAGCGCCGTCGGCGTGAGAAGCGGGCTAGTGTCGATGCCCGCGCTCCATTGCGTGATGGAGGCCGCGAGATCGAGCATGCGGTCGATGGACCAGCCCATGGCCCAGAGTGGCATCTCATGCAGGCCGAACGGCATCAGCAGCACGGCGGTGGCGGCCGCCGGCATCATCACGAAGCTGACCAGCGGCAGCACGGCCAGGTTGCCGACGATGCCGAGCGGCGATGTCTGCTGGAAGTGGTAGATGGAGAACAGCAGGGTGGCGCCGCCGGCGATGAAGCTGGTGACGACGATGCCGGCGAGGTAGCGCCAGAGCACGGCGAAGAACCCCGCCTGCCTGCGCCGCTCGGTGCGCATCATCTCGTAGCCGCCCACCAGTGCCACGACGGCGGCGAAGGACAGCTGGAAGCTCGGCCGGAACACGCTCGCCGGGTCGCTCGCGATCACGATCAGCGCGGCGATGGCGACGTTGCGCATGGTCAGCGCCCGGCGTCCGAAGACGATGGCGCCGAACACGAGAATGATCATGATGGTGGAGCGCAGCGCCGCGACATTGCCGCCGGAGATGGAGAAATAGGCGAGCGCCGCGGCAATACCGCCAAGCGCGGCGAGCAACTTGACCGAGACCCGGCGCGACAGCGCCTGCGAGGCGGCGAGCAGGAGCCGCAGCACGAAATAGGCGCCGCCGGCGACGAGGGTCAGGTGCAGGCCGGAGATCGACAGCACGTGGGCGAGCCCCGCGGTCGCCATCACATCGCGGGCGGCATCCTCGACCGCGCTCTGATCACCGTTGATCACGGCGCGCGCGATGCCCGCCGCCGGCTGGGAGAGGTGCGCGTCGATACGGCCGGCGATCCCCTGGCGCAGCCAATCGATGAGGCGTGCTGGGCTCGCCCCGCCCTGCTCCACCACCTGCACCGGGCCGGTGGTATTGCCATAGGCGCCGATGCCGGAGAAATACGCATGGAACTGCGTATCGTGCCCGCCGGGATATACGGGACCGGGCACTTCGTAGAAGCGGATGGCCGCCCGGATGGTGTCGCCGGGGGCGAGATCGGGCCCGCCGTCGATGACGATGCGGGCGCGCCGAACCGGCACGGGGCGCGTATCGCCGACCGGCGTGATGGCGGAAACGACGACGCGCTTGCCGCTCTGGGTCTCGGACACGATGGCGTCGACATGCGCGGCAAACGTGCCATAGGCGGGACGCGCCAGCATCGGGGTGCCGAACAGCGCGCCGTGCACGCTAAGCAGCGAGAAGCCGGTCCAGAAGGCGGCGGCGAGAAGCACGGGACGATGGCCCCGCCCCGCGGCAACGGTGACCGCCATCACTGCGACGAGGACCAGCCCCACCGCAAGGAGCGCCAGGGGCCGGGGCGGCTCGCTCGCCTGCACGGCGACGACGAGCCCGCAGATGACGGCGAAGGGCAGCAACTGGAAGAGCCGGCGCTGCTCCAGTGCCGTGGCGACGCTCGCCGCCAGGCCCGGCCAGTGCCGTGACCTTTCGGGCAGGAACGGCAGGCCGCTGCCCGGACGAGGCAGCTGCGCGGGTACCGGCGCGCCGCCGGCGCGATCGACCCCGGCCGCATGGACCACGTCGCTCATCAAGGGAAGCCCCCAACCCTTGCGCTTGCAGGCCTGGATGCTTACACACGGGGCCGCAAAACACCAAACTTTCCGAAGGTTGCCGGGCGCCATGGCCAAGCAAGTCGTTACCCGTTTCGCCCCCTCCCCGACCGGCTACCTGCATATCGGCAGCGCCCGCACCGCCTTGTTCTGCTGGGCCTACGCCCGCCATCACGGCGGCAAGATGCTGCTGCGGATCGAAGACACGGACCGGGAACGCTCGACCGAGGCCGCCGTGCAGGCGATCTTCGACGGCCTGAGCTGGCTGGGGCTCACCTGGGACGACGAGCCGATCATGCAGTTCGGGCGGGCCGAGCGGCATGCCGAAATCGCACGCGAATTGCTGGCCCGGGGCCAGGCCTACTACTGCTACTGCTCGCCCGAAGAGCTGGCGCAGATGCGCGAAGAGGCGCGGACCGCGGGCCGGCCGCCGCGCTATGACGGCCGCTGGCGCGATCGCGACCCGGCGGAGGCGCCCGCCGGCGTCACCCCCGTCATCCGCATCAAGACCCCGAAAACGGGCGAGATCGTCGTCAACGACCACGTCCAGGGCAAGGTGGTGTTCAAGGCCGAGAACCTCGACGACTTCATCATCCTGCGCTCGGACGGGACGCCCACCTACATGCTGGCGGTCGTGGTGGACGACCACGACATGGAGGTGACCCACATCATCCGCGGCGACGACCACCTGACCAACGCGGCGCGGCAGATCGTCATCTACAACGGCATGGGCTGGGAGGTGCCGGAGATGGCGCACATCCCGCTGATCCACGGCCCCGACGGTGCCAAGCTCAGCAAGCGCCACGGAGCCCTGGGCGTCGGCGCCTACCGCCAGATGGGCTACCTGCCCGAGGCCATGATCAACTACCTCGCCCGACTCGGCTGGTCGCATGGCGACGCCGAGATCTTCTCGGTCGAGCAACTCGTCGAGTGGTTCAACCTTGAGGACCTCAACAAGGGCGCCGCCCGCTTCGACTTCACCAAGCTCGAAAGCATCAACGGCCACTATATCCGCGAGGCCAGGCCCGAGCGCCTGTACACGGTGATGGTGGATACGGCCCGTGAAACCGACCGACAGGCCGACGCGGCGGGGCTCGTGGCCAATCGCGACACCGTGCTTGCCGCCCTGCCCGAACTGCAGCCCCGCGCCAAGACCGTGCTCGAACTGATCGACCTGGCGCAGTTCATCTACGCCAAGCGGCCGCTGGCCATCGACGCCGCCGCTGCCGCCCATCTCGATGAAGGCAGCCGCGCCCACATCGCCGCCTTCGCCGAAGTGCTGCGCGGGCTCGCCGACTGGTCGGTGCCGGCGATCGACGCCGCCGCCCGCCTGTATGCGGAGCAACACGGGCTCAAGCTCGGCAAGGTGGCGCAGCCGCTGCGCGCCGCCCTCACCGGCCGGACCATCTCGCCCGGCATCTTCGAGGTCATGGTTCTGATCGGCCGCGAGGAGACGCTGGCCCGGCTCGGAGACCAGACGGAACGCCCGTGATTTAGTTCATTTGGATAGGTCAAGCCTGCTCACCCTTGTGTTGCAGATGAGGGGTAAATCGGATAGGGCAGTGCCACCGCGACCCACCGCACCACGGCCAGCCCGCCACCTGCGTCGGGCACTCCGCCGTCAAGGAGACCTATAATGTCCGAGACTGTCGCAACCCTGACCATCGGTGACAAAACCTACGAGTTCCCGGTCCTTTCGGGATCGGTCGGGCCCGATGTCATCGATATCCGATCGCTCTACGCCAAGACCGGCATGTTCACCTACGATCCGGGGTTCACCTCGACCGCAGCCTGCGACAGCTCCATCACCTATATCGACGGCGACCGCGGCGAATTGATGTATCGGGGCTACCCGATCGACCAGCTTGCCAAGAAGAGCCACTACCTCGAAGTCTGCTACCTGCTGCTGTACGGGGAATTGCCCACCCAGGCGCAGCTCGCCGATTTCGAGAGCCGCGTCACGCGCCACACCATGGTGCACGAGCAGCTGCACTTCTTCTTCCGCGGGTTCCGCCGGGACGCCCACCCGATGGCCGTGGTCTGCGGCGTCGTCGGCGCCATGGCCGCCTTCTACCACGACTCCATCGACATCGCCGATCCCCACCAGCGGGAAGTCGCCTCGATCCGCATGATCGCCAAGATCCCGACCATCGTGGCAATGTCGTACAAGTACTCGATCGGCCAGCCCTTCGTGTACCCGCAGAACGACCTCGACTACGCCAGCAACTTCCTGCACATGTGCTTCTCGGTGCCGGCGGAGCCCTACAAGGTCAACCCGGTCGTCGCCCGGGCGATGGACCTGATCTTCACCCTGCATGCCGACCACGAGCAGAACGCCTCGACCTCGACCGTCCGCCTGTCCGGCTCGTCCGACGCCAATCCCTTCGCCTGTATCGCCGCGGGCGTCGCCTGCCTGTGGGGCCCCGCGCATGGTGGCGCCAACGAGGCGGCGCTCAACATGCTGCGCCAGATCGGCACCGTCGACCGCATTCCCGAGTTCCTCGAGCGGGCCAAGGACAAGAACGACCCGTTCCGCCTGATGGGCTTCGGCCACCGCGTCTACAAGAACTACGACCCCCGCGCCACGGTCATGCAGGAAACCGCCAAGCAGGTGCTCGACCTGCTCGGCGTCGAAAACAACCCGACCCTGCAGGTGGCCCAGGAACTGGAAAAGATCGCGCTCTCCGACCCCTATTTCGTCGAGCGCAAGCTGTATCCGAACGTCGACTTCTATTCCGGCATCATCCTCGACGCGATCGGCTTCCCCACCTCGATGTTCACGGCGATCTTCGCGCTGTCGCGGACCGTCGGCTGGATCGCGCAGTGGAAGGAAATGATCGCCGACCCGCAGAAGAAGATCGGCCGGCCGCGCCAGCTCTACAACGGCGCCCCGGCGCGCGACTATACCGACATCGCCGAGCGCTGATCAGGCGCGGCATATGACAGCACCCGCTTGGCGGGATCGCACAGGGGCGCCTCGGGCGCCCCTCTTTCCATCAGCGCCCGGATGTCGCGGAAGCCGTCGAGCTGCGCGGCGCTGGCCGATGCGTCATCGAGCAACGCCCGCAGCCCGGCCTGCAGGCGCTCCGGCTCGGGAGCAAGAGACAACATCTCGGGGACGAGTTCGCGTCCGAGGATGGCGTTGGGCAGGGACGCGAAGCGCACCTTGTATTTGACCCAGCGCCTGGCCTGGCCCTTGTCGGCGACATAAGTCGTGACCATCGGCACCCCGGCGAGCGCCAGTTCGAGCGTGACCGTGCCGGTCACGGCGCAGGCCGCGACGGCGGCAGCGATGGCCGCCCGCTTGTCCGCTTCGGCAGAGACCACCTTCACCGGCACCGGCCAGCCGGCGACCTCGGCCTGCACGCGCGCCGCCAAGTGGCCCGGGGTGGGCAGCACGAAACCGGTGACGCGCGGATGCCGACCGAGGTGTTCGGCGACGCCCCTCATCATGGGCAAGTGGCGGCGCAACTCACCCTCGCGGCTCCCCGGCAGCAGCAGCAGCGGGCCAGTAGCCGGAACCTCCGGGCGGAAAGGCAGCGCTGCGAGCGCCGGGTGGCCGACATAGCGGCCCGGCGGGCCGCCGAGTTCGGCGAGCACCTGCGGCTCGAACGGCAGCACCGTGAGGATTTCGTCGAACAGCGGCCGAAGCCTGGCGGCGCGCTCCGGCTTCCAGGCCCAGACGGCCGGTGCCACATAGAGCAGCAGCGGCGTATGCACTCCGGCTGCCCGTACCTGGCGCGCGACCAGCGCCGAGAACACCTGCGCATCGACGAGGACGGCGATGTCCGGCCTGCCGGCGATGATGGCTCGCGCCACCTGTCGCGCACGCCAGAGCAGCAGCGGCAGGCGCGGCAAGACGTCGGCCCAGCCCATGACCGAGAGCTCCCGCATGGGGAACAGGGAGCGCAGTCCCCTCGCCGCCAGCGCCTCGCCGCCGACGCCGGAAAGCCTGAGGCTGCGGTGACGAGAGAGCCGGTCGACGAGATCCGCCGCCAGGCGATCGCCCGACGGCTCGCCGGCAAGGATGAACAGCCGCAGCGGATCAGGCATCGGGAACGGCCAGCCCCAGCAGCGTGATGCCCGCGGCATCGGCCGCCGCCAGCAGCGTCGATTTCTGGATGAGGATGGTGGCGCCGGCCTCGAGCGCGATGACGCCGATGCCGGCGCGGCGCGCGCCCGCAATGGTGACCGGCCCGATGGCGGGCAGATCGACATAACGCGGCTGCCCGGGCTTCGCACATTTGGCGAGGACGAGCGGGGACTGCCCGTCGGCGGCGAGGCCCAGCCGGCGAAAGCGGCGGACTCGCGCGAGCAGCGCGTCGGTGCCGGCGATGTCCTCGGCGGCGACGGCGCGGCGACCGGCGACGACCACGGCCTGGCCGAGATCGAGCGCCCCGGCGCTGTGCGCCAGCCGCAGCCCGTACGCGGCGGCGTCGGCCTGGGCCTGGCTGGGCGCCGGGCCGGCCAGGTGGCCTGACGGAGTGAGCAGTTCCGGGGCGATTTCGTGGACACCCATCGGCCGCGCCCCGGTGAGGCGGGCAAGATCGCTGGCGAGGCCAGACAAACCGGCATCGCCGACGGAGGCGGCGCCGCCCCGGTCCCCGCCGCGGAAGAAGCGCGCCAGGCGCTCACGCGCGATGTCGGAAATGCTGACGCCACCGGCCATGACGAAAGCGGTGGCATTGAAGCTGCGGATGGCGTCCACCGCCACGGCAGGATCGGCGAGGGTGAACGGCACCGGATCGAAGCGGCGCAGGTCGCGGCGCCGGCTCAAGGTCAGCAACCGCAGCACATGGCCCCGTTCGAGGGCGGCGGCAATCACCTCCGGGACGAGTGCTCCGGATCCGGCGATCAGCGCCAGCCTTTCGCCCATGCCTATTCTTCGCTCGCGCCGTTGCGCGGCAGGCAGAGCGGCCTGTCGCTGGCGGCGGCAACGAAGCTCACCACGTCCTGCACCAGCGGCTCGTTGCGGAACATGTTGGCCGCGTCCTCCACCCGCTCGCGCAGCGTGCCCTCGCTGGAAAAGATCATGCGGTAAGCGGTGCGCAGGCGGTGGATCGCGTCGCGGTCGAACTTGCGGCGCTTGAGCCCGACCAGGTTGAGCCCGGCGAGCCTGGCGCGGTTGCCCACGGCCATGCCGTAGGGAATGACGTCGGCATCGATCATGCTCTGGGCGCCGATGAAGGCGTGCGAACCGATGCGCACGAACTGGTGCACGGCGCACATGCCGCCGAAGGCGACGAAATCGCCGATGACGGAGTGCCCGGCGAGGCCGACATAGTTGGCGAGCACCACGTTGTTGCCGACCTTGCAGTCGTGCGCGACGTGCGAACTGGCCATGAGCAGGCAGTTGTCGCCGATGCGGGTTTCCATGCCGCCGCCGCGCGTGCCCGGGTTGATGGTGACGTTTTCGCGGATCACGCAACGCTCGCCGATGACCAGCCGGCTCGGCTCGCCTTCGTATTTGAGGTCCTGCGGCTGGTGGCCGATGGACGCGAACGGGAAAATGCGGGTGCCCTGCCCGATCTGCGTGCGGCCGGCCACCACGACATGCGACAACAACTCGACGCCGTCGCCGAGGACGACATCATCGCCGACCACCGAATAGGGGCCGATGCTCACGCCGGCGCCGATGCGCGCCTTCGGACTGACGACGGCAGTCGGATGTACCTCGACGTGGCCCACGGTCATTCCCCGGGGACGATCATGGCGCCGACCTCGGCCTCCGCGATGAGCTGGCCGTCCACCATGGCACGCGCCTCGTAGCGCCCGACGGTGCGGCGGCGGTGGATCTTGCGGATATGGAACTCGATGGTGTCCCCCGGCCCGGCCGGCTTGCGGAACTTGGCCTTGTCGATGGTCAGCATCAGCACGATGCTCTTGCTGCCGCCATTGGCGGAATCATGGGCAATGACGATCGCCCCGGCCGTCTGCGCCATCGCCTCGATGATGAGCACGCCGGGAAACACCGGCTTGCCCGGGAAATGCCCCTGGAAGATGGGCTCGTTGTAGGTGACGTTCTTGATGCCCACCGCCGACTCGTCGCGGTCGATCTTCACGATACGGTCGATCATCAGGAAGGGGTAGCGATGGGGCAGGCACTCGAGGATCTGGCCGATCTCGAGCGTCGTGAGCTGCCGCCCGTCCGCCTGTTGCGCAACCTTGTCCATCAACCCTTGTCCCCTTTACTCATGCGCCGCAGCATCGCTGCCTCGCGCCAGAAATCCCTGATGTCCTGAGCCGGCGCGCCGATCAGCTTCGAGTTGGCCGGCCAGCTCTTGGTCACCGCTGCGCGGCCGTGCACTACCGAGCCTTGCCCGATGGTCAGGTGCCCCGCCGTGCCGACCCCGCCTCCCATCAATACCCCGTCTTCGAGCACGGTCGAGCCCGACAGACCGGACTGGGCCGCGATCAGGCAGTAGCGACCGATATGGCAATTGTGGCCAATCTGAACGAGGTTGTCGATCTTCGTGCCTTCGCCGATGACGGTATCACCGAGCGCGCCCCGGTCGATGGTGGTGTTGGCGCCGATCTCCACGCCGTCCTGGACGATGACGCGGCCCAGTTGCGGGATCTTGCGGTTTGTGCGCCCCAAATCGAGCCAGCCGAAACCCTCGCTGCCGATGCGGGCACCCGCATGCACCACGACATTGCTGCCCAGATAGGCACAATCGATGCTGCAATTGCCGGCGATGATGCAATCGCGCCCGATCGCCACCCCTGCCCCGATCACCGTATTGGCGCCGATGACCGTGCCGCTGCCGATCTCCACCCCTGGCCCCAGGACGACGTTGGGCCCGATGGTGACGCCCGCTTCGACAAACGGCTCGGCGCCGCCCGCCTCCACGCCGCCGACCGCGCCGCGGGTCCCCCTCGGATAGAGCCGGTCGAGGAATGCAGCGAAGACCTCATGCGGCCGCTCCGCGATCACGGCGCGGGACGTCGCCGGCACGTGCTCGCTGAGATCGGCACTGACGACGACCACGCCGGCCATGGTGGCGCGCAGGTCCTCGATATAGGAGCGATGGGCGGCGAGCGAGACATGCTGGGGGCCGGCGACCGAGAGTTCCTCGGCACCGGATACCAGTTGCGCCCCGGCGCCGGCATCGTCGATGGGCGCGAGGGATGGCGGCAGGGCGCCGAGCAGCGCCTCCAGCGTCATCGGGCCGGAGCAGAGATGGAAGCGAATATCGACCATGGCAGTCTTCAGGAACAACGAAGCCGCGGTGCAACCGCACCGCGGCTTCGGATTTCTCTCATGCCGGAACGACTAGAGCAAGCGCTCCACCACCTTAGAGCAGGTTCTGGATGGTGAGCTGGAAGATCTGCGTCTTGTCGTCGGTCGACTTGCTGAGGACGTAGCCGAAATCCCCGCGCAGCGGCCCGAACGGGCTGTCCCAGATGAGCGACGCGCCCACCGAGGACTTGAAGGGCTGGTCGACGCTGCCCGCATCGACCGTGCGCCCAACCGGCACGTCGGCATTGCCATCGATCCAGCCGGCGTCGGCCCAGATCGCGCCGGTGAGGCCGTACGATTCCGGCAGCACCGGGATCGGGAACTCGATCTCCGCCGAGGCCGCCGCATACATCGTGGTGCCGAGCATTTCCCCGGTGTCGAGCCGCGGGCCGAACTGCCGCGCCTGGAAGCCGCGGACCAGCGACGGGCCGTGGTGGAAGGCCTCGAGCGAGGAGACCGCACTACCATCGAGCGTGTTGATGATGCCGGCCTGGCCGCGCAAGCTGCCGATGATACCCGCATCCTCGACCAGCGGCATGAAGTAGCGCGCCTTGGCCTCGGTCTTCACGTAGTTGTAGTCCCAGCCGACATATTGCTGCGTCAGGGTGGCGAACAGGCCCTCGGTCGGGTTCTTGGTGTCGTCGAGCCCGTTATAGGTCAGCGTATAGCCCACCCAAGCCTTGTTCCGCACGTCTCCGTCATCCACGAACGAGGAGAACGGAGCGTCGACGTCGGCGAAGGTCTTGGTCTCGAGGCCGGTGAACAGCGTCGTGGTCACGTCCCGCGTGATCGGCAGGCCGAAGCGGATCTGGCCGCCGGTCGCCGTCGAGCCGTAGAAGTTGGTCGAGCTCTCGTTGGTGATCCGGTGATAGAAATCGAAGCCGGACGAGACCTTGAGACCCATGAAGCGCGGCTCGGTGAACGAGAAGTCGAAGCTCGTGCCGTTGCCGGAGGCGCCCAGCGCCGCCCGCACATACTGCCCGCGGCCCAGGAAGTTGCGCTCGGTGATCGAGATTTCGCCGAGAATGCCGTCCTGCGAGGAATAGCCGGCCGTGGCGCCGTAGTCGCCGGAGGAGCCTTCGGTCACCGCGATGTTGATGACGACCTTGTCGGCCGAACTGCCCGGCTCCATGCTGACGTCGACGCGATCGAAGAAGCCGAGCTTCTCGATGGCGAGCTTGCCGCGCTGCACGAGCGAGCGGTTGAACGGGTCGCCTTCGGCGAACCCGAGTTCGCGCCGGATGACGAAGTCGCGGGTCTTGTTGTTGCCGGTGATGTTGACGCGCTCGACATAGACGCGCGGCCCCTCGTCGACGAGGTACGTCACCTGGAAGGTGTTGGTGGCGGGGTCCCGCGTCAGGCGGGGGCGCACGTCGGCGAAGGCATAGCCCTGCGAGGTCGCCTCGAATGCCATGTCGGACTGCGACTTCTCAAGGTCGGCGAGCGAATAGCGCGCGCCCTGGCGGGTGCGGATGGTGCTCGTCAGGGCGTCGGTGTTGAGGCCCGCGATGCTGGTCTCCACGCCGATGGCGCCGAACTCGTAGCGCTCCCCCTCGGAGATGGTGAAGTTGATGAAGTAGCCATTCCGGCTGGCGTCGTACTCGGCCACCGCCGAGGTGACGACGGCGTCGGGGAAGCCGCGATTGGCGTAATAGATGCGGATCAGCTCGCGATCGACGCTGAGCTTGTCCTCGGTGTAGGTGTCGTCGCGGAACAGCCAGCTCAGCAGGTGCGTCTCGCGCGTGAGGATGACGCCCTTCAGCGTTCCCGCATTGAAGGCGTTGTTGCCGGTGAAGTTGATCGCAACGATACCGGCGCGCTGGTTCTCCTCGATGACGAAGGTGACGCGGACGCGGCCGCCCTCGGTCGCCTCCTTGCGCACCGTGACGCGCACGTTGGTGTAGCCCTTGCTCACATAGGCGAGGCGGATGCTCTCGGCGTCGGCGGCGAGCCGGGCGTCGTTGACCGTGCCCCGCTCCGCGACGTCGACCATGGCAAGCAGCTCGGCGTCAGAGAAGCCGCTGTTGCCCTCGAACAGGACCGACGCGACGAGCGCGTCGCGCGCCTGGGCCTGCGCCTGGGCGGCCCCCAGCAGCGGCCCGCCGGCGCCGACGAGGGGCGCTGCAGCCAACATAGCCAGCGCCAGAAATGCACCGCGCATCAGCTTCCTGGGGTGAATCATATTGTTATTGCCTCATGCGACCCATGTCTGGGAATCACCGTGACGGCTCTCCCCAGCTAACTCCATTGAATGCTTTTACTGTTTTTTTAACCAGAGACAAGCTGCGACCGGGGCCGCGGTTACCAAAAGATTGGCACGTGTGCATTCCTGCAACACCCCGAAAACCAAGGTTAGTCAACGGTTAAGAGAGCCTGCGCAGGACGTCCAGTATCGTGTCGTTCACCAGGGTGAACGCCATCAAGGTGAAGATCAGGGCCAGCCCGAATCGAAACCCGATTTCCTGGACGCGCTGGCTGAGCGGCCGGCCGCGAACGGCCTCGGCAACATAATACGCCAGATGCCCGCCGTCGAGCATGGGAATGGGCAACAGGTTGAACAGGCCGATATTGAGCGACAGCAGGGCCATGAAGTTGAGCAGCGGGACGATCCCGAGCGTCGCCACCTCCCCCGACACCCGGGCCACGCGCACCGGCCCGCCCAGTTGCTCCACGTCGCCGCGGCCGACGAAGAAATCGCCCAGGAACGCGGCCGTCCGGTCGACGATGAAACGCATTTCCTCGAAGGTCATGCCCACCGCCTCCACCGGGCCCGGCCGGTACAGCGTGATATCCTCGGCGCCGACGTCGCGGGTGACGCCGATGCGGCCGATACGATGGACATTGCCGAAGCGGTCCTCGATGCTCGACGCCTCCGGGACCACGACGATGGTCCTGGCGCTGTTGCTGCGTTCGACGACGATGGTGACCGGCCGCTCCGGGCTGGTCGCCACGAGCCGCTGGAAATCCTCGAACCCGTGCACCTCGAAGCCGTCGACGGAGAGCACCCTGTCGCCGCCCTCCAGCCCGGCGGCAGCCGCGACGCTGCCGGGCAGCACCTCCCCGATCACCGGCGTGATGGTGTAGCGGCCATAGCCGAGCAGCAGCGCGTAGAGGACGAAGAAGGTGAGGATGACGTTGGCCACCGGCCCCGCCAGCACCACCTGCATCCGCTGCCAGACGCTCTTGTTGACGAACAGCCGGGGCCGCAGCTCAGGGTCGGCATTGGCGATGACGGCATCGTCCGGAACACTGGCCGGGTTCATGTCTCCGACGAAGCGCACGTAGCCGCCGAGCGGGATCATCGAAAGGCGCCAGCGGGTGCCGTGCCGGTCGGTGCGCCCCCAGATCTCCTTGCCGAAGCCGAGCGAGAAGGTCTGGATCGCCACGCCGTTCCACCGCGCCACGAGATAGTGCCCCATCTCGTGGACGAAGACGATGACGCTGAGCACGACCAGGAAGGCCGGCAGCGCAAAGACCATCTGCCAAGGTAGAGCCGACAGTTGCTTACTCCCAGAGTGAAGGCCGCATGCGGCCCGCCTGCCGGATCACCAGTGCATGAGCCCGGACGCGATCGCGCCGTAGCCCGCGTGGCCGAGGCCCACGGCAAACGCCAGCAGTGACGTAAAGGTAAGGCTGTCGAGGCGATCCATCAACCCGCCGTGGCCCGGAATAATGTCGCCGCTGTCCTTGATGCGGAAGCGGCGCTTGACGGCGCTTTCGGCGAGGTCGCCGGCCTGGGCGACGATGCTGATGCCGGCGGCGAGCCCGAGCCCGATCCACCACGGCGAGGTGGTGGTGAACAGCCAGTAGACCAGCCCCCCGAGGGTGCCGATGGCAAGGCCGCCGATGGCACCCGACCAGGTCTTGCCCGGCGAAATGCCGGGAGCGAGCTTTTCGCCGCCGACCTGCCGGCCGGTGAAGAAGGCGCCCGTGTCGGTCAGCCACACAACGATGCCGAGGAACAGCGCGGCGAGGAACCCGTCCCACCCGGTGCCCCGGATGAACAGGAGCGCCAGGGCCACCGCGCCGAAGAACAGCACGCCGGCGACCCGCCACAGCGCGGCCTCACGATCGAACGCGGCGATCACCGCGGCGAGCGCCAGCAGGGCCAGCGTGGCGAGCGGCCCCAGGAACGGATAGGCGAAGGTGGCGGCGCCGACGAGACCGACCAGCACGCCGCCGGCGGGCGTCAGGGGCTTGAGCGTCACCATCCGCTCCCATTCCCTGTAGCAGCCGGCAAAGGCGATTCCGACAAGCGCGGCAAACACGTAGCCGCCCAGATAGAGGCCGAGCACGGTCACGACGATGAGCACCACGCCGGAAGCGACGCGCGGGCCGAGGTCGGTCCAGGACCGCCTGGCCCACGGATCGAACTTGGGTCGCGGCGCCTGAGGACTGGTCACCGCCTGGCCACCTCGACACCGCCGAAGCGCCGCTCGCGCAGCGCATATTCGTCGAGCACGCGCAGGAAGGTTTCCTCGTCGAAATCCGGCCAGTTCTCGTCGACGAAGACGAGTTCCGAATAGGCTCCCTGCCAGAGCAGAAAGTTGGAGACGCGCTGCTCGCCGCTGGTGCGGATGATGACGTCCGGATCGGGAATGCCGCACGTATAGAGGGCGCGCTCGATCGTGCCTTCGGTGATGTCGGCGGGGCGCAGGCGCCCGGCCGCCACCTCCCCGGCAATGTGGCGCACCGCTTCGGTGATTTCCGCCTTGCCGCCGTAGTTGAAGGCAACGTGCAGGTTGAGGCCGGTATTGTGCGCGGTCTTGGCCTCGACGTCGTCGATCAGGCGCCGCAGCGAGTCTTCAAGACCCTGGCGCGAGCCGATGATGCGCACGCGCACGTTGTGTGCGATCAGCTTTTGCAGGTCGGATGCAACAAACCGCCGCAGAAGGCTGAATATGAAATTTATTTCATCTTTCGGGCGCGTCCAGTTCTCGGACGAGAAACTGAACACGGTGAGGTGCGCAACGCCGTAGCGGATGCACAACTCGACCATGCGCCGCAGCGCGTTGACGCCCTCGATGTGGCCCTCGGTGCGCGGCTTGCCGCGGGCCTGGGCCCATCGCCCGTTGCCGTCCATGATGACCCCGACATGCGCCGGAATCCTGGGATCCAGCTGCGGCTCGGGCTGACGGACTATGGCAGGGTCGCTGGGCATGTAGCCCTCCCGGGCACGTGCAGGCTAACTCAGACCTGCATGATTTCCTGTTCCTTGACGGCCAGGATCCCGTCGATCTCGGCCACCGCCGCGTCTGTCGCGGCCTGCACCAGCTCGCCCGACTTGCGGCTCTCGTCCTGGCTGATGTCGCCGTCCTTCTCGAGCTTCTTGAGCAGGTCCATGCCGTCGCGGCGGATGTGGCGCACCGCCACCCGCGCCTGTTCGGCGTAATTGTGCGCGACCTTGGTCAACTCGCGGCGGCGTTCCTCGTTCAACTCGGGCAGCGGCACCCGGATGACGACGCCCTCGGCGGCCGGGTTGAGCCCGAGCCCGCTGTTGCGGATGGCCTTCTCGACAGCAGAAGCGAGGCCGCGGTCCCAGACCTGTACGCTGAGCATGCGCGCCTCCGGCACCGTGACCGTGGCAACCTGGTTGAGCGGCATCTTGGTGCCGTAGGCTTCCACAGTCACCGGCTCCAGCAGGCTGGCGCTGGCACGGCCGGTCCGCAGCCCTGCAAGTTCGTCTTTCAGGGACGCGATCGACTTCTGCATGCGCGTCTTCAGCGCTTCGAGCGAAAACGTTTCTGCCATGGCAAACTCCTCAATAGCCTCCGCGCCTTAACCGACGCGCGTACTCCTCGTGCGACCCGCGAGCACGCCCATCAGGCCTTCGTCGTCATCCAGGGCGTAGACAATTATGGGCAAGCCGTTGTCGCGGGCAAGGGCGAAGGCCGCGGTGTCCATGACCTTGAGGTCGCGCGCAATGACTTCCTCGTGGCTGATGGTCTCGAAACGCTGCGCCCTCGGGTTCTTCTTGGGATCTTCGGAATAGACGCCGTCCACCTTGGTGCCCTTGAGGAGCACGTCGCAGCGCAACTCGATGGCCTTGAGTGCAGCGGCGGTGTCGGTCGTGAAGAACGGGCTGCCGGTGCCGCCGGCGCAAACCACGACGTAACCCTCGTTGAGGGCGGCGGAAGCATCGCGCGCCGTGAACGTGTCGGCGACCGTCGGCATCGGCACGTTGGTGTAGACTTTCACCGGCACGCCCGCCTGCTCGATGGCATCGCCGAGCGCCAGCGAGTTGATGACGGTTCCCAGCATGCCCATGACGTCGCCGGTGACCCGGTCGGCGCCCTTGGCCGCTACCGCCATGCCGCGAAAGATGTTGCCGGCGCCGATCACCACCGCGATCTGCAACCCGCTCTTGGCGGCGACCGCGATCTGATCCGCCATGGCCTTGAGGAACTGGGGCTCGATCCCGAACGACTGATCGCCCGCGAGCACTTCCCCCGAGACTTTGAGCAGGATCCGCTTGTAGGCAGGCTTGGGCATGTCGACCCCTTGAGACGTCTGGCGGAGCCGAATCCCCGGGCGCCGGCGCGAGGTTAGTCCATTTCCGAGCGGGGTGGATACCACCCCGCCCGGGGAAAAGTGCGGCGCCGGAGCCTAGTTCGTGCCGGCAGTCGCGGCCACTTCGGCGGCGAAGTCGGTTTCTTCCCTGGCAATGCCCTCGCCGAGCGCATAGCGCACGAAGCCGGTGACCTTGATCGGGGCGCCGGCGTCCTTCTCGGCCCGCTTGACCACGTCGGCGACCTTGCTTTCGCCGTCGATGACGAAGGTCTGCGCCAGCAGGGTCACTTCCTCGTAGAACTTGCGCACCCGGCCATCGACCATCTTCTCGATGATCTCGGCCGGCTTGCCGGTCTCCCTGGCCTGCTCGGCGAAGATCGCCCGCTCGCGCGCCACGACCTCCGGGTCGATGTCCTCGGGGGACACCGACAGCGGGTTGGTGTTGGCGATGTGCATCGCAAGCTGCTTGCCCAGGGCGGCAAGCACGGCCTTGTCGCCGCTCGACTCGAGGCCGACGAGGATGCCAAGCTTGCCGAGGCCGGGCTTCACGGCGTTATGGACATAACTGCCCACGACACCGTCCTTGACCGCCACCAGCGTCGAGCGGCGCAGGTTCATGTTCTCGCCGATCTTGGCAATGGCATCGGTAAGCTCGGCCGAAACCGAGCGGCCCGAACCCGGATAGGGCATCTCCGACAGCACGTGCAGGTCGCCGCCGGCCTCGAGGGCAAGCCGCGCGATGTTGCCGACGATCCCCTGGAACTGCTCGTTGCGCGCGACGAAGTCGGTCTCGGAGTTGACTTCGACGATGGCGCCGCGGTTGCCCTCGACAAGGATGCCGACAAGCCCCTCGGCGGCCACGCGGCCGGCCTTCTTCGCGGCCTTGGCAAGGCCGCGCGTCCGCAGCCAGTCGATTGCCGCCTCCATGTCGCCGTTGGTCTCGGCGAGCGCCTTCTTGCAATCCATCATGCCGACGCCGGTCGCTTCGCGGAGTTCCTTCACCTGCTGGGCCGTGACTGCCATTTGGGTATCACCTCATCTGCGGTCCCGATCCGGGAACGCACCTTGTCTTGATTTTGAATTTGGATCCGGCGGGAGCCGGATCAGGCTTGCGCGGCCTGCTCCGGGCCCGCGTCCTCGGAAGCGGCGAGAGCCGGCTCCTCGGGAGCGACTTCGGCGGCGCCGAGATCGGCGCCCCGACCAGCCGACGAGCGCGAGATGCCGTCGATGGCGGCGCGCGACACGAGCGAGCAGTAGAGTTCGAGCGCGCGGGCGGCGTCGTCATTGCCCGGGATCGGGAAGTCGACCACGTCGGGATCGGAGTTGGTGTCGACGATGGCGACCACCGGGATGCCGAGGCGGCGAGCCTCCTTGATGGCGTTGGCTTCCTTGTTCGTGTCGATGACGAACAGCAGGTTGGGCAGGTTGCCCATGTCCTTGATGCCGCCCAGATCGCGCTCCAGCCGGTCGCGCTCGCGATCGAGGAGCAGGCGCTCCTTCTTGGTCAGGCCTTCGGCGCCCTCGGCAAGCTGGGCCTCGAGTTCGCGCAGACGGCTGATCGAGTGCGAAATGGTCTGCCAGTTGGTCAGCGTGCCGCCGAGCCAGCGGGAATTGACGAAATACTGGGCGGACTGGCGCGCCGCCTCGGCGACGACCGGGGCTGCCTGGCGCTTGGTGCCCACGAACAGGACGCGGCCGCCATCGGCAACCGTGTCGGAAACCAGCTGCAGCGCGCGCTGCAGGAGCGGCACCGACTGGCTGAGGTCGAGAATATGGATGTCGTTGCGCAGGCCGAAGATGTAGCGCTCCATCTTCGGGTTCCAGCGGTGCTTCTGGTGGCCGAAGTGAACGCCGGCTTCGAGCAGCTGGCGCATAGAGAATTCGGGCAGTGCCATGAGGCAAGTCTCCTTGACCGGTTGTGCCGCCGCAAGGCATTGCGACGGGGTCCCCCGCCACCGGATGGAACTCGGCCGTGTTGCCGGAGCGCCTGCCTTGCGTGTGAATTACGCCAGGATCATTCCGGGCGCGTGGGCGATATAGGGTATTCGTGCCGCCGGCGCAAGGCCGCCGGGACCGGAAGCGCGGCTCCGGTCAGCTCAACCTGACATCGACCACGCCGTCCAGCGCCTTGATGCCGCCGGCGATTTCGGCCGAGAGGCGGAAACCGCCCTTGAGCTCGATCTCGTACTCCCTGGTGCCGTGGTCGCGCGAGACGATGAAGATGACCTGCCCTTCGCCACCGGGCTTGAGTTGCGAGCGGATGGAGGGCAGGCAGCGCTCGTTGCCGGCGAACACGGTCAGGCGCCGTCCGACCTTCTCGGCCGCGTGGGCGAGGGCTTCGGCGCTGATCAGCCTTAGGCTGATGCCGTCGGGACGTTCGTCCGCTTCCACCGTCAGGATGACGGAATTGCCGGCGACGAGCACGTCGCCGTACTGGCCCAGTTGCTCGGAAAAGGCGATGCATTCGTAGCCGCCGCTCGGATCCGAAAGGGCCATGATCGCCATCGGCGCGCCCTTGCGGGTGCGGCGATCGTTACGCGACGAGATGGTGCCGGCGAGCCGCCCTGCCCGCACTCCCTCCTTCACTGCGCGCTCGAAATCCAGCCAGCTCTGCACGCGCAGGCGCTCGAACAGCTCGGCGTACTGGTCGAGTGGATGGCCCGACAGGTGGAAGCCGATCGCCGCGCGCTCGCGCTCGAGCCGCTCGGGGGGAAGCCATGCAGCGACATTGGCGGTCAGCAGGATCGGCTCCGGGCGATCCGAGGCGAACATGTCGACGATGCCGTCCGCCGCGTTGGCGTTGGTGCGCTGCGCCGTGGCGACGATCGCATCGATGGCGGCGAAGGCCTGTTCCCGCCTCGGGACCAGTTGATCGAAGGCGCCGGCATTGACCAGCGTCTCCAGCGTCCGCCGGTTGATGATGCGCGGATCGACACGGGTCGCGAAATCGGCGAGGTCGGCAAAGGGCCGATCGCCGCGTGCGGCCACGATGTGCTCGGCCACCGCCTGGCCGACGCCCTTCACCGCGCCGATGGCGTAGAACACCTTGCCCTCGTGGGTATCGAACACCGCGTCGGAGCGGTTGACGCAGGGCGGGACGACGTCGATGCCGTGCTTGGCCGCGTCGCGCCGAAATTCGTCCAGCTTGTCGGTGTTGCCCATGTCGAGGGTCATCGTCGCCGCGAAGAACTCGTGCGGGTAGTGCGCCTTGAGATAGGCCGTCTGGTAGCTGACCAGCGCATAGGTCGCCGCGTGGCTCTTGTTGAAGCCGTAATTGGCGAATTTGGCGAGAAGGTCGAAGATGGTGTCGGCGGCGTCCTTCGTCAAACCGTAGCGGACGGCGCCGTCGCGGAAGCGGACGCGCTGGGCGTCCATTTCCGACTTGATCTTCTTGCCCATGGCGCGGCGCAGCAGATCGGCCTCGCCGAGCGAGTAGCCCGAGAGGATCTGGGCGATCTGCATCACCTGTTCCTGGTAGACGATGATGCCCTGCGTCTCCTCGAGCACGTCCTTCAGCGCCTCGTGCGGATACTCGACCTCGTCGCGGCCATGCTTGCGGTCGTTGAACAACGGAATGTTGTCCATCGGCCCCGGCCGGTACAGCGCCACCAGGGCGATGAGGTCCTCGAAGCGATCGGGCTTCATGTCGATCAGCGCCCGGCGCATGCCGGCGCCTTCCACCTGGAACACGCCGGCAGTATCGGCGGTCTGGTACAGCCGGTAGGTCTTCTTGTCGTCGAGCGGGATGTCCTCGATGCGGAAATCGCCGCCGCCGCGGTTGATCATGTCGACGGCGCGCTTGATCGTGGTCAGCGTCTTGAGACCGAGGAAATCGAACTTCACCAGCCCGGCCGATTCCGACCACTTCATGTTGTACTGGCTGACCGGCATGTCGGAACGCGGATCGCGATAGAGCGGCGCCAATTCCTGCAGCGGCCGGTCGCCGATCACGATGCCGGCGGCATGCGTCGAGGCGTGGCGGTAGAGGCCTTCGAGCTTGCGGCCGATGGCGAGGAGTTCGGCCACCTGTTCGTCCTCGTCGGCCATCGCCCGCAGTTGCGGCACCTCGTTGAGGGCGCGCTCCAGCGTCCACGGGTCGGACGGGTTGGCCGGCACCAGTTTGGCGATGCGGTCGACCTGGCCATAGGGCATCTGCAGCACGCGGCCGACGTCGCGCAGCACGGCGCGCGCCTGCAGCGTTCCGAAGGTGATGATCTGCGCCACCTGCTCGCTGCCGTACTTGCGCTGCACGTAGCGGATCACCTCCTCCCGCCGGTCCTGGCAGAAATCGATGTCGAAGTCGGGCATCGAGACGCGTTCCGGATTGAGGAAGCGCTCGAACAGCAGGTTGTAGCGCAGCGGATCGAGGTCGGTGATGGTGGTGGCCCAGGCTACGAGAGACCCGGCGCCTGAACCGCGCCCCGGCCCGACGGGAATTCCCTGCGACTTGGCCCACTGGATGAAGTCGGCCACGATCAGGAAATAGCCGGGGTATTTCATCCGCTCGATGATGCCCAGCTCATACTCCAGCCGCTCACGGTAGTCCTGCTCGCTCCGGCCGGGCGCCGGCCCGACGGTCGCGAGGCGGCGGTCGAGCCCGGCGCGCGCCATTTCGCCCAGCGCCCGCGCCTCGGCGGCGACGGCTTCGCTGTCGTTGAGTTCCGGCGCGGCGGCGAACTTGGGCAGCACCGGATCGCGCTTCCGGGGCCGGTAGCTGACGCGCTGCGCGATCTCGACGGAATTGGCCAGCGCCTCGGGCAGGTCGGCGAACAGCGTCTCCATCTCTGCCCGCGTCTTGAAATAGTGCTGGTCGGAGAGTTTGCGCCGCTCGGTCTGCGCCAGCACGGAGCCGGCGGCGATGGCCAATAGCGCGTCATGCGCCTCGAAATCGTCGCGCCCAGGGAAGAAGGGCTCGTTGGTCGCGACCAGGGGAATGCCGTTGAGATAGGCGTAATCGATCAGTTGCGCCTCGTTGAGCGCTTCCTGCCGGCGCCCATGGCGCTGCAGCTCGACATAGAAGCGGTCGCCGAACAAGTCGTGCAACGTGCGCAGTCGCTGATGCGCATGGGCGTCGAGGCCGTTGGCGAAATAGGGATCGACTGCGCCCTCTGGTCCGCCGCTGAGGCAGATGATGCCGGACAGGCTGTCGCGATCGAGCCATGCCAGTCGTGCCGCCGGCTTGCCCGGCTCGCCCTCGATATAGGCCTTGCTGACCAGGCGGGAGAGATTGCCGAAGCCGCGCTCGTCGGCGGCGATGAGCACCACCCCGCCCTTGCCGAACTGGCCGTGGGCGTGGCTGCGCTCCTGCGCGCGGTCTTCGGTCTCGCCGAAATCGAGGGCCAGCTCGCAGCCGATCAGCGGCTGGATGCCCTTTCCGGCCGCTTTCTCGGAGAATTCCAGCGCGCCGAACAGGTTGTTGGTGTCGGCGATGCCCAGTGCGGGTTGCTTGTCGGCCTTTGCCAGTTCGAGCAGGCGGCCAAGCGGCAGCGCCCCCTCAAGGAGCGAATACGCCGAGTGCACGTGCAGGTGAACGAAGCCGGGGCCAGCCATGGTCAGTCCTTAGCCCCTCCGCCTGGATGGCGCCACGCTGGCACGGAGCAATCCACAACCCTCACAGCAAGCGGGCAGCGATGTCGACCCAGGTCAGGGAAGCGACGGAGAAGCCGCCGAGCGCCAGGAACGCGAGCAGGTCTTTCACGAAAGCGAGCATCATTAACCTCCTTGGTTGCTGCTTTGTTCTTGTATCGTTCTCGTCTGTTCCCGTCCAGCAACATCGCTGTAACCGTGAATCCAGGGTTAACGACACTGGCCGGTGGCCCGCGGCTGCGCTATCGATGGACTCATGAGCCAGTACGAAAAAGCCGAGCGCCTGCGGGCGCTGCACGCCCGGCCGGGCCTGTTCGTCATTCCCAACCCGTGGGATGCCGGCACGGCACGGCTCCTTGCGGGCATGGGATTCGAGGCCCTGGCGACGACGAGCGCCGGACTCGCCTACGCCCTCGGCCGGCCGGACGGCATGGGCCGGGTGAGCCGCGAGGAGACGCTCGCCAACGCCGCGCAGATCGTCGACGCCACCGACCTGCCGGTGAGCGCAGATCTCGAGAACGGCTTCGGTGATCGGCCGGAAGACGCCGCCGAGACGATCCAGCAGGCGGCCGAGGTCGGGCTCGTGGGAGGCTCGATAGAAGACGCGACGGGCAACCCATCTGCGCCGATCTATGATTTCGCCCTTGCCGTTGAGCGGGTGGCGGCTGCCGTCGAGGCCGCGCGCCGGCTGCCCTTCCCGTTCACCTTCGTCGCGCGGGCCGAGAATTTCCTCCACGGCCGGCCGGATCTCGACGACACCATCCGCCGCCTGCAGGCCTACGAGGCCGCGGGGGCCGACGTGCTGTTCGCACCCGGCCTGCCCTCGCTCGCGGCGATCCGGGACGTGTGCGCGTCGGTGGGCAAGCCGGTGAACGTCGTCATCGGCAGCGTCAACTATCCGCTGGTCGAACTCGCGGCCGCCGGCGTCAAGCGCGTGAGCACCGGCAGCAGCCTCGCGCGTGCCGCGCTGCAGGGGCTACGCGGTGCCGCGGGAGAAATCCTCGCAAGCGGCACTTTCGGCTACGCCGCAGCATCGTTCTCGTATGGGGAAGCCAACACCCTCATGGACGCGACCGGGGGCTGAGCCGCCCGCCGCGGCTTACCCGCGCAGGAACTCCAGCACCCGCACGGCCGCGTCGAATTCAAGCCGGCGCCGCTGGCGGCGCGCGGCGGCTTCCTCGTCGCGGCCCCAGATGCGGGCATTGAAGTCCTCGTCGACATGCGCCGCCTGCCAGACCTGGTCGGCGTCCAGAAGCCCGTGGCGCAGTGCGAGGGCGAGCAACCCCGACCCCGTAAGGTTGGTGATCGAGGCGAGCGCGGTCAGAGCGAGAAGGCCCTCCCCTTCGAGCGCCTGCCCGAGGCGTGCCAGCGTCGCCTCGGGCTGGCGCTGGTGCATGATGCCGATGGTCGGCTGGAAACCGACGCCGAAATGCCGGGCAAGCCTGACCAGGGCATCGTCCCACAGGCGTTCCTGCTCGGCGATCAGTTCCTGCGGCGTGTCGGCGCGGTAGAGCAGCAGATCGCTGCCCGTATAGCTGACGATCTCCTCGCGGAGCGCGGCGACCCGGTCCTCCCCGCCTTCGATGGCAGCGTTGACCAGCCGGCCGACGGGCATCGTGGCGGGATCGATGAACTCGCCCTGTGCCTCCCACTCGGCCGCGATCGCCGCTGCCAGGGCGGCGACGGGCACGACGACCGGCTTCATCCCCGGCGTCCTAATGGCCTTGCCGTCAAGCGCGATGGCGAAGCCGCCGGCAACCGGGACGGCCGCGACCGCCTTGTAGAAGCGCTTGGGGAGGACAGGCCTGGCGTGGGCCTGGGCGCGCCCGTAGCCGTCTTCGCGGTGGGCGTGCGCATCCTCGAGGAATTCACGCATCGTGCCGCCCCAGGAGTTCGGCAATGGAGTCGTCGATTTCGGCGAAGCTGTCGATGATGATGTGGGCGCCGGCGCCGATCAGGTCCTGGCGTTCATGGTAGCCCCAGCCGACCCCGATGGCCCAGGCCCCGGCCGCGCGGGCAAGCTCCATGTCGAAGGAGGTGTCCCCGACCATCACCACCTCATGCGGCGCCGCGCCCGTCTCCGACATGGCCCTGAGCAGCATGCCGGGGTGCGGCTTGGATGGGTTGTGGTCGGGGGTCTGCAGGGTGACGAAGCGGTCGGCGATGGCGTGCTGGGCGAGAATGCGGTTGACGCCGGTGAGCCCCTTGCCGGTGGCGATGCCGAGGAGGTTTCCCGCCGCCCCGTGCAGACGTTCGACGGCCTCGCGTGCACCCGGGTAGAATTCCTCGCGTCCCGTCTCGCGCGCCAGCGCGTTGCGGTAGTTCTGCTTGTAGCTGGTGACGAGCCCGTCGATCAGGACAGCGTCTTCGGTCGCGGCGAGCTGACCGATGGCCACTGGCAGCGACAGCCCGATGATGCGCCGGACGTCCGCCTGCGCGGGCGCGGCAAGCCCGGCCAACGCGAACGCCGATGCCATATGCTCGGCGATCAGGCCGTAGGTATCGATGAGCGTGCCATCCATGTCGAACATGATGAGCGGCAAGGGAGAACTCCGTTTGCCGCGCTCAAACCACAAAACGCGGGGCGTGTCACCACGCCCCGCGTCGACGTGATCGTTCAGTCGACCGCGAAGCAGTAGAAATAGCCGTTGCCGCCGGTGCCGATCAGGGCCTCCTGGCTGCAGCCGCGCGAGGCGTGCGAGGCGTTCCACGACTTTGCCTCCGCCGAGTCGTCGAGGCCCATGCGGTCGGAATGCCCGACCATCGCCTGGCCGTCGCCATTGCTCGTCCAGTCGCTGCAGGTCATCCCGGCGGCCAGGGTCCCGTCGGCGTTGCTGCCGGTCAGGATGTCGTGCTGGTTGGGATCATCGCCCCTGCCCTTGACCATTTCGCCCGTTTCGGTGAGCACGGTCTGCTTGGTGATGTTGTTGGCGTCGCTGTGCAACGCGGCGACGTCCTGGGCGATGGTCTCGCCCTTCGCATTCAGCCACGGCCCCGTGCCGATGCGGTCGCGGGCGTTTTCACCTTCCGCGCTGAGATAGGCTTTCCACGTCTTTCCGGTGGACCCGGCCGCCTCCGCCAGTTGCTGGCAATGCGCGTCGGCGCCGGCGAGGCCGCCCAGATTGGCCCCGTCACCCGACCCGGAACTGGTGACGAAAAAGCTCATCGTCGTGGCGTCCTGGCCGATGGCCGCGGGGATCGCGGCGACGAGCAGGGCCGCGGCGGTGGCGGCGAAAAGCACTGGTTTCATTGGTCGCTCCCTGTCGAGGCCCGGAATGGGCCGACCGGGTAACGCCGGTGCGGCGCAGAAATTCCATGCTCGCGCAGTTGTGACCGTTACTCCGCTTCGGGGTCCTGGTCCCGGACGTCGTAGCGGTCGGCGTCGAAACCGAGGGCATCGAAGCTCTGCTGCATGTGCGGGGGGAGCGGAGCAGAAACGTCGAGAACCTTGCCACTGCGCAGCGGGAGGGCGATCCGCCGGGCGTGCAGGTGCAGGCCCTCGCCGAGCCCCGGGGCCGGTTCCCAGTTCTCGATGTTGAAATAGCGCGGGTCGCCGATGATGGGCGTGCCGAGTTGGGCCATGTGGACGCGCAGCTGGTGGGTGCGGCCGGTGACCGGCTTCAGCGTCACCCATGCGAAGCGCCGTCCCGCAATATCGGTGACCGAATAATAGCTGGTCGAATGCACCGCACCGGGGTGCCCGTTCTCGACCACCACCATCTGCTCGCCGTCGGCGGTCGCCTGCTTGGCGAGGAAGCAGGAAATCCGGCCCTGCTTGGGTTGCGGATTGCCGGCGACGACGGCCCAGTAGATCTTGCGGGCGGAGCGCGATCGAAAGACCGTGCCGAAATGGCTGGCCGCCGCCTTGGTCTTGGCGACGACGAGGCAGCCGGAGGTGTCGCGATCGAGCCGGTGCACCAGCCGCGGGGCCTCCCCCTTGCGGTTGGGCAGGCTCTTGAGCAGCCCGTCCAGGTGACGCTTCGTGCCCGTGCCGCCCTGCGAGGCCAACCCGTGCGGCTTGTTGAACACGTAGATGTCGTCGTCCTCGTAGAGGATCAGCGACCGCAGGAATTCCGCGTCCTTGCTGCTCACGACCGGCCTGGCCTGGGGCGGCGCCGCCTCGATCGGCGGAATGCGCACCACCTGCCCGGCGACGAGCCGCGTGCTGGTCTTGATCCGTCCCCCGTCGACGCGAACCTGGCCGGTGCGGATCATCTTCTGCAAGGGGCCGAAGCCCAGTTGCGGGAAATGCGTCGCGAACCAGCGGTCGAGACGCATGCCGTCCTCGTCGCGGGCGACGGTCTGCAGGCGAACGCCGCTCACGCCCCCATCCTCGCCACCACCAGCCCGGCGAAAAGCGCCATGACGGACAGCGCCACCGACAGCACGATGTACAGCACCGACTGTCCCCACTGCCCGCGCTCCACGAGCGAGATCACGTCGAGGGAGAAGCTGGAAAAGGTGGTGAAGCCGCCCAGCACCCCGATGGCGACAAACAGGCGTATCTCGCTCTGCATGGGCGGCAGGGTACGCGCCAGGATGCCGACCAGCAGGCCCATCGCCAGCGAACCGGCGACATTGACGAACAAGGTCGCGTAGGGAAACGGCGTCGGCCAGACGCGGCCGGCCAGGCTGGACACGCCGTAACGCAGCATGGCGCCCAGCGCTCCGCCGGCGCCCACGAGGAGAAAGGCCTGCATCGATGTCTCCGGCCGGGCCCTCAACCGCCCTGCTCTTCGGCCTTCTTTGACCGCAGGCGGGCGAAATACTCAAGCCGCTTCTTGATCTCGCGCTCGAAGCCGCGCTCCACGGGGCGGTAGAACTCGCGCCGGCCGATCTTTTCGGGGAAGTACTCCTGGCCGGAGAACCCTTCGGGCGTGTCGTGGTCGTAGATGTAGCCCTCGCCATAGCCCTGCCCCTGCATGAGCTTGGTGGGGGCGTTGAGAATGGCCATGGGCGGCATCGGCGAGCCCGTCGCCTTCGCCAGCGCGGCGGCTTCCTTGAAGGCGGTATAGACCGCGTTCGACTTGGGCGCGGCCGCGAGGTAGACCACCACCTGGGCCAGCGCCAACTCCCCCTCCGGGGAGCCGAGCATCTGGTAGGCGTCGCGCGCCGCCACCGCGAGCGGCAGCGCCTGCGGGTCGGCCATGCCGATGTCCTCGACCGCCATGCGGATCAGCCGGCGGGCCAGGAACAGCGGGTCCTCGCCGGCGTCGAGCATGCGCGCGAAATAGTACAGGGCGGCGTCGGGATCGGAGCCGCGCACGGTCTTGTGCAGGGCCGAAATCAGGTTGTAGTGACCGTCCTGCTTCTTGTCGTAGATCGGCGCGCGCCGCTGCACCACCCGCAGCAGTCCGGCGGGATCCAGGATCTCACCCGGCCGGGTGGCGGCAAAGACCTCCTCGATCAGTCCCAGCAGCGCCCGCCCGTCGCCGTCGGCAAGCCCGTAGAGCGCCGTGCGGGCTTCCTCGTCCAGCGGAAGCTTCTGGCCCAGCGCCGCCTCGGCACGCTCGGCCAGCGCCGCGAGATCCTCCGGCACCAGCGATTCGAAGCGCAGCACCTGGCTGCGCGACAGCAACGCGGCATTGAGTTCGAAGCTGGGGTTCTCGGTGGTGGCCCCGACCAGCACCACGGTGCCGTCTTCCATGACCGGCAGGAAGCCGTCCTGCTGGGCCCGGTTGAAGCGGTGGATCTCGTCGACGAAGAGCAGGGTGCGGCGGCCCGCGAGGCGTTCAAAGCGCGCCTCCTCGAACACCTTCTTGAGATCGGCGACGCCCGAGAAGACGGCCGAAATCTGCTTGAAGACGTAGGCGGTCTCGTTGGCGAGCAGGCGTGCCACCGTGGTCTTGCCGGTCCCCGGAGGCCCCCACAGGATCAGCGAGCCAAGCCGCCCTGATGCAATCATCCGGCGCAACGTGCCGTCAGGACCCAGCAGATGGCGCTGCCCGATCACCTCGTCGAGCGACATCGGCCGAAGCCTGTCGGCCAGTGGCCGGTTGCGGTCGCCTTCCTCGGCCGAGTCGGGCGAATGTGCGAAAAGATCGGTCATGCTCAGCCGCTGACGAAGGAGCGGAACACGCGGCCGCCCCGTTGCAGCACGATCTGCCAGGACTCGGGCCGGGCATTGGCGGTGCTGCGGAAATCCGCCGCCGTCGCGATGTCGCGGCCGTTGAGGCTGAGGATGATGTCGCCCACCCTGAGGCCCATGCGATCGGCCGGCGAGCCCGTCTCCACCTTGCGCACGACGACGCCGCGGGCGTTGTATCCGAGCCCGAGTTCCTGGGCCACCGGAGCGGTAATGGTCTCGACGGTGGTGCCGGCAAAACGGGTGTTGCCATCGACGCCGGCGACCTCGGCGGGGGGTGGCGCCTCGAGCTTGAGCGCCACGCTGGCCTCGGCGCCGTCGCGGAAATAGACGATCTCGACGGTGCTGCCGACGGGCTTCGTGGCCAACCTGAAATCGAAGGCACTGGGCTGGTCGACGGCGAAGCCGTCGGCCGACAGGATGACGTCGCCGGGCCGGAAACCGGCGCGCTCGGCGGAACTGCCGGGCGCGATCTCGGTGATGAGCGCGCCGCGCGGCCGCTCGAGCCCGAGGCTGTTGGCGATGTCGGTGGTCACATCCTGCAGCCGCGCGCCGAACCACGGCCGGACGATGTCGCCGCCGGCGATACCGGCCTGCGCCACCACGCGGGCCATGTTGGCGGGAATGGCGAAGCCGATGCCGATGGAGCCACCGCTGCGGGTAAAGATCGCCGTGTTGATGCCGACGAGACGGCCGTCGAGGTCGACGAGGGCGCCGCCTGAATTGCCCGGATTGATGGCGGCATCGGTCTGGATGAAGAACTCGTAGTTCGAGCTCTCGACGCCGGTGCGGGCGAGGGCCGAGACGATGCCGCTGGTGACCGTCTGGCCGACGCCGAAGGGATTGCCGATGGCGAGCACGAGGTCCCCGACCTCGAGGGCGTCGGAATTGCCGAAATCGACCGCCGGGAAACTGGCGCCGCCCGCATTGCGGATGCGCAGTACGGCGAGATCCGTCTTGGGGTCATCGAGAACGAGGTCCACAGAGAACTCGCGGCCGTCGGCCACCGAGATACGGATGTCGGTCGCGCCGTTGACCACGTGGCTGTTGGTGAGCACCACGCCCGAAGGGTCGACGATGACTCCCGAGCCGAGCGACTGCGACTCCCGGGGGCGCTGCTGGAAGAACGGGCCATCGCCACCGAAGAAGCGCTGGAAGAAGGGATCGTTGGCGAAGGGCGATACGCTCTGCTGGGTTACGGTCGTCGCATAGACATTGACGACCGACGGCGCCACCGCCTTGACCACCGGCGCAAAGCTGAGTTGCAGCTGTTCCCGGCTCTGCGGCAACTCGCGCGGCGCGGCGGCTTCCATGGCAGGTTGCGGGGCCGGGGCGCCTTCGCCGTTCTGTGCCAGCGTCATGGCGAAATGGCTGGCGGCGACCCCGATCAGGGCGCTCGCGGCGGCGACGACGACAAGGCGTTTGAGCATGTATGGCGCTCCTGTGCTCACGGTTCCATGAGATTGGGTGCATCGCCTCTTGTGGCAAGAGGAATCCGCCGCTTCCCGCCTGGCGCATGCACCCCGCCATGGCGTGTGCAGACGCGAGGAATATCATTTGCGCGCAGGGTCAATGATCCCTATATGCAGCCCTCGTTTCGACCCCCCGCCACGAAAGGGATGCGCCGATGACCGAGTCGCCCACGGTGTACACCAATACTTCGACGCTGATCGCGGCGGAAGCGCCGGACTTCCCGAGTTTCCTGTTCTCCGAGAAGGAGCTGCACCGGGCGACCAAGGTCTTCAAGAAGGGTTTCGACGGGCTGCTGACCTACGCGGTCAAGTGCAATCCCTCCCCCCATATCCTCGGCCAGCTGCACCGCGAGGGGCTGAAGGCGTTCGATGTCGCCTCCAACCGGGAGATGGAACTGGTGCGCGAGCATGCGCCGGGCGCCGCCATGCACTACAACAATCCGATCAAGAACAAGCGCGAGATTACCCGCGCCTACGAGGAGTTCGGCATCCGCTCCTACACCATCGACCACCCCTCGCAGCTCGACCAGCTGGCGGCCGTCGTGTCGCCGTCGAAGGACATCGAGGTGACGACGCGGTTCAAGGCGGGCAAGGCACTCAAATCCTACGATTTCGGCATCAAGTTCGGCGTCATGGAACAGGGCGCGGTCGAGATCGTGCAGATGGTGGAGCAGATGGGCTATACCCCGAGCCTGTGCTTCCATGTCGGCTCGCAGTGCGAGGACGCCTATGCCTACGAACGCCACATCGCGGCCGCTGCGCGGATCGCCGGCGAGTCCGGCATCACGCTGAGGCGCCTCAACATCGGCGGCGGCTACCCTGCCCCCTACCCCACCAGCGAAGCGCCGCCGATGGACCACTACTTCGAGACGATCGCCAGGGCGGTCGAGGACAATTTCGGCAAGTCGAAGCCGGAGCTCATCATCGAGCCCGGGCGCGCGCTGGTGACCTCCTCGACGTCGCTGCTGCTGCGCGTCAAGCACCAGCGCGGCGGCGTTTCGGTCTATCTCAATGACGGCGCCTACGGGGCGCTTATGGAGGTCAAGTTCATGCACTTCACGCCGCCGGTCCGGGTGTGGCGTGGCGCCCGGGTGCACGACAATGACGGCCAGTTCGAGGGCTTCACGCTCTGGGGGCCGACCTGCGACAGCTATGACGTGCTGCCGCAGACCTTTACCCTGCCGTCCGACATCGACGAGGACGACTGGGTCGAGTTCGGGCTGATGGGCGCCTATACTCAGGCGTCGCTGACCCCGTTCAACGGCTTCGACCGGCGCGACCAGTACTGGGTCGAGGAAGTCTATACCGGCAAGGAACTGCAGCCGGCGCAATAGCCGCCGCGCCGGCCTCGCTACGTCCTGCCCGGCACCAGCCCGAGGCGGATGGCACTCTCGGCAGTATCGATGATCGACTGGCGGGCGGGGATGTATTTGCGCCCCATCAGCGCCTCCCCCTTCGCCCCGTCGAAAATCTTCTCGTTGCCGATATCGTTTATGATCTGCCGCGTCGGACCGCCGAAACGCGCCATGAGCTTGATGATCCAGTCCGGAACGCGCCTGGCGGTGATGTTGCGGTCCGGATAGGCCTGCCGCAGGATTTCGGCAATTTGGGGGAACGGCACGTACTCCGCCGTCGCGAGGTAGCGCTGCCCGGCCGCTGCCGGATCCTCGAGCGCGGCCACGTGCATGGCAGCCACGTCGCGCACGTCGACGATGGAGAAGCCATTGCTCGGCAAGGCCGGGGTGCGGCCGTCGAACAGGCCCGTCACCATGCCGATCGAGATGCTGGCATCGTCATCGAGAGCGGGGCCGATAATGGCCCCTGGATGAATGGTGGTCAGCCGGAGGCCATTGGCCCGGGCGAACTCCCAGGCGGCACGCTCGGCCGTGGTCTTGCCGACGCAATAGGCCCAGGTCCAGCGCATGTTGCCGAGATCCGTGAAGTGCTCCTCGGTATAGACGCGCCTGCCGGTCGTATGGCCATGGCCATAGCCGACGGTGGCGATGGACGAGGTCAGGATGCAGCGCCGGATGCCGGCGGCGTGGGCGAAACGAAGGACCCGTGCCGTCCCCTCTACCGCCGGGCGCACCACGAGGCTCGCGTCCTTCGGCTCGTCGCTGCGGATGGCGGCGGCGATGTGCATGACCGCGTCCATACCCTGCATCGCCTCGGTCCAGCCGGCATCGTCGAGCAGGTCGGTTTCGACCAGCTCCAGCCGGGCCAGCACCCCCTCGCCCGCCTGTGCAGATGCCGCGGCGCGGACCTGCGCGGCTTTCGCCAGCGAACGCACCGTCCCTCGAACCGGGTAGCCGGCCTTGAGCAGCTCGATCAGCGTCCATTTGCCCACGAAGCCGCTCGCCCCGGTTATCAGCACCCGCCCCTTTTCGAGCATGTCGTTTCTCCTCCACAACCGGACACAGCGGCATGTCACCACGCTCCGCCGCGCCGTGGAACCACCCCGCGAAAAAAAGGCGGCCCGGAAATCCGAGCCGCCTTGAACGTTGCCGTCGCGTCGACGCCGCTTATGCGGCCTCGGACTCGTCCGCCCCGCCCCCCTGTACCGGGCCGGAATCCTGCCCCTTGGCGTCCACGTCGCGATCGACGAATTCGATCACCGCCTGCGGCGCGCTGTCGCCGTAGCGATAGCCGGCCTTCAGGATGCGGATATAGCCGCCCTGGCGGTCCTTGTAGCGCGGGCCGAGCACGGCGAAGAGCTTGGCCACCTGGGTCTCGTCGCGCACCTGCGCGATGGCCTGGCGGCGGGCGTGCAGATCGCCGCGCTTGCCGAGCGTGATCAGCTTCTCCACGATCGGACGCAGTTCCTTGGCCTTGGGCAAGGTGGTGACGATCTGCTCGTGCTTGATCAGCGCCGCAGACATGTTGGCGAACATGGCCTTGCGATGGCTCGAAGTCCGGTTGAGCTTACGGTTGGAATTGCCGTGGCGCATTGTTGTAACTCCCTAAACGTGTGAGCCCGCGCGATCAGTAGTGATCTTCGTAGCGCTTGGCGAGATCGTCGATGTTTTCCGGCGGCCAGTTGGCGACGTCCATTCCCAGGTGCAGGCCCATCTGGGCGAGCACTTCCTTGATTTCGTTGAGCGACTTGCGCCCGAAATTGGGAGTGCGAAGCATCTCGGCCTCGGTCTTCTGGATGAGATCGCCGATATAGACGATGTTGTCGTTCTTGAGGCAGTTGGCCGAGCGGACGGAAAGCTCGAGCTCGTCGACCTTCTTGAGCAGCGCCGGGTTGAAGGCCAGCTCGGGCACGGCCTCGGCGGCCTTCTCCTTGCTCGGCTCCTCGAAGTTGACGAAGACGGTCAGCTGGTCCTGCAGGATGCGGGCCGCGTAGGCCACGGCGTCCTCCGGCGAAATGGCGCCATTGGTCTCCACGGTCAGCGTCAGCTTGTCCTTGTCGAGGCTCTCGCCGGCGCGGGTGGCATCGACCTTGTAGGAGACGCGGCGCACGGGGGAGAACAGCGCATCGACGGGAATGTAGCCGATCGGAGCATCATCGGGCCGGTTGCGGTCGGCGGGAACGTAACCTTTGCCGGTATTGACCGTGAACTCGATGTTGATCTCGGCGCCATCGTCGAGATTGCAGATCACCAGTTCCGGATTGAGCACCTCGATATCGCCGGTGACCTTGATGTCGCCGGCCGTCACCGCGCCCGGGCCCTGCCGCGACAGCGTCAGGCGCTTGGGCCCTTCGGCATTCATCCTGATGGCGATTTCCTTGACGTTGAGCACGAGGTCGGTAATGTCCTCGCGTACGCCCGGGACGGACGAGAACTCGTGCAGCACGCCGTCGATCTGGATGGCCGTGACCGCAGCACCCTGCAGCGACGAGAGCAGCACCCGGCGCAGTGCGTTGCCGAGGGTGAGACCGTAGCCGCGCTCGAGCGGCTCGGCCACGACCGAGGCCACGCGCGCGTTGTCAGTACCCGAAACGATATCCAGTTTGGTCGGCTTGATCAGTTCCTGCCAGTTCTTCTGGATGGTCACGGTAAAGTCCTTTCATCTGCGCGGTCCGCCAATACCGCTCAATCCGCAATAGCAATGTCGGCCCCGGCCGTGGCAAGCCGGGCGAAGACCCCGAGATCACACGCGGCGGCGCTTGCGCGGCCGGCAGCCGTTGTGGGGGATCGAAGTGACATCGCGAATGCTGGTGACGTTGAAGCCGGCAGCCTGCAGCGCGCGCAGCGCCGACTCGCGCCCCGAACCGGGCCCGCGAACCTCGACCTCGAGGGTCTTCATGCCGTGCTCCTGGGCCTTGCGGGCGGCGTCTTCGGCCGCGACCTGGGCGGCATAAGGGGTAGACTTGCGCGACCCCTTGAAACCCATCACGCCCGACGAGGACCACGAAATCGTGTTGCCCTGCACGTCGGTGATGGTGACCATGGTGTTGTTGAAGGAGGCGTTCACGTGGGCGACGCCATTGGTGATGTTCTTGCGTTCCTTGCGACGAACGCGAGTGGTCTCGGTCTTTGCCATCTATTCCTCTGTTCGATATCAGCGCTGCCCCGGACCGGATGCCCAGGCAGCTCCACCGAAGGACCGGAAGGTCCTTATTTCTTCTTGCCGGCGATCGGCTTGGCCGGCCCCTTGCGGGTGCGCGCATTGGTATGCGTGCGCTGGCCGCGGACCGGCAGGCCCTTGCGGTGCCTGAGACCGCGATAGTTGCCGAGGTCCATGAGCCGCTTGATGTTCATCGCCACGTTGCGGCGGAGGTCACCTTCCACGACGTAGTCGCGGTCGATGGTCTCGCGGATCTGGATGACTTCCGCGTCGGTGAGTTCGTTGACGCGGCGCTCGGCCGGGATCCCGACCTTCGCGCAGATATCCTCGGCGAACTTGTCGCCGATCCCATGAATGTACTGCAGCGCGATGACCACGCGCTTGTTCGTCGGGATATTGACGCCAGCAATACGAGCCACGTCTGCTCTCCTTTAGTCGACCGGGCCTGATCCCGTGCCGTTTCCTAACAACAACAAGGGACCGGAGTCCGACCCCTCACCTAACTGAGGAACCGAATCCAGCCCAATAATCCATGAGACTGGCGCGGTTCTATGGGCTGGCCTTGCCAATGTCAACTGGCGAACGCGGCCCTGCCGGAATACTAGTTATGCACCGCCCGACGGATCGCGGCGGTCACCTCCTCGACCGACTGCATCCCATCCACGGACTTCACCAGCCCCTTTGCGTGATAGTAATCGACGAGGGGCGCCGTCTGCTCGCGATAGACCTCGAGCCGCTTGCGCAGCACCTCTTCGTTGTCGTCGCCGCGGGCGACGCCGGATTCCTTGGCGCGGTTGACGATACGGCCGACCAGCACGTCGGGATCGGCGGTGAGTTCGATCACCGCATCGAGGGCCATGCCCTTCTCCGCCAGCATCTGCTCGAGCGCCTCCGCCTGCGCGATGGTGCGGGGAAAGCCGTCGAGGATGAAGCCTCCCTTGGCGTCCTCGGCGTCGAGGCGCTCCGAAACGATGCCGTTCACGATCTCGTCGGACACCAGGTCGCCCCGGTCCATGATCTCCTTGGCCGCCAGTCCCATCGGCGTCCGCGCCGCGATCGCCGAGCGCAAAATGTCCCCGGTCGACAGCTGCGGGATGCCATAGGCCTCGACCAGGATCTTGGCCTGCGTCCCCTTGCCGGCCCCCGGCGGTCCCAGAAGGATCAGTCTCATTTCCTCTTGCCTCCCAAGCGCGAACGTTTCACCAGCCCCTCGTACTGCTGGGCAATCAGGTGACTCTGGATCTGGCTGACCGTGTCGAGCGTCACCGTGACCATGATGAGCAGCGAGGTGCCGCCCAGGAACTGGCTGACGTTGAGCTGGCTGACGAGCACTTCGGGAATGAGGCAGACCACCGTGAGATAGATCGCGCCGATGACGGTGATGCGGGTCAGCACGTAATCGATGTGCTGGGCCGTCCGCTCGCCCGGCCGGATGCCGGGGATGAAGCCGCCCGAGCGCTTCAGGTTGTCCGCCGTGTCGGCCGGATTGAAGACGATGGAGGTATAGAAGAACGTGAAGAAGATGATCGAGACCGTAAAGAAGGCCAGATAGAGCGGCTGGCCGCGGCCGAGCACCGCCGCCGTGACCTGCAGCCATTGTGGGGCATCGCCCTGGGCGGCGAAGGACGCGATGGTGGCGGGAAGAAGCAGCAGCGAAGAGGCGAAGATCGGCGGGATCACGCCCGAGGTGTTGAGCTTCAGCGGCAGGTGCGAGGTGTCGCCCTGGAACATCTTGTTGCCGACCTGGCGCTTCGGATACTGGATCAGCAACCGGCGCTGAGCCCGCTCGAAGAAGACGATGACGGCCACGACGACGATCGCCAGAACCAGCATGCCCGCCGCCGCCAGCGGCGGAATGGCGCCTTCGGCACTCAATTGCAGCGTCTGCGCGATGGTGACCGGCAGGTTGGCGACGATGCCCGCGAAGATGATGAGCGAGATGCCGTTGCCGACGCCGCGCGAGGTGATCTGCTCGCCCAGCCACATCAGGAACATGGTGCCGCCCACCAGCGTGATCACGGTGGACAGGCGGAAGAACCAGCCGGGATTGAGCACCACGCCCTGGCTGGCCTCGAGCCCGATAGCAATGCCGTAGGCCTGCACGGCGCAGAATGCGACGGTGAGGTAGCGCGTATACTGGTTGATCTTGCGCCGGCCGCTCTCCCCCTCCTTCTTCAACGCCTCGAGCTTGGGAGACGCCGTCGTGATCACCTGGATGACGATCGACGCCGTGATGTAGGGGATGAGGTTGAGGGCAAAGATGGCCATGCGCTCAACGGCACCGCCGGCGAACATGTTGAACATGCCGACGACGCCCTGCTGCGCATTCTTGAAGGTTTCCGCGTAGGCATCCGGGTCGATGCCGGGCAACGGGATATACGTGCCCAGACGGTAGACGAGCAGCGCCCCCAGGGTGAACCAGATGCGCTGCTGCAGAGCCTTCGCCTTGGCGAAGGTGCCGAAATTGAGATTCTTTGCCAGTTGCTCGGCTGCGGACGCCATGGTTGCTCCCTTCGAGGTGGGCGGGAAAACGCGGGGTCCGGCGCTTAGGCCTCGGCCTTCGTTTCCGCCACTGGCATATCGACCTTGCCGCCTGCGGCTTCAATGGCGGCAATCGCGCCCTTGGAGGCGTGGGCAACCTTGAACGTCACCTTCTTCGCCGAGAAGCCCGCGCCCCCGATCAGGCGCACGCCGTCCTTCTCGCGGCGGATGACGCCGGCCTTCACCAGCGCCGCAGCATCCACCACGCCCTTGTGGTCGAGCTTGCCGGAGTCGATGTAGGCCTGGATGCGGTCGAGGCGGATGGCGTTCCACTTCTTGGGGTTGGGCACGTTGAAGCCGCGCTTGGGCATGCGCATGTGCAAGGGCATCTGACCGCCCTCGAAGCCGTTGATGGCCACGCCCGAGCGCGCCGTCTGGCCCTTGCCGCCGCGGCCACCGGTCTTGCCCTTGCCCGAGCCGATGCCGCGCCCGATGCGGACGCGGGTCTTGGAGGCACCAGGATTGTCGCGGAGTTCGTTCAGACGCGTCATTTGCGTGGTCCTATTCTTACTTCTCGCCGACGACGCGGACGAGGTGGGGCAGCTTGTCGATCATGCCGCGCACTTCGGGAGTGTCCTTGAGCGTCGACTGCTTGCGCATCTTGTTGAGCCCGAGCCCGATCAGGGTCGCGCGCTGGTCCTTCTTGCGGCGGATCGGGCTACCGATCTGCTCGACGGTTACGGTCTTGTCGGCCATGGCAATTCTCCGGAAGGCGCTGGTCAGGACTCGGGCGCAGCCTCGCCGCGGCGAGCCTGCAGTTCCGATACCTTGAGGCCGCGGCGCGCCGCGACCGAACGCGGGCTGTCGACGCGCTTCAGCGCATCGAAGGTGGCCCGCACCATGTTGTAGGGGTTGGCCGTGCCCTGCGACTTGGCAACGATGTCGTTGATGCCAAGCGTCTCGAACACAGCGCGCATCGGACCGCCGGCGATGATGCCGGTACCCGGAACGGCGGCACGCAGGATGACCTTGCCGGCGCCGTGGCGACCCTGCACGTCGTGGTGCAGTGTGCGCGCATCGCGCAGCGGCACGCGGATCATCTGGCGCTTAGCCTGCTCGGTAGCCTTACGGATCGCTTCTGGCACTTCACGGGCCTTGCCGT
>NZ_DASWVV010000200.1:0-25008 GCF_036406155.1 Devosia sp. | reverse complement strand
TGCACGTGGGTGTATTCGGTGAACACGGAAACGTTCTCGCTCAGGCGGTATTCGATGCCGGCGCCGATGCCCCAGCCGGTACGGGTGGCCTCGAGGCTGTCGTCGACGAGGCCCCAGCGCTCGTCGACGCTGCCATAGTCGAACCGGCCCGCGACGACGCTGGCGCTGACATAGCCGAGCAGTTGCGGTTGCAGCAGGTAGCCGGCGCGGGCTGACAGCGTGGTCAGCGCAACGGCGTTCGACGACACCAGTTCGTCGACCTTCATGAACGAATCGCCGTCGGAACCGGTGACCGAATGCTGCAGCCTGAGGCCGAGCACGGCCTCGTCCAGCTGCAGGTCGAGGCCGGCCTGGATGCTCCCATAGGGATGCCAGCCGGCATAGGAGGCGGCGGCATAGCCGCCATAGCCCTGCTGCGGCGGCGAATACTGGTCGGTCGCGAGATGGCCGGCGCCGAGCCCGGCACCGACATAGGCGCCCGTCCAGGATCCCCCCTGGGCCTGGGCCGGAATGGCGGCCAGCACCGCGAGCGCCGTCAGCGCGGCCAGTGCCGTCGATACGCCGATAGTCATGATTGCCCCTTTTGTATACGCGGTGACCCCCGCACCGCCCTCGTGGCCCACGTAAAGGTTTGCCGCTGACTCGGTCAAGCGTGCAAAGAGGAGGGCCGGCACATTGTCGTGGCGCCCCGTACGCGCGATCCTGCTAGAGGAACACGCGGTGGTCATCCTCTTCGCCGCGCGTTGTAGCCGCTTGCTCCGGCACGGCCCGGCGCAGAGCCGCCGCCAGCGCGGCGGGCGTGGGCGGTTTGATCAAGACGTCGGCAACGCCGAGGCCGCGCGCCTGAAGCCGCGTCTGCTGGCTGGGATAGGCCGTCATCACCAGCACGGGCAGCGTGGCCTTGCCGCCCAGGCCGGACGCGCGCAGTTTCCCGATCAGGGCTGCACCGTCCATCCCCGGCATGTACCAGTCGGTGAGCAGCAAATCGCAGGCTTCGGTCGAAAGCTGCGCGAGCGCCATACCGCCGCTCTCCGCCTCGCTGATGCGCTCGACCCCGAGCTGGCGCAGGCACGCCGCCGCGGCGGCGCGCGCATGTGCATTGTCGTCGACGACCAGAGCGGTGAGTCGGTTCGCGGCAAGCATTGGCACTACCCCCGATTTCGCCGATGCTGACTACTGAGGGGAGGCACGCAATGTCAATCGCAACGCCTGGGCAGCCCGAACCGAGGCCCCGCTGTTCGTGGGCGGGGAGCGCGGCCATCTATGTCGACTACCACGACCGTGAATGGGGGCGGCCGGTGGTCTCCGACACGCGGCTGTTCGAAAAGCTCTGCCTCGAGGGCTTCCAGTCGGGGCTGTCGTGGCTGACCATCCTGCGCAAGCGCGAGAACTTCCGCGCCGCCTTCCACGGCTTCGACGTCGCCAAAGTCGCGGCGATGGCGGAGGGCGATATCCTCCGCCTGCTCGCTGATCCCGGCATCGTGCGGCACCGCGGCAAGATCGCCTCGACCATCAACAATGCGCGGCGGGCACTCACCCTGCAGGCCGAGTTCGGATCGCTCGCCGCGTATTTCTGGCGCTTCGAGCCGGGGCCCGGCGAACGCCCGCCGGCGCTCACCCCGCAGGTCCTCGCGGGCATGGCGCAGACCGATGCCTCGCGGGCCCTCAGCAAGGACCTGCGCCGGCGCGGCTTCAGTTTCGTGGGGCCGACCACCTGCTATGCCTTCATGCAGGCCATGGGGCTGGTCAACGACCACGTCGAGGGCTGCTACTGCCGTGAGGAGGTCGAGGCAGAGCGGGAGGCGCTGGCGCGGCCGGGGCGGGAGTAGCCACGCCCGGCGCCGTCACCACCGCCGCTCCAGGGGCGACGGCCCCTCGTCGAGCGGCGGCAGGCCGAGATCGCTCCGCAGATAGGCGGGCAGGTGCTGCAACGCCGCGCGGCGGGCAAAGTCCGCCCGTTTGCGCTCGTTTCTGTCGGCCCAGGCGATGAGGGCCTCGCCGACGACGCGGAGCAGGCTCGGCCGCCGGACGAACAGTCCGGAATCGTATGGGTAGGAGTGCTGTTCAGACATGGTGTCCACCGGACGCGACGGCGCGCCGGCTCCCTGGCAAACGGTGAAAAGAACAAGATGGGCGGACGCCGGGCATGTCGCCGGGCGTCGAGGCCGTGCTTGGCAGTGGCGCTAGGGGGCCGGCCGGTGTGGCAGGCGGCGCAGCGTCAGGTTCGCTGGCTCGGGCGGTGCAGGCCGATGCCGCGGGTCGAGGCGCACAGATCAGTTCTCATGTAGCTGCTCCCTGCTGGCATTGGCGGAGCCCGGCTTCTAGAACGGTTCGCCGACGCTGCCAAGCGCTGCTGCGGCAGCCTGTCGCAGTTGACGACTGTTGTTGCGGCTCGGCCACAGTCGCGCTTCGCTTGTCTAGAAAACACCTTTCCGCTAGGAACGGCGCGAAATGCGAGTGCCTCCAGGCAAGTGGCGCCCGCCCGACCTACGGCATGAAATGACCGACACCAAGAAACTGATCGAACCGCGGCTCCCGCGCGGCTTTGAGGACCGTTTGCCCGGCGACATTGCGGCCGTCGACCAGATGATCGCGAGAATCAGGGCCGTCTACGAGCGCTACGGCTTCGACTCGGTCGAGACGCCGTTGTTCGAGTACACCGAGGCGCTCGGCAAGTTCCTGCCCGATACCGACCGGCCCAATGCCGGCGTGTTCTCGCTGCTCGATGACGACGAGCAGTGGCTGAGCCTGCGCTACGACCTGACGGCGCCGCTCGCCCGCTACTTCGCCCAGAACTACGACCGGCTGCCGAAACCCTTCCGCTCCTACCGGGCGGGCTATGTGTTCCGCAACGAGAAGCCCGGCCCCGGCCGCTTCCGCCAGTTCATGCAGTTCGACGCCGACACGGTCGGCGCCGCCGGCCCCGAGGCCGATGCCGAGATGTGCATGATGATGGCCGACACCATGGATGCGCTCGGCCTCGCCGGCAAATACGTGGTCAAGGTCAACAACCGCAAGGTGCTGGACGGGGTGCTGGCGGCGCTGGGCCTCGCCGGCGAGGCGCACGCCCAGACTCGGCTCACCGTGCTGCGCGCCCTCGACAAGCTCGACCGCCTGGGCGTGGCCGGCGTGCGCGAACTGCTCGGCGTGCAGCGCATCGACGAGAGCGGCGCCGTGGTGCCGGGGGCCGGCCTCAAGGAGGAACTGATCCGCTTCGCCCTTGCCTACAGCGCGCTCGCGGTCGAGGAGGGCGACGACTGGACCGAGCAGCCGCTGCTGCGGCTGGCCCGCGAGGGCGGCTCCAACGAGGACATCGTCGCGCGCTGGCGCAGCTATTTCGCCGCCGAGCACGTGCCGACCGAGGGCTTCGCCGAACTCGAGAGCATCGCCGCACTGGTCAGCGCCGCCGGCTACGGCACCGATCGCATCCGCATCGACCCCTCGGTCGTGCGCGGCCTCGAGTATTATACCGGCGCCGTGTTCGAGGTGGAACTGACCTTCCCGGTCACCAACGAGAAGGGCCAGCAGGTGGTGTTCGGTTCGGTCGGCGGCGGTGGCCGCTACGACGGGCTGGTCAGCCGCTTCCGGCCGGAGCCGACCCCGGCCACCGGCTTTTCCATCGGCGTCTCGCGCCTCGCCCAGGCGCTGAAGCTGACCGGCAACCTCGCCGGCGAGGCGCCCACGGGGCCCGTCGTCGTGCTGGTCATGGACCGCGACCAGACCGCCCGCTACCAGGCCATGGTCGCCGAACTCCGCCAGGCGGGGATCCGCGCCGAGATGTACCTGGGATCGTCGGGCATGAACGCCCAGATGAAGTACGCCAACCGCCGCAATGCCCCGGCAGTGGTGATCGAGGGCAGCCAGGAGCGCGAGCAGGGCGTCGTCACCATCAAGGACATGATCGCCGGCGCCGAGGCCGCCAAGGCCTTCACCGACAACGCCGAAATGCGCGCGGCCCGTCCCGCCCAGTTCAATGCGCCCCGCGACGGGCTGGTCGCCGCGGTCCGGCGCGTGCTCGCTGCCGAGGGGGTCGAGTGAAGACCGCTTCGGAGCGCTATGCCGGTCTCGTGCGGCTGGTCGAATCGCGGACGGTGACCCGCGTCACGCCGCCGCTGCTGCTGCCGGCCGGGCCGTTCTTCGATCTCGCCGGCGAGGAGTTCGGGCGCAACCTGCTGCTGACCACCGCCAACAACGGCATCGAATACTGCCTGCGCCCGGATTTCACCCTGCCGATCGCCAAGTCCTACCTCGAGGACGGCCTCGTCGGGGTGCCGGCCGCCTACACCTATCTGGGCACCATCTTCCGCCAGCAGAACGGCCACCCGGTCGAGTACGAGCAGGCGGGGCTCGAATTGCTCGGCCAGGCCGATTCCAGCCAGGCGCTCGACCAGGTGCTGACCTTCGCGCGCTGGGCGCTCGCCATCTACGATGTCACCGCGCCCTCGATCCGGCTGGGCGGCGTGGGGCTGTTCGAAGCCTTCCTCGAGGCCGCCGAGGTGCCGCCGGCCTGGCGCGCCCGCATCCGCCACCGCTTCGGGCATCCCGAGGCGCTGCGGCGCCTGATGGAGCGCCTCGCGACGCCGGGCACCGTCATTACCGGGCACGCCCCGGATGGCCGCGAGACGGTCATCGAGATCGTCACCGACGCCATGCTTTCGGCCGGCCTCAGCCTCATCGGCAGCCGCACGCCGGAGGAGATCGCCGACCGCTATCTCGAAAAGCAGGCGCTCGACGCCGCCCGCATCCCCGAACGCACCGTCAAGCTCCTGCAGGATTACCTGGCGGTGTCCGACAGCGCCCAGGCGGCGCTCGACCGCATCGGCGTCATGTGCCAGGCGCACGGCTTCGATTTCGAGGAGCCGCTGTTCAAGGTGCGCAACCACGCCGCGGCATTGGCGGCACTGTCGCCCAAGGCCGACGTGATCTTTGACGCCAGCTTCTCGCCGCGGCTCGATTACTATACCGGCATCGTCTTCGAGATGACCGGCGAGGAGGGCGAGATCCTGGCTTCGGGCGGCGAGTACGACCGGCTGCTGACGCGGCTTGGTGCGCCCGAGCACGTGACCGCGTCCGGCTGCGCCCTGTGGGTCGACCGGCTGGAACGGGAGGCAACGCGATGACCGGCGGCCTGACGCTTGCGGTCCCCTCCAAGGGCCGGCTCGAAGAGATGACGCGCAAGGCGTTCTCTTCGTCGCGGCTGACCATCGCCCGCCCGGGCGGGGCGCGCTCCTATATCGGCTCGATCAAGAACCAGCCGCAGGTGACGGTGCGCTTCTACCCGGCGGCCGAGATCGCCCGCGAACTGATCTTCGGCGGCGTCGACATCGGCGTCACCGGCACCGACCTGATCCACGAGGTCGCCGAGAACGGGGAGGAGAACGTGCTGTTCGTGCGGGGGCTGGGTTTCGGCGAAGCCAATGTCGTCGTCGCCGTGCCCGACGCCTGGATCGACGTGCAGCAGATGGTCGATCTCGCCGACGTGGCCTCCGACTTCCGCGCCCGGCACGGCCGCTGGCTGCGCGTGGCGACCAAATACGTCAACCTCACGCGCCGCCACTTCGCCAAGTACGGCATCGCCGAGTACCGGATCGTGGAAAGTGCCGGTGCCACCGAAGCCGCGCCGGCGGCCGGCTCCGCCGACCTCATCGTCGACATCACCTCGACCGGCTCGACGCTCGCGGCCAACAACCTGCGCGTGCTCGAGGACGGGCTGATCATGTCCAGCGAGGCCAACCTGATCGTCTCGCGCACGGCCGAATGGACGCCGCTGCGCAAGGCCCAGCTCGAGGCCTTGCTGTCGATCATGGGCGGCGTCCCGGCCGGCATCTCGACGCTGCTCTGAGGCGGGTGAGGAGGTCTTAACCGGGCCGTCCTATAACGGGTCATCCGAGCCGTCTGCAGGCGACCGTCATGGCCCGTGCCGAACTTGAACTGACCATCCTCATGCCCTGCCTCAACGAGGCGGAGACGCTGGCGCGCTGCATCGCCAAGGCACGGGGCTTCCTCGAGCGCACCGGCATCGCCGGCGAGGTGCTGGTCGCCGACAACGGCTCGACCGACGGCAGCCAGGCCATCGCCGAGGCGGCCGGGGCGCGCGTCGTCGCCGTCGCCGAAAAGGGCTACGGCGCCGCGCTGGGCGGCGGCATCGCCGCGGCCCGCGGCCGCTACGTCGTCATGGGCGACGCCGACGACAGCTACGATTTCTCGCGGCTCGACGGCTTCGTCGCCGAGTTGCGCCGCGGGGCGGCGCTGGTCATGGGCAACCGCTTCCACGGCGGCATCGCCCCCGGCGCCATGCCCTGGCACCACCGCTATATCGGCAACCCCGTCCTGTCCTTCCTCGGCCGGCTGTTCTTCCGCACCGCCGCCTCGGATTTCCATTGCGGCCTGCGCGGCTTCGACCGCGCCGCCATCCTCGGCCTCGAATTGCGCACGACCGGCATGGAGTTCGCCTCCGAGATGCTGGTCAAGGCGACGCTGACCGGGCTGCGCGTCAGCGAGGTGCCGACCACCCTCGTGCCCGACGGCCGCTCGCGCCCGCCGCACCTGCGCTCCTTCCGCGACGGCTGGCGGCACCTGCGCTTTCTGCTGCTGTTCTCGCCGCGGTGGCTGTTCCTCTATCCGGGCTATGCGCTGCTGGCGCTGGGCCTGTTCCTCGGCGCGCTGCTGTTCCGCGGCCCGCTGCGGATCAGCCCCGGCATCGAACTCGACATCCACACCTTCCTGATGGCGGCGATGTTCATCCTCGTCGGCCTGCAGTCGGTGACCTTCGCCGTCATCGGGCGGCGCTTCGCCTCGCAATACGGCTTCATTCCCCGCTCGGCGACCTTCGACGGCGTGCTCGAGGCGCTGACGCTCGAACGCATGCTGGCGGTCGCCGCGGTGCTCGTCGCCATCGGTATCGGAGCGCTGATGTGGGGGCTGGGGCAGTGGGCCGAGCGCGGCTTCGGCGCTCTCAACCCTTCGACGACCATGCGGGCGATGATCCTCGCCATGACGACGCTCGTGGCCGGGCTGCAACTGGCCATGTCGGCCTTCCTGTCGTCGATGATCACCGTGCCACTGCAGGAGGGGCGGCTCATGCCCGCTGCTGCGGCGGCGCCTGCCGCGGCGCCTCCGCCGGGCGAGCGGCTCGAGGCCTGAACACGGCGTAGTGGGCGGCCGCCAGGTTGACGGCCATGCCCGCGAGGCTCCCCGCTCCGAGGGCGGCGTAGGGCACGACCCCGCCGGCCCCGAACGCGCCGACCAGCGCGGCGTAGATGCCGTAATTGACGGCGCCGCCGAGGCACATGGCAAGGGCATAGCGGCCCAGTTCCACCGCCAGCGGCAGTCCACCGGCCCGGTCACGGAACGTCGTGGCGCGGTTGAGCGCCCAGGTGGTCAGCACCGCCGCGGCGAACGAAACGGCTCGTCCGCCATAGGGTCCGAAGCCGCCGATGAGCAGCGCCAGGACGGCGGCATCGACGAAAAAGCCCACGACCCCGACGAGTCCGAAGCTGAGAATGCGGCCCGCGAGCCCGCGCGGGCGGCTGCCGGTAGTGGGGGCCATGGCGCGGTCCATCTATTGTTCCCGCCCATGCTAGCGCCGCGGGGTTCCGAAATGGTAACGAGAGCGGCCCGCCCGCTACGGAATCCTTATGCCGCTCGATCCCCTCGTCCTTCTCGCGCTCGGCGCCGTCGGCATGCTGGCGGGCTTCGTCGACGCCATCGCCGGAGGAGGCGGGCTGGTGGCGCTGCCGGCGCTGCTTTCGGCCGGCCTGCCGCCGGTGGCGGCGCTGGCCACCACCAAGCTGCAGTCGGTGGTCGGCACCGCCATGGCCGCCGCCACCTACTGGCGCCAGGGGTTCGTCGCGCTGCGCGCGCTCGTGCCCGCGCTGGCGGCGACCTTCCTCGGCGCGCTGCTCGGGGCCCTGACCGTCAAGGGCATCGACACCTCGCTGCTGGCGCTGGCGGTGCCGGGGGCGCTGATCGCCATCGCCGCCTATTTCGCCTTCGCGCCCAGACTCACCGATGCCGACCGCCATGCCCGGCTCGCCTTCCCGGCCTGGGTGCCGGCGATGGGCTTCGTCGTCGGCTTCTACGACGGCATCTTCGGGCCGGGCACGGGATCGTTCCTGACCATGGGCTTCGTCACCCTGTTCGGGCTCGGGCTGACGCGCGCGGCGGGCCACACCAAGATCGTCAACCTGATGTCGAACCTGGGGGCGCTGGCGCTGTTCCTGCCAGCCGGCGACGTGGTCTGGCCGGCGGCGCTGGCGATGGCAGCGGGACAGCTTGCCGGCGGCTATCTTGGCGCCTGCACCGGCATCCGCTTCGGCGCACGCATCATCCGCCCGCTGATCGTCGCAGTATCGGTGATCCTGGCGCTCAGGTTGCTGCTGTTCCGCTAGAAATGCAGGTTGATGCCGGTCTTGACGAGCAGGCCGCTGGGCCGGTGCTCCGCCGTGTAGCCGCCCTTGCCGGTATCGCCCACCCCGGTAACGCCGCCGAGGCCGTAGACCAGCGCCTCTCCCTTGAGGCTGAGGTTATCGGTCATGGCGTACTCGACGCCGCCGCCGCCGATGACGCCGGTCGCGAAGCCGGAGCCGGTGGCCGCCGTCGGCGGTCCCTTGGCGACATCGGCAATCTCCGTGGAGAAGCTGCTGTGCCCGCCGGCGACACCGAGGGTTCCATAGGCGAGGAACGGCCCGCTCGCGACGCCGAGGCGTGCACGCAGGCTCAGCAGCGATTCGAGCCTGTCTTCGGGCTGGTACGAGACTAGATGGTCGCTGCCCGCGAGGCTCGTTACCGAGCCGTCGGCCTCGACGCCGATGACGAAGTCGCCCAACTGCACATTATAGCCGGCGGTCACGCCGCCGAGGACGCCTGCGGACGGAAGGCTCAGATGCTCGAGGAGGCTGGCGCTGTAGTCGTAGTCCACCTCTATATTGCTGGTCGAGGCACCGACGCCCGCGGTGACACCGACATAGGGGCCGGACCAGTCGACGCTGGCCGGCCCTGCCACTGCAACGGCAGCGACAGACAGGCTCAGGCTCGTGCCCAGTGCCGTGGCGAGAAGAAGTTCATTACGCATTGATCCAGCCCCGCATTCAGGTTGGACATACCACGTTTTCCACGCAAGAACAGTGGCGCCGAAGCACTGCAGGGTGATTTGGCGACGCCATGAGGGAGGACGCCGCCCGTGCAACTGGTCAAGAACATCGTCTATCAGTGCCGCCGGCACGAGCAGGAGCCGGCCGTCGCCTTCGGCGGCGGCATCGCCACCTACGCCATCCTGATGAGTGCCACCTCGGCTGTCGCCGAGGTGCTGCAGACGCTGGATCTGCCGAAGGGGTCGCCGGTGATGCTCGACATCCGCAATCCCGTGCATCACCTCGCGACCATCTACGCTCTCGCTCTCCTGGGGCTGCCCTCCGCTTCGGTCGGAACGGCGCACGTGGTCGAGCAGACCGGCGTGCGGCCGCGGCTGTTCCTTACCGACCGCGACGATCTGGAGGCGCCGGGGCTGCCGGTCAGGAAAGTGGACGACAGGTGGTTTGCCGCCTCCACCAGGCAGGTTGACTACCAGAAGCTGCTTTCGCTGCCGGGCTTCGCCAGCCCCGACGAGGTGGTGCGCTACGTCTATTCCTCCGGAACGACAGGCCGGGCGAAGTGCGTTGCCCTGACGGGTGCATGCATGGCGACGCGTGTGGCCAACGTGAACTATTCCTACCCGTATCGTTGGCGCGGCGACGTCACGCTCAATCTGATGGGCTTTTCGACCATAGCCGGGATCCTCATCCCCGCCATGGTGCACTCGGCCGGTTCGCTGCTCTGCTTTGCCGGAGGGTACGCGGAGGCGCTGCAGATGATCCGCCTGTTCAAGGTGGAGTTTGTCGTCGCGGCGGTGACCCAGATCGAAGGCGTGCTCAAGGAACTCGGCGAGCAGCCGCCCCTGGCCTCGCTGAGGAGCATCGTGCTCGCCGGCGCGAAGATCCCGCCCCGGCTGCTCACCGACGCACGCGCGAAACTGTGCAGCAATGTCATTGGCGGCTACGGGTCGACCGAAGCGGGCTCCCTGACCTCGGCCACTGCCACCGATCTCGCCCGGCACGAGGGCGCCATCGGGTATCCCTTGCCGTGGGCCCAGATCGAGATCGTCGACGACGGCGGCAAGCCGGCAGCGGCGGGGGTCGATGGCACCATCCGCATCCGTTCCGACGAACAGGCCGTCTATGCCGACGAACAGGGCCGACCCGCCCCGACGCTCGATGCGGGCTGGTTCTACCCCGGCGACATGGGCCGGCTGGAGCCGGATGGCCTGCTGGTCATCACCGGGCGCACCGGCGAGGTCATCAACCGGGGCGGCGTGATCGTTGCGCCCGACGCGATCGAGGAAGTGCTCCGGCTCGACCCGCGCGTTACGGATGTGGGGGTGGTGGGCGTGCCCAACGCGGCGGGCATCGAAGAAATCTGGGCCGGCATCGTTGCGGCCGATGGGCTCGACCTTGCGGCCGTCGCCGAAGCCGCACGTCCGCGGCTCAACGAGAAGGTGCCCGACCGCCTGTTCCGGATCGAGGCAGTGCCGCGCAACGACAACGGCAAGGTCATGCGCAACGTGCTGCGCGAAGTGCTGCGGGCGTGCCGGCAGCAGCCGACCTGACCGAAGCAGAAAGGCGCGGGTGTTGCCACCCGCGCCTTCGTGTCCGTGACTGGGAAGTCGGGACAGGCGGGACTTAGAAGTCCATCCCGCCCATGCCGCCCATGCCACCGCCGCCCGGCATCGCCGGAGCCGCTTCCTTCGGCACCTCGGCGATCATCGCCTCGGTGGTGATGAGGAGCGAGGCGACCGAGGCCGCGTCCTGCAGGGCCGTGCGCACCACCTTGACGGGGTCGACGATGCCCATCTTGATCATGTCCCCGTACTCGCCGGTCTGGGCGTCGTAGCCGAAGTTCGGCGAGCTGTTCTCGAGGATCTTGCCGACCACGACCGAGCCTTCGTCGCCCGCGTTGTTGACGATCTGGCGAATCGGCTCCTGCAGGGCGCGCTTGACGAGGTTGATGCCGGCCTGCTGGTCAGGGTTGACGCCCTTGGCCTTGAGCGCGTTCGAGGCGCGCAGCAGCGCCACGCCGCCGCCCGGCACGATGCCTTCCTCGACCGCGGCGCGGGTCGCGTTGAGCGCGTCGTCGACGCGGTCCTTGCGCTCCTTCACCTCCACTTCGGTCGAACCGCCGACCTTGATCACCGCAACACCGCCGGCGAGCTTGGCCAGGCGCTCCTGCAGCTTCTCCTTGTCGTAGTCCGAGGTCGTCTCCTCGATCTGGGCCTTGATCTGCGCGACGCGGCCCTGGATGTCCTCCTTGGAGCCGGCGCCGTCGACGATGGTGGTGTTCTCCTTGGAGATTTCCACGCGCTTGGCCGTGCCGAGCATGTCGATGGTGACGTTCTCGAGCTTGATGCCGAGGTCTTCCGAGATCACCTGGCCGCCGGTGAGGACGGCGATGTCCTCGAGCATGGCCTTGCGGCGATCACCGAAGCCGGGCGCCTTGACGGCGGCGACCTTGAGCCCGCCGCGCAGGCGGTTGACCACGAGCGTGGCCAGGGCCTCGCCCTCGATGTCCTCGGCGACGATCAGCAGCGGACGCTGCGACTGCACCACCGCTTCGAGGATCGGCAGCATCGACTGCAGGTTGGACAGCTTCTTCTCGTGCAGCAGGATCACCGGATCCTCGAGCACCGCGGTCATCTTCTCGGCATTGGTGACGAAGTAGGGGCTGAGATAGCCGCGGTCGAACTGCATGCCTTCGACGACATCGAGTTCGGTCTCGGCCGTCTTGTTCTCCTCGACGGTGATCACGCCCTCGTTGCCAACCTTCTGCATGGCGCTGGCGATCATCTCGCCGATGGCGGTCTCGCCGTTGGCGGAGATGGTGCCGACCTGGGCCACTTCGGCGTTCTCGGAAATGGTCTTCCTGGCCTTGCCGAGGTTGTCGACGACTTCGGCGACGGCGAGGTCGATGCCGCGCTTCAGATCCATCGGGTTCATGCCCGCGGCGACGAGCTTGACGCCTTCATTGACGATAGCCTGGGCCAGCACCGTCGCGGTCGTGGTGCCGTCGCCGGCGACGTCGTTGGTCTTGGAGGCAACGGCGCGCACCATCTGGGCGCCCATGTTCTCGAACTTGTCGTCGAGTTCGATCTCCTTGGCGACGGTGACGCCGTCCTTGGTGATGCGCGGCGCCCCGAACGACTTGTCGATGACGACGTTGCGGCCCTTGGGGCCGAGGGTGACCTTCACCGCATTGGCGAGGATGTTGACGCCGCGCAGCATCTTGTCGCGGGCATCGGTGGAGAACTTCACGTCTTTCGCTGCCATGATTGGCGCTCCTTACGAATATGCTGGGACTGGAAAGGGCGGTGCGATCAGCCGATCACGCCCATGATGTCGCTTTCCTTCATGATCAGCAGGTCCTTGCCGTCGAGCTTGACCTCGGTGCCGCTCCACTTGCCGAAGAGGATGCGGTCCCCGGCCTTCACGTCCAGCGGGACGATCTTGCCGCTTTCATCGCGCGCGCCGGGGCCGACGGCCTCGACGATGCCCTCGGACGGCTTTTCCTTCGCGGTATCGGGAATGATGATGCCGCCAGCGGTCTTTTCCTCGCTGTCGACACGCCGGACGACCACGCGGTCGTGCAGGGGACGGAAGCTCATTTCTGCTCCTATTACACTCGGGTGAATCTGCGCTGTTAGCACTCGCCAGTGGTGAGTGCTAACCGCTGTCGGGGCATATAGGGTGAGGCCAAATCGGTGTCAAGATTGCAGCCGATGCGGACCTGAAGCGCCCCGTCCCCGGCCATGCGCCAGCACCGTGAGGCGGCCCGGGCGCGGCACCGGCGCGGTTGCATTCGCTCGTCCGAGCGGCTAGCAAGCTGCCTGGTTTTTCCCTACCCGGATGAGGCGTGTGCTGGCCGAAGAACTCGAATCCGCTGCCGTCGCAAGCGCCGCCGGAACCTGGCAGGCGCCCCAGCTCGCCGTGGTCGTGCCCAGTTACAACGAGCGCGAGAACGTGCCGCTGCTGTACGAGAAGGTGACGGCCGCGCTCGCCGGCATCCCCTTCGAGTTCATCGTCGTCGACGACAATTCCCCGGACGGCACGGCGCAGGTGGTCAAGGACATGGCGCGCCGCCACCCCAATGTGCGTTGCCTCCACCGCATCGGCCGGCGCGGCCTGTCCTCGGCCTGCATCGAGGGTATCGCCGCGAGCGCGGCGCCGTTCGTGGCGGTGATCGATGCCGACCTGCAGCACGACGAGACCATCCTGCCGGCCATGTTCGCCCGGGCGCAGGCCGGCGACGACATCGTCGTGGGGACGCGCTATGCCGGCTCGGGCAGCGCCGGGGAGGGGCTCTCCAGCACGCGCGAGGCCGGTAGTCGCCTCGCCACGCGCCTGTCGGCCCTGCTCACCGGGGTCACGCTGTCCGACCCGATGAGCGGCTTCTTCCTGATGCGCCGGCAGGTCTTCGACGAGGTCGCGCCCACGCTCAGCGAGGACGGCTTCAAGATCCTGCTCGACATCATCGTCTCGGCGACGCGCCTGCGCCAGCGCAAGCGCGCCACGCTCACCATCGGCGAGGTGCCGTACCGCTTCCGCGCCCGCCACGCCGGCGAGAGCAAGATGAGCCCGCTCATCGTCGTGCAGTTCCTCGGCCTGCTGCTGTCCAAGCTCAGCCGCGGCCTGCTGCCGACCAGCTTCCTGCTGTTCGGCATGGTGGGCGGCAGCGGCGTCTTCGTGCACCTCGCGACGCTGTGGCTCACGCACGAGCGCCTGGGCTTCAACTTCACCAACGCCCAGCTGGCGGCGACCGTGGTCGCCATGACCACCAATTTCGTGCTCAACAACGAACTCACCTATGCCGACAAGAAGCTGCACGGGGCCCGCTTCTGGGTGGGGCTGTTCAGCTTCTACGCGGTATGCTCGATCGGCGCGCTGGCCAACGTCTCGGTCGCCACCTGGATCTACGAGACCAGCCCCGACCTGTTCCTGGCCGGCATCGCCGGGGCGGTGATGAGCGTCGTCTTCAATTACTCGGTAACGCGCGTCTTTACCTGGCGCTGAGGAGAACCCCATGGCCGATGAAGCCAGCAAGCACGAAATCCGCCTGCGCCGCACCGGCGGCAGCGGCCCCAACGCGCAGTGGCAGTGGGAGGTCTTGGCCGACGGCAAGGTGCTGAAGAAGGGCACCGCGCTGGGCGAGGAGCACAAGGCCTACGCCACCGCCCGCAAGGCCAGCGAGAAGCTGGCCAAGGGCTGAGCCTCAGGCCGCGCCTCGGCGCTGCTCCGCCGCCTCCGCCCAGGCCTGCCGCTTGCGGTAGATCGTCGAGGGGCTGAGCTGCAGCGCCGCCGCGGCGAGCGCGATGTTGCCCGCAAAGGTCTGGATCGCGTCCTCGATGATGCGCTGTTCCTGCTGCCACATCGGCAGCACGGCCTGCCGGCCTGGGGCGGCGACCCCGGTATCCCGGCCGAGGCCGTGGGCCTGGCTCTCGATGTCGGCGGCAGCGACCATGTCGGCGGTGATCTCGCCGCCGTCGAACATCACCACCAGCCGGCGCACGAGGTTCTGCAACTGGCGCACGTTGCCGGGCCACTCGCGCGCCACCAGCAGGTTCGCCGTCTCCCCGGAGAAGCCGGAAAAGCTCTTGTGCTCCTCGCGCGCATAGCGCTCGAGGAAGTGCTGGGCCAGGACCACGATGTCGGCCGGGCGCTGCCTGAGCGGCGGCAGGTGGATGGGCAGCACGTGCAGCCGGTAGAACAGGTCCTCGCGGAAGCGCTTGTCGGCGATCATCTGCATCGGGTTGCGATTGGTCGCGCAGATGACGCGCACGTCGACCTGCCGCGTGCCGGCGTCGCCCACCCGGCTCACCGCGCCGGTCTGCAGGAAGCGCAGCAGCTTGCCCTGCAGGCTGAGGTCGAGTTCGCCGATCTCGTCGAGGAACAGCGTGCCGCCGTCGGCGAGTTCGGCCGCCCCCCGGCGGTCCTCGCTGGCCCCGGTATAGGCGCCGCGGACGACGCCGAACAGCTCGCTCTCCATGAGGTCGCGGGGGATGGCGGCGCAGTTGACCGCGACGAAGCGCTTGCGCGCGCGCGGACCGCGTTCGTGCAGCGCCTCGGCGCACACATCCTTGCCGGTGCCGCTTTCCCCGGTGATGAAGACGGGCGCGGAGGACGGCGCGATGCGCTCGATCTGCTCATAGACGAACTGCATCTGCGTCGAGGCGCCGACGAAGCCCGAGAAGTGGGTCGGTGCGGCGGCGCCGCCGCCTTCGATGGTTAACGCCCGCGCCTTGCCGTGGCGGTGCGCCAGCTCTCCGATACGGGCGGCGAAGGCCGGCCCGCTGACCGGTTTGGCCACGTAGTCGTGGGCGCCGGCGCGCATCGCCGCCACCGCGGCCGAGACGGAGGCGCCATCGGACAGCGCGATGGTCAGCGCCCCGGCTGCCAGCCGCACCAGCCGGGCGACCGCGTCCTCGGTTCGCGGGGCGAGGTCAGCGATGCTGGAAAGATCAACCAGGACAATGTCGTACGGCCTCGAGCGCAGCATCTCCGCCGCCTCCCTGCCGCTGCGCGCCGCTGCCATTTCCAGCGTGCTCGCCAGGCACTGACCCAACTGCCCGGCGAGCGTTCGGCCGGCCGCCGGGTCACGCTCGATCAGCAGGAGCCGCGCGGCGGCATCGGGGCCGGAGGCGGGGCGTGCGGGCATGGTTGGCGGGCCTTCCTGGCTGTGGTCAACTGCTCGCGATTGTTGATGAACACGGTAAATAATCCGTTTTGAACGCCGCGCGCGCCCCGCATGCTTCCGAGCGGTCGGCAGCGATGCTATGGCTTCGGCATCGAGTCCCGGTTCCAGCATGAGATTGCGAAACCGCTGTGCAGGGTGTGGTCTATATCTTCATAGCGCTGGCCTGCCTCGGCATCGCGGCAGCCGCGTATTTCGGGCTGACGTTCTCGCCCATCGAGGCCTTCGTGACCGCCGTCGCCTTCGGCGCCGTGGCGGTCATGCTGCTGGAGCGTTCACTGCGCCGGCGCGCCGAGGCGCGGCTGGAACGGGCCATCGAGGACCTGTCGCGGCTGCTTTCCACCGACGCGCAGGCCGGCGCCGTTCTCAGCCAGCGCATCAACGCTCTCGCTGACGCCAATGCCGGCAGCCGGCTGGACGCCATCGAAGCCGACATCTCGGTGCTGGGGACGGTGATCCGCCAGGTGGCGGAGGCGGTCGCCGACATCGAGGAGGCCGGGCGCGCCGACGGGTCGCTGCCGGCGGCGCCACCGGCGGCGCCCGCCCCGGAGGCGGTGGACGAAGACAGCTTCCCCGATCCGGTGATTCCCATCGAGATGCTCAAGGAGGCGCTGGCCGACAACCGGCTGGTCTGCCACATCGAGCCGGTCGTCGCCCTGCCGCAGCGGCGGCCCTACGGCTACGACCTGGTGCCGCGGCTCGCGCTCGAAGATGGCGAACTTGCCGAGCCGCCCGATTTCCTGCCGCGCCGCGGCCACGCCGAAGTCATGCGGCGCCTCGAGGCGCTGATGCTGGAAGAGGCCATCGTCATCGCCCGCCGCTCGCGCACCAACGGCATGCCGATCCGCCTGTTCGTACCGCTGACGCGCGCTTCGGTCGGCGATCCCGAGGCCGTGGCGCCGGTGCTGGCGACGCTCGAAGCCAACCGCGCCGTCGCCGACGCGCTGATCTTCGTCGTCGCCTTCGCCGACTGGCGGGCAATGACCCCGCCCGAAAAGGCAGCGCTCGCCGGGATCGGCCACCTGGGGGCCGCCTTCTCGCTGGCCGGCGCCGCCACGCTGCGCCTCGACTTCGGCGAACTCGAGGGCATCGGCTTCACCTCCGTCCGCTTCGACGCCACCCGCTTCCTGCGCGACCCGAACGAGTTCACCGATTTCCACACGGCCGACATCGCCGCCTACGGCCGCCGCTTCCACCTCGACCTTATCGTCACCGGGGTCATCGACGAGCAGCAATTGCTGAGCTTTCTCGAGGACGGCATCGTGCTGGTATCGGGGCCGCATGTCGGCAGCGCGGGCCCGGTGCGTCCGGACCTCATGGTCGAGCGCACCACCATCACCCCCTCGCCGCGTCGCGCCGAGGCGCGATAGGCGGCGAGCCAATTCCCGCCGGCGCGGGAATCCGCTACGAAGCTGCCTTGCCCGGCCGGTCGTGCCGGAAACAAGGCGGTACCAGTCATGCATGCACTCTCCGGTCTCTCCCAGATCAGCCCACGCTACGAGGCGGTCCTCAGTGATGTCTGGGGCGTGGTGCACAACGGCGTCGCCGCGCATCCCACGGCGGTGGCGGCGCTGGCGGCCTATCGCGCCGCCGGCGGCAAGGTGGTGCTGATCACCAACGCCCCGCGGCCGTCCTCCGCCATCGTGCCGTTTCTCGACCAGTTGGGCGTCTCCCGCGACGCCTACGATGCCATCGTCTCTTCCGGCGACGCGACGCGCGCCATGCTGGCCGAATACCGCGGCAAGGTTGTCCACCATGTCGGCCCGCCCTCGGACGACGACGCGCTCTACGAGGGGCTGGACCTGGTCCGCGGCAGCGTCGAGGCGGCGGAGGCGGTGGTGGTCACCGACCTCGACAGCGACGACGACACCCCCGACATGTACAGCGAGCGGGTCGAGTTGTGGCTCGCGCGCAACCTGCCCATGATCGTCGCCAACCCCGACCGCGTGGTCGAGCACGGCGACCGGCTGATCTATTGCGGCGGCTCGCTCGGTGACCTCTACGAGGCGCGCGGCGGTATGGTGCGCATGGCGGGCAAGCCGTACCGGCCGATCTACCAGGAGGCGCTGCGCCTCGTCGAGCAGGCGGCGGGCGGGCCGGTCGCGCGCGAACGCATCCTCGCCATCGGCGACAGCGTGCGCACAGACGCCATCGGCGCCGCCGGCTTCGGCATCGACCTGCTGTTCATCACCGGCTCCATCCATGCCGCCGAGGTCGACGCCTTCGGCGAGCCCGATTCCAACGCCATCCGCCGCCTGGTCGAGCCGTCCGGGGTGACGCTGGCGGGCTTCATGCCGCGCCTTGCCTGGTAAGGGTTGCGCGCAGGCCGGTTTCTTGCCATTGAACGCGCGAAAAATCGTGGCGGGTTTGGATTTGTCCGGCTTCATCAGGCTCTCGGGCCTTGACCAGGTTCCCGATGCGCTCAAGCGCTGCGCCGTCGCCATCGGCAATTTCGATGGTTTCCACCGCGGGCACCAGTACGTGTTCGAGGTGCTCAAGGAACGGGCGCGGGAACGCGGCGTGCCCGCCGTGGTGCTGACCTTCGAGCCGCATCCGCGCGACGTGTTTGCCCCCGAACCGGTGATGTTCCGCCTGACCGGCGCCGACGCCAAGGCGCGGCTCGCCGAGGCGCTCGGGCTCGACGGCATCGTCGTCCTGCGCTTCGATCGTGCCTTCAGCCAGATTGAGGCCGACGAGTTCGTTTCCCGCTTCCTCATCCGGGCCCTCGACGTTTCGCGGGTCATCGTCGGCGAGGACTTCCACTTCGGCCGCAACCGCCGCGGCACGCCCGACTACCTGCGGCAGGCCGGGATCGAGCAGGGCTTCGTCGTCGAAACGCTGGAGATGCTCGAGCAGGACATCGGCCCGATCTCCTCCTCGCGCGTGCGCGAGGCGCTGCGCCGCGGCAACCTCGACGTCGCCAACGGCCTGCTCGGCTACCACTGGTTCCTCGAGGGCGAGGTAGTGGTCGGCGACCGGCGCGGGCGCGAACTCGGCTTTCCCACCGCCAACATGGCGACCCCCGCCGTCTTCGACCTTGCCCAGGGGATCTATGCGGTGCGGGCCCGGCTGGGTGAGCGCCTGTTCAACGGCGTCGCCAGCTACGGCAAGCCGATGTTCAACAACGAGCGCCCGCCCTTCGAGACCTGGCTGTTCGACTTCGACGAGGACATCTACGGCCACCACCTGTCGGTGGCGCTGGTCAACCATGTGCGCGGCCAGCGCGTGTTTTCCGGCGTCGACGCGCTGATCGCCGCCGTCCGGCGCGATGCCGATGCCGCCCGCGCCATCCTGGCCACCGCCGGCCCGATCAGCGATCTCGACCGCGCGCTGGGTTTCTTCGGCTAGCCCCGGCCGCGGCGCGGCAAAACACTGGCACCGCGGCACCCGCCTTGCTACAAGGCCGCCAAATCCAGTTCCCGCTGAAGAACGGCTACCATGAACGATACCCAAAAGGGCGCTGGCGCCGGCCCCGGCGCCGCCGAAACCGACTATTCGGCGACCCTGTTCCTGCCGCAGACCGCCTTCCCGATGCGGGCCGGGCTGCCCGAGCGCGAGCCGGGCTGGCTCGAGCGCTGGGAGAAGATGGACATCTATGCCCGCCAGCGCGAACAGGCCAGGGACCGGCCGCTGTTCACCCTGCATGACGGCCCGCCCTACGCCAACGGCAACATCCATATCGGGCACGCCCTCAACAAGGTGCTCAAGGATCTCGTATCGCGCTCCATGCAGATGCTGGGCTACAATTCGGCCTACGTGCCGGGCTGGGACTGCCACGGCCTGCCGATCGAATGGAAGATCGAGGAGCAGTACCGCGCCAAGGGCAAGGACAAGAACGAGGTCCCGGTGGTCGAGTTCCGCCAGGAGTGCCGGGCCTTCGCCAGCCACTGGGTGGACGTGCAGCGCGAGGAGTTCAAGCGCCTGGGCGTGCTCGGCGAATGGGACAACCCGTACCTCACCATGAGCTTCGACGCCGAGGCGCAGATCGCCCGCGAATTGATGCAGGTTGCCGCCTCCGGCCAGCTCTATCGCGGCTCCAAGCCGGTGATGTGGAGCGTGGTCGAGCGCACGGCGCTGGCCGAGGCCGAAATCGAGTACCAGGACTACGAGAGCGACACCATCTGGGTGAAGTTCCCGGTGCGCTCGACCGCCGGCGTCGAGCCCGAGCATGCAGTCGAACTCGCCACCGCATCGGTGCTGATCTGGACGACGACGCCCTGGACCATTCCGGGCAACCGCGCCATCAGCTTTTCCTCGAAGATCGCCTACGGGCTTTATGAGGTGATGAGCGCGCCCGAGGGCAACTGGGCCAGGACCGGCGAGAAATACGTCATCGCCGACGAGCTCGCCGCCGACGTCTTCCACAAGGCCAAGGTCGAGAACTACGAGCGCCGCTTCGACGTGCAGCCCTACATGCTCGCCGGCATGCTGGCGTCGCACCCGCTCAAGGGCCTCGCCGGCGGCTACGAGTTCGCCGTGCCGCTGCTCGACGGCGAGCATGTCACCGAGGACGCCGGCACGGGCTTCGTGCATACCGCCCCCGGCCACGGTCTCGACGACTTCGAGATCTGGATGGACTCGGGGCGCCTGCTCGCCGAGCGCGGCATCGACAGAACCATCCCCTACACCGTCGACGACGCCGGCTTCTACACCAAGGACGCGCCCGGCTTCGAGGGCGCCCGCGTGCTCGACGATTCCGGCAAGAAGGGCGACGCCAACCAGCGTGTCATCACGGCGCTGGCCGACAGGGGCATGATGGCGGCCCGCGGCCGGGTCAAGCACCAGTACCCGCATTCGTGGCGGAGCAAGAAGCCGGTCATCTTCCGCAACACGCCGCAATGGTTCGTGTACATGGATCGCGACATCGGCGGGTCGGGCGACACGCTGCGCGCCCGCGCCCTCGCCGCCATCGACAGGACCCGGTTCTATCCGCCGGCCGGGCAGAACCGGCTGCGCTCGATGATCGCCGAGCGCCCCGACTGGGTGCTCAGCCGCCAGCGCGCCTGGGGCGTGCCGATCACCGTGTTCGTGCACCGGCAGACGGGCGAAATCCTCAAGGACGAGTCGGTCAACCACCGCATCGCCGACGCCTTCGAGGCCGAGGGCGCCGACGCCTGGTACAAGCCGGGCGCGGCCGAGCGCTTTCTCGGGCCGGACCACGACGTGGCCGACTACGAGATGGTCATGGACATCCTCGACGTGTGGTTCGATTCGGGCTCGACCCACGCCTTCGTGTTGCGCAACAAGCAGAAATGGCCGCACCTCAAGTTCCCGGCCTCGATGTACCTGGAAGGCTCGGACCAGCACCGCGGCTGGTTCCACTCCTCGCTGCTCGAAAGCTGCGCCACCAACGGCTTCGCGCCCTACGAGTCCGTGCTCACGCATGGCTTCACCATGGATGGGGAAGGGCGCAAGATGAGCAAGTCGCTCGGCAACGTCGTCGCCCCGCAGGACCTCATCCGCCAGTACGGTGCCGACATCGTGCGCCTGTGGGTCGCCTCGGCCGATTATTCCGAAGACCTGCGGCTGGGCAAGGAGATCATCAACACCACGGTCGATTCCTACCGCAAGCTGCGCAACACGCTGCGCTGGCTGCTGGGCAATCTGGCCCACTACCGGCCCGAGGAGCGGGTGGAGCACGCCCGGATGCCGGAGCTGGAGCGGCTGATCCTGTCCCGGTTGGCCGAACTCGACGGCCAGGTGCGCGAGGCCTACCAGGGCTATGACTACAAGCGCGTGGTGGCGCTGCTCGCCAACTTCATGAATATCGAGCTCAGCGCCTTCTACTTCGACATCCGCAAGGATGCGCTATATTGCGATCCGATCTCGTCCGAGCGCCGGCGGGCGAGCCTGACCGTGCTCGAAACCCTGTTCGACACGCTCACCGCCTGGCTGGCGCCGATCCTGGTCTTCACCATGGAAGAGTGCTGGCTGGAGCGCCACCCGGGGGACGATTCCTCGGTACATCTGCGGACCTTCCCGGAAATACCGGCGGCGTGGGCCGACGCCGCCCTCGCCGAGAAGTGGCACAACATCCGCACGGTGCGCCGCGTCGTCACCGGCGCGCTCGAGATCGAGCGCAAGGGCAAGCGCATCGGCTCCTCGCTCGAGGCGGCGCCACTGGTGTTCGTGGCCGATCCCGGCCTGCTGGCGGCGCTCGACGGCCAGGACTTCGCCGAGATCTGCATCACCTCCGCCATCGAGGTGACGGCGGGCGAGGGGCCGGAAGACGCCTTCCGCCTCGACGAGGTGCCCGGCGTGGCGGTGGCCTTCGCCCCTGCCAAGGGAAAGCGCTGCGCCCGCTCGTGGAAGATTTTGCCCGAGGTCGGCTCCGACCCCGACTACCCCGACCTTTCGCCGCGCGACGCCCAGGCCATGCGCGAGCGCCGGGCGGCCGGGCTCTGAGCGCGCCCGCGTCAGCGCCGGCGGGAGCGGGCCGGCCAGGGATCGGGCTCAGCCTCGTGCTGCTCGCCCTGGCGCTTTTCGCAGACCGCCTGCACAAGCACGTCCAGATCGAGGTGCTCGGCTGGCGCGGCGGCGAAATCGTCCCCGTCACCGGCTTCTTCGACTACGTGCTGGTGTGGAACACCGGGGTCTCCTACGGCCTGTTCGGCGACCTGCCGCTATGGCTGCTGGGCCTCGTCATCGCCGCCGCGACCATCGCGCTCGCCATATGGTGGTGGCGCTCGACCCAGACCCTGGTGCGGGCCGGGCTGGCGCTGTGCATCGGCGGGGCACTGTCGAACGCCGTCGACCGCCTGCTATACGGGGCCGTGGCCGACTTCTTCCACTTCCACTGGCAGGCCTATTCGTTCTACATCTTCAACATCGCCGATACCGCCATCACGTTCGGGGTGTTGCTGCTTGTCCTCGACATCCTGGGAATCGGACGTGACAGGCCGGCGCCGGATGCCGCCTGAACGCATTGCTGCCTGAATCTGGTTTTACGGGCGTTCATGGTTTATAAGGCGCGCGCGGGGCAATGTTGCTTGCAGTGGGCAGGCGCGTGCCGGCGACCATGCCGGGGCGAGTTGGGGAATAAGGGAAGTCTCATGCGTAGCGACTCGACCGGGCGGCGGCCCGCCGTTTTGGCCGTAACCCGGACCGGACTGTTCTCCGCGGCGCTGCTGCTGGCCCTGTCGGTCGGCGCCTGCACGACCACGGAAGGCACGAGTGCGGTCACCGATTTCGGCACCTTCGAGCGCGAGGTGATGACCTCGACGCTGCAGGGCCTCGGCATGATCGACCGCGAGCAGAAGGAAGAGACCAACCAGCGCCGCGCCCCGCTCGTCATGCCGAAGCAGACGGCCAGCCTGCCGGCCCCGGAGGCGGAGACCAAGACGGCCCTGCTGCCCGCCGATTCCAACACCGTGCAGATCGATACGTCGGGGCTGTCGGACGAGGACATGAAGCGCCTGCGCAACGCCCGCGTCGTCGACCTGCGCACCATCGCTGGCCGCCCGCTCACCGAGGCCGAGGCGCGGCAGCTGACGGCGCGCATGACCGCCGCCCAGCTCAAGGGCGGCGCGCGTCCGCTCTACCTGCCGCCCGAGGAATACTTCACCGTCGTCGGCGGCACCGAAATGGTCTGCCTTGCCAAGAACGGCGACCTCGTGCGGCTCGACGACAAGGCCTGCCCCGAGGAAATCCGCAAGGCCCTGAAGGCCACCGCCTCGCGCGCGCCGCAGTCCGGCGGGCTGCTCGGCACGGGTTCGGGCAACCTCAAGTCGGACCTCGGCATCAAGGACTAGCCGCGCGGCGGGGCTCCCGCCAATTCCAGTTTTCCCAGGATGCGCCGACCGAGAGGTCCCGCAGGAGTAACGATCGTGGCAGAGAGCCCCATACCGGCCGCAGGCGAGCGGCTCGCCAAAGTCATCGCCCGCTCGGGCCTGTGCTCGCGCCGCGACGCCGAGGCCTGGATCAAGGACGGCCGCGTCGCGGTCAACGGCAAGGTGGTTCTGACCCCGGCCTTCAACGTCGCCGCCACCGATCAGATCAAGGTCGACGGCGAGATCCTCGCCGCCCGGCAGGGCACGCGCGTGTGGCTCTACCACAAGCCGGCGGGGCTGGTCGTCACCGAGAAGGACCCCGAGGGCCGCGAGACCATCTTCGAAAAGCTCGAGGCCCAGGGCCTGCCGCGCGTCGTCTCCATCGGCCGGCTCGACATCAATACCGAGGGCCTGCTGCTGCTCACCAATGACGGGGGGCTCAAGCGCGTGCTCGAGCTGCCCGCGACCGGCTGGCTGCGCCGCTACCGCGTCCGCGCCTTCGGCACCGTCACCCAGGCCCAGCTCGATGCCCTGGCCGAGGGCGTCGAAATCGACGGCGTGAAATATGGGCCGATCGAGGCGAAGCTGGAGCGCCCCCAAGGCAGCAATGTCTGGCTGCAGGTGGCGTTGCGCGAAGGCAAGAACCGCGAGGTCAAGAACGTGCTGGCCTCCCTCGGCCTGCAGGTCAACCGCCTGATCCGCGTCAGCTTCGGTCCGTTCCAGCTCGGGGACCTGCCCATCGGCGCCGTCGAGGTGGTCAAGGCGCGCGTGCTGCGCGACCAACTCGGCAAGCGGCTCGCGGAAGAGGCCGGCGTCGATTTCGAAAGCGAACTGCCGGACGCCGCGGACATCGTGCGCCGCCGCGCCGCCAATCCCCGGCTCCGGGCGGCTGCCCCGGGCACGGACCAGCCCAAACAGGGACGCTCGGGGGCGAGCGCAACGCTCAACCGCTTCCGCTTCACCGACCGGCCGGACCGGCCCGACCGTCCGGCACGGGATGTGCGCGACGAAGACCGTCCCCGCCGCGACCGCCCGGGGCGCTTCGACGCGCGGCCACAGGCGCGCCCGCGGCGCCCGGAACCTGCCGCCGAGGAAGGGCCGCCCCGCAAGATCCATTTCGAAGACGGGCGCGAGCCCGCCGAATTCAAGGAAAAGCTCTACGGCAAGAAGCCGCGCGACGACAAGGGCGCTGCTGCCGGCCCGCGCCGCGAGGGCGCCGAGCGCCCCGCCCGCGCGTTCGGGGACAAGGCCAGACGCGAGCCCGGCGACCGGCCGCAACGCGATTTCGGTGGCCGGCCTCGGCCGCCACGTCGCGACGGCGAGCGCCCGGCGACGACACGGCGCGATCATGCACCCGCCGAGGGCCGTCCGCGGCGCGACGTCGCCGATCGACCCAAGCGCGATTTCGGCGACAGGCCGCGTCCGCCCCGCGAGGGGGCCGAGAAGCGGCCGCGCCCAGCCGCCG
>NZ_DASWVV010000199.1:0-2557 GCF_036406155.1 Devosia sp. | reverse complement strand
CATCGTCACCAAGGAGCCGAACATGAACCCAGCGAGCAAGTCGCGCTCGGGCGGCCGCGAGCCGCGCGACAGCGCCAAGGAAGTGGACACCAAGAACAAGGTCAGCACGCCGGACGCCGACATGCAGGCGCAGGACGCCGGCACGGCCGACAGCGGCGGCGACGGCCGCGGGCGCGCCGCGGAAGGAGCGATGAAGCAGCAGAGCAAGACCCCGCAGGAGCGCGGCAGCCGCCGCTGAGGCGCCGCACCCGTGCCTCTGCGCTTGTCCTACACCGAACATCATCAGGTACCGACAGCCGGGGCGCCACGGATGCCTAGAGTGCACCCAGGGCGACCCGAACGCGTTGCCCCTGTCAATCCCGAACATACCCTCAAGGAGTTACCCTGATGAAGATGTCTCTCACCCAAACCGCCGCCGCCGCGCTGGCCATCGTCGGCGCCCTGTCCCTGAGCGCCTGCGGCAAGAACGACGACGCCGGAGCCGGCGCGGGCAGTTCCGCCACCTCGTCCAGCACGACCACGAGCCCGTCCAGCACGGCCGGCACGTCCGGCTCGGCCGACACGACCACCGGCAGCACGGCGGGGACCACGGGCGGCACCACCGGCAGCAGCACCGACACCACGGCGGGCGCGAGCGGCACGACGGGCGGCACGAGCTCGATGGGCGCGTCCGGCACCGGCGGCACGACCGGCTCGACCGGCAGCGATGCCTCGGGCGGCACGACGGGCGCTTCGGGCAGCGGTTCCACCGGCACCGGCAGCTCCATGGGCGGCACCTCCGGCGTGACGGGCTCGACCAGCTCCACCACGACCACGACCCGCTGATGCCGGTCCGCACCTGCGCCCTGATCGTCGCGGCCGCCGCCTCGCTGGGGCTGGCGGGCTGCGGCCGGGGCGCCGATTCGGGGGCGACGGCGAACCCGAACGCCCCCGGCAGGCCCGGGACCGGCACTCCCACCCAGGTGGTGACGCCGGCGGCGGGCGACAGTGCGCCGGGAGGGCCGTCCGGTGTCGCCGGCTCCGCGCCGCATCCCGGTTCGTCGGGCGGCGATGCCGTGCCCGGCGCTACCGGCAGCGGCACCGTCGGGCAGGCCCCGCCGGCCGGCAGCGGGCTGCAAGGCGGCATGGGATCCGGCCCGGCCAGCTCCCCGGCCGGGACCGGGACCAGTGCGACCACCGCGCCGGGTGGCAGCGTGCCGGAAGGCAGCGCCACCGGCCAGACCGGCCAGCGTTGAAGCCTGCGTGTTCGAGACTCACCGGCGCGGGTTGCGCCCGGTGAGCTTCAGCCTTTTTCCACCGGCCGCGAGCGGTCGCTGCACCACTCGCTCCAGCTGCCGGCGTAGAGCGCCGTCGGCCCCAGGCCGGCGACTTCCATCGCGATCACGTTCGGCACCGCGCTCACGCCGCTGCCGCAGTGGTGCACCACGCTGCGAGGATCGCGCCCCGCCAGCAGCGCCTCGAACTCCTGTCGCAGCTGCGCTGGTGGCTTGAACTTGCCGTCGGGGCCCATGTTCTGCGAGAACGGGCGGTTGAGCGCGCCCGGAATGTGGCCCGCCACCGGATCGAGCGGCTCCACTTCGCCGCGAAAGCGCGGCGTCGCGCGGGCATCGATCACGGTCTGCGTTGGCTGGCCGAGCCGCTGCTGGACGTCGCGCGTGGTCGCCAGCCGCGTCCGTTCGGGTCCGAGCCTGAAGTTCGACTGGAAGTGCGAAGGCTCCTCGCGGTCGGTCACCTCGCCGCCGGCGGCCTGCCACGCCTGCAGGCCGCCGTCGAGCACGGCCACCGCGTCGTGGCCTGCCCACTTCAGCATCCACCAGAGCCGGCCGCAGTAGTTCGCCCCCTGCCGGTCGTAGACCACCGCCTGCATGTCGTTGGCGAAGCCGACGGCACAGAGCCACATCGCGAACTTCTCGCGGCTCGGCAGCGGGTGGCGGCCGCCCGATGCCGCGTCGGGATGCGGGTGATGCGTGCCGTCCGGCTCGACCACGCCCTGGTCGCTGAGCGCGGTGTCGAGATGCGCGTAGACCGCGCCCGGGATGTGCGCCTGGCGGTACTGCTCCTCGCCGGCGGCCGGGTTCATGAGGTCGAAGCTGCAGTCGAAGATCATGAGCGGCGCGTCGCTCGCGCGCAGCCGCTGGAGTTCATCGACGGAGATCAGCGTGGTGTACATGCTTGCGGTCCCTGCTTCGGATGGAGGGCGGATTATCCCGCGCCCCCGGCTGCTCAGTGGTCGTGCGCGGGCGATCCGGGCGCCGCGCGGCTGCGCAGTATCGTGGCGGCGAGGCCGCTGGCCACGATCAGGGCCATGCCGCTCCAGCCCGCCAGGCCGATCCGGTCGCCGAACAGCGTCACGCCGAAGATCGCCCCGAACAGGAGGCCCGAGTACTGCAGGTTGGCGACCACCAGCGTCGCGCCTGTGCTGTAGGAGCGGGTCATGGCGAGCTGGCCCGCCGAGGCGAGCAGCCCCATCGGCAGGAGCCACGCCGCGCCGCGCCAGTTCCAGGGCGACACGCCGCCGGCCAGCATCGCCAGGCCGCCGGCCAGCGTCGAACCCACG
>NZ_DASWVV010000198.1:0-24294 GCF_036406155.1 Devosia sp. | reverse complement strand
AGTCGCGGCCGCGCCGCCAGCGCCTGTTTCATCCGTAACCGAAAGCGACCCGGAAACTCCTTCGGCGGCGCCCGTAGCGGACGCGCCTCCGGCCCGCGACCCGGGGGAGACGAACGAGCCTCCCGTGCGGCCGGCCAGCGTCGAGGAGATGTTTGCCCAGGCTTTCCGGGCGGCACGGCTGAGCCCGGTGCCGCCGGCCGCCAGGTCGGGGCCGTCGGCCGACGATGGCGGGAAGAGCGAGGCGGGCGACCTCTAGTCTGGGGGATGCCGAGCACCTCGAGGCCCGCGGCAGGCAATCCACCTTGCCCGGCGACGCACTTGCGCCGAACCGTAACGTACGGTACGGAGGTTGAGCGATTTTCCCCGCCGCGCGGCAGGTAGAGTTTCCAGGACAGTCGACCGACCGATGAGTGCTGCACTCAGGACCACCGAGGATGCCTTCACGCCCCGCCAGCAGGCGGTGCTGACGGCGGCGCTCGACCTGCTGGTGGAGGCGGGCGACCGGCTGACGATGACGGCGGTGGCGCGGCGGGCCAGCTGCTCCAAGGAAACGCTGTACAAGTGGTTCGGCGATCGCGACGGGCTGCTCACGGCCACCGTGCAGTGGCAGGCGGCCAAGGTCAGGGTGCCGCGTGTCGACCGGCGCAAGCTCGACGCGGCGTCGCTGCGCGCCAGCATCGAGCAGTTCGCGCGCGACCTGCTGGGCACGCTCGCCGGCGAGGTGTCGGTGACGCTCAACCGGCTGGCGGTGACGGATGCAGGGGCGCACAAGCCCGGCCTCGGCCAGATCGTCCTCGAGAACGGGCGGCTGGCCATGGGGCGCCGGCTGAAGCCGGTGCTGGAGGCGGGCCGCGACGCCCGGCTGCTGCGCTTCGACAGCTCCGAGGAAGCGTTCCGCACATTCTTCGGCCTCGTGGTGCGCGACGTGCAGATCCGATTGCTGCTGGGGGACGAACTGACGCTGTCGCCGGCCCGGATCGAGGCGGACGCCACGCAGGCGGCCGAGCAGTTCCTGCAGCTGTACCGGCGGGAATGATGCTCCGCCCGGCCTGCCGTGCGCGGGCTCGGGCAGGGTGATGTCATCGGGCACAAAGCCGTGCCGACCACGCAAGGGCACCTTCCCCCTCCGTGGCGACAATTCGTGGAGGGGATGAATGCCGGCCCGTCGGGCCCGAACGCCAACAAGGGAGACTGCCATGCGCGTTTATTACGATCGGGATGCCGATCTCAACATCATCAAGAACAAGAAGGTGGCCATCGTCGGCTATGGCAGCCAGGGCCACGCTCACACGCTCAACCTGCGCGACTCGGGCGTCAAGGAAGTGGTCGTGGCGCTGCGTCCGGGCTCGGCCTCGGCCAGGAAGGCCGAGGGCGAGGGGCTCAAGGTGATGAGCGTCGCCGAGGCCGCCGGCTGGGCCGACGTCATCATGATGCTGACTCCTGACGAGCTGCAGGCCGACATCTACAAGGAGCACATCGAGCCCAATATCCGCGACGGCGCGGCGCTCGCCTTCGCGCACGGCCTCAACGTCCACTTCAACCTGATCGAGCCGAAAAAGACCGTCGACGTCATCATGATCGCCCCCAAGGGTCCGGGCCACACCGTGCGCGGCGAGTACTTGAAGGGCGGCGGCGTGCCGTGCCTCATCGCCGTGCACCAGGACGCCTCGGGCAATGCCCACGACATCGCGCTCGCCTATGCCTCGGGCGTCGGCGGCGGCCGCTCCGGCGTCATCGAGACCAATTTCCGCGAGGAATGCGAGACCGACCTGTTCGGCGAGCAGGTGGTGCTGTGCGGTGGCCTGGTCGAGCTCATCCGCGCCGGCTTCGAGACGCTGGTCGAGGCCGGCTATGCCCCCGAGATGGCGTATTTCGAGTGCCTGCACGAGGTGAAGCTGATCGTCGACCTGATCTACCAGGGCGGCATCGCCAACATGAACTACTCGATTTCGAACACGGCGGAATGGGGCGAGTACGTTTCCGGGCCGCGCATCATCACGTCGGAGACCAAGGCCGAGATGAAGCGCGTGCTGAAGGACATCCAGTCGGGCAAGTTCACCTCGGAGTGGATGCAGGAATACAAGGCCGGTGCGTCGCGCTTCAAGGCCACCCGCCGCCTCGCCGACGAACATCCCATCGAGGAAGTGGGCGAGAAGCTGCGCGGCATGATGCCGTGGATCAAGGCGGGTGCGCTGGTCGACAAGAGCAAGAACTAAGTGGGATTCTTTTAATGTGCGCTAGTCAGAAGTACTAGACGGCGCATTGTTATGTTGATCCGCATCGATCTTGATGCGGATCAACTTCTCTTGCCTCGCGCGCGTGTAATTATACAGCATTCCGGGAGGAGATGATGAAGAAACCAACTGTAACCCAATATAGCGCAATGGATCCGGCGGCGCTCCTCTTGGGTGCCAATTCCAAAACATACCTCACACTTATCCAGATTTGGCATCCAAACGAGCCGTCTGAGGCGGGCCTTTCCAAGGCGATGATGCAGTTGGCCCCCAGGGAGCGACAGGAGTTCGTAGGTCGGGCCCGCGCCATGGGCGAGTTTTGTAGCTCCGTCTTGGCGGCTGCAAAGAAGGCCGTGTGAACCGTCAGGATGGGTCCGCTGCGATCTGGCCGTCGGCGCCGAGCACCGCCTCCGCCATCATCTCCACCGCCGCTGGGGGCGTGAGGCCGGCCTCGCGCATCAGCGTGCGCCAGGTGTGAAAGCTCATCGCCAGCGCGAGGGCGGCCTTGCCCTGCGCGCCGAGCCCGCCCGCAAGCGAAGAGGCGATCGCCGCGAGGGCGGTCCCCAGGCGCAGCTCCGAGATTTCCCGCAGCAGTTCGTGCCGCTCGGCGTCGCGCAGGACCGCGGCGGTGATGGCTTCGTTGCGTTCATACCAGCCGTAGAGCGCGCCGAGCGCCTGCCGCAGCCTCGTCGCCGGATCGTTCACACCTGCCCACGCCCCGGGCGAGGGCGGCGGCTCGCGCTCCATATGGAGGCCGGAGCACGCCATCAGCAGCGCGCGCTCGTCGGAAAAATGCGCATAGACGGTGTGGCGCTGCACGCCGGCGCGTTCCGCGATCATGCTGATGGTCGTCTGCGCCGGCCCGACTTCGGTGTGCAGCCCGAGCGCCGCCTCGACGATGCGCCGGCGCGTTTCCGCCTCTTGCTCCGCCCGCCTGGTCTTGGTGTAGGTCCGTGCTGTCTTATTCATTGAACACTGCTGTGCAGCCATTCATCTGCGGTTCATTTTCGATTGCACATATGTGTATCGCGAAATCGATCGCAATGCCACAGGAGACTTTCCGATGGATGCACCAGCCTTTATCGGCGCGAGCCAGGTCGCGCCGGATACCACTTCCTTCCGCAGCTTCGCGCCGATCCCGGGCCTCGGCATCTTGCCGATCAACGCCCACCTCATCCACGCCAGGGAGCCGGTCCTCGTCGACACCAGCTGGGTCGGGGTGAGCGACGCCTATATTGCGGAACTGCAGAAGGTCATCGACCCCGAGGACCTGCGCTGGATATGGATCAGCCACACCGACCTCGACCACGTCTTCAACCTCGACCAGGTCATGGCGCTGGCGCCGAACGCGAAGGTCGTCATTGCCGGGCTGGGCGCGGCCAAGTTCGGGCTCCGCGGCGACTTCGACATGAGCCGGCTGCACGTGCTCGAGGCCGGGCAGCGACTCGACGTCGGCGACCGCGAACTCGTCTCGATCAAGCCGGTGATCTACGACGCGCCGGAGACCAACGGCTTCTTCGACACCAAGACGCGCGTGCTGTTCAGCGCCGACGCGTTCGGCGCCCTGCTCGACGCGCCGCACGAGGAGACCGCGGCCATTCCCGAGAACGTGCTGCGCGATGGGCAGACGGCGTGGGCGGGCATCGACGCGCCCTGGCTGGGCTGGGCGGACAGGAACTGGTTCGGAACGCTCCTCGCGGATGTCGAGAAGCTCGATCCCTCGACGATCATCTCCGGGCATCTTCCGGCGACATCGGCGCCGATGATCAGGCAGGTCCTGGGCAACCTCCTCGGGTCCATGGCGGCCGGACGCTTCCACGGCCCGGACCGCGAGACCATCGAGGCGCTGTTCGCGCCGCAGGCGGCGGTGGCGTGATGGGCACGGTTATTGGCCTGACGGCGCGGCGCCCCACGACTTCGTCGCCCGAAGAGAGGGCGGGCATTGCCGCGGCGCCGGGCGTGCCGAAGGGATGCAAGGGGCCGGCGTGCCCCGCCTTCGCCCTCTGTGGCGGGCGCTGCGCGTTGCCGCTGGCCAGGAAAGCGGCGCTCGAAGTCCTGGCGCCGGTCGCGCGCTGAGGGAGGACGGGGCCGCGAGGCTCCTTTCTCATTTCTGCCGGCGGCGCGGGCGGCGCCGGCGCGGTGGCCTGTGGCCGGCGACGGATCGGTAGAACCAGGCCTTGGCGATTTCCGTCGCCGCCATGTAGCCGGCGAGGATGCCGCCGACCGCGACCAGCTCTGCGGCGGAGAGCGGCACGAAGGCGAACAGGGCACTGGCCGGGCCGAGGAAGGGGATGGCCAGGGTCGCCGCCGCCACCACCACCGTCGACCACAGCAGTATCGGGCCGGGCACGCTGCGCCAGGCGGGGCGCCGCGTGCGCAGGAGCAGCACCACCGCGAGTTCGGTGAGCAGCGAGATGAGGAACCACGTCGTCTGGAAGCTCGCCTCCCCGGCGTGGAAGACCAGCAGCAGGGCAGCGAATGTCAACAGGTCGAAGGCCGAGCTGACGAGCCCGAAGATCACCATGAAGCGCTGGATCTCCTGGATGTCCCAGCGCTGCGGCTGGCGGATGCGCTCGGCATCGACATTGTCGGCGGAGATGGCGATGGAGGGGATGTCGGAGAGGAAGTTGTTGAGCAGGATCTGCTTGGCGGCCAGCGGCAGGAAGGGCAGGAACGGCGTCGCGAGCGCCATGCTGACCATGTTGCCGAAATTGGCGCTGGTGGTGATGGAGATGTATTTGAGCGTGTTGGCGAAGGTGCGCCGGCCATCCTCGACGCCGGCCCGCAGCGAATCGAGGCTCGGGGTCAAAAGGATTATGTCGGCGCTCTCGCGCGCCACGTCCACGGCCCCCGCGACCGAGATGCCGACGTCGGCGGCGTGCAGCGCGGGCGCGTCGTTGATGCCGTCGCCGAGATAGCCCACGCTGTGGCCCATCCGCTGCAGGGCACGCACGATGCGCTCCTTCTGCTGCGGATCGATTTCCACGAACAGGTCGGTGCGCGGCGCCAGGTGCCAGAGCGCTTCGTCCCGCAGCGCAGCCAGCTGTTCGCCGGTGAGCATGGAGGCGGGATCGAGCCCGACCGTGCGCGCGAGATGGCCGGTGACGTAGCGGTTGTCGCCGCTGATCACCTTGGTGCGGATGCCGAGGGCGGCGAGGTCGCGGATGGCGGAGGCGGCGTCGGCCTTGGGCGGGTCGTGGAAGAGCAGCAGGCCGCGGAAGCACATGCCCTGCTCGTCGGCATGGCCATAGGCAGGGCGTGCCTCGACGTCGCGGCTGGCCAGCGCCAGGACGCGGAACCCGTCCCGCCCCGCGGTTTCGAAAGCGGTGGCGAGCTTGGCGCGGTGGCCCTCGTCGAGAGGCACCTGGGCGTCGCCTGCGTCGACCGACGTACAGATGGCGAGGACTTCGGGGAACGCGCCCTTGGTAATGATCAGATGCCGGCCGGGGCGCTCGCTCTCGGCGACGACGATGGTCAGCCTGCGCCGCGCGAAATCGTAGGGGATCTCATCGATCTTGGTGACGCCCCCGGTGGTCAGTCCGGCCGCCTGGCCGGCGGCGGCGATGGCGGCGTCGAGCGGGTTGCCGATGCCCGTCTCGAACGTGGCATTGAGGAAGGCGAGCCGGCGCACCTCCGCGGACGGCTCGCCCGCGGCGTCCACCGTCTGGCGGAGCTCCATCGTTCCCTCGGTGAGCGTGCCCGTCTTGTCGGTGCATAAAATCTCCATGCCGCCGAGGTCTTCGATCGCGTCCAGCCGGTGCACCAGGACACCGCGCCGGCTCATCGCCTGTGCCCCGGCGGAGAGCGTGACGCTGACGATCGCCGGCAGCAGCTCGGGGGAGAGCCCCACGGCGAGCGCGGCGGCGAACAGCACCGACTCGATGGCGGGGCGGGCCAGCAGCACGTTCATGGTCAGCACGAACAGCACGATGAGTACCATGACGCGGATCAACAGCCCGCCGAAGTGGCGCACGCCGCGCACGAAATCGCTGTCGGGGGCGCGGGCCCGCAGATGTGCGGCGATGGCGCCGAACTCGGTGCGCCGGCCGGTATGCACGGCCAGCACCGTCGCAGTCCCGCTGCGTACCGAGCTGCCGAGGAAGACGGCGTTGCTGCGGGCGGCGATGGGCGATTCCGGCGCCACGACGCCCGGGCGCTTCTCCACGGGGAAGGACTCGCCCGTCATCGTCGCCTCGCTGACGAGGAAGTCCTCGGCCTCGAGCACGAGCCCGTCGGCCGGGATGAGGTTGCCGGCCGACAGCAGCACGACGTCGCCCGGCACGATGGTCCGCAGGGGCACCGTCTGCTCGGCCCCGTCGCGGCGGACACGGGCCGTCAGCTCCAGCCGCCGCCGCAGCTGTTCGATGGCGCCGGAGGCCCGGTACTCTTGGAAGAAGCTGAGCAGCGAGCTGCCGAGCACGATGGCGAGGATGATGATGGCCTCGCTCCATTCACGCAGCGCCAGCGACAACGCGGCGGCGAAGACCAGGATCAGCACCAGCGGACTCTCGAACTGGCGCAGCAGCAGCCGCAGTCCGCTGAGGCGCGCCCCTTCTTCGGCGGTGTTCTCGCCAAAGGTGACAAGGCGCTCGGCGGCCTCGGGCGAGCTCAGTCCGGCGGGCCCGCTGCCCAGCGTGGCCGAGAGCGAGGCGGCGTCCTCGCTCCAGTAGGCGGCATCGCTGTGATTCATCACGGCTGCCACGGCCGGCTACCGTGCGGGGTCGAGCGGTGGCACACCCGCCGCGGCCTGCTGCCGGTCGTCGGCAAGGCGCTCGGCTGTCAGCGTTTCGATGAGGCCGATCAGGCGGCCGATGTCCTCCTGGCGCAGCAGGTCGATCTTTTCGTGCAGCGCCTCGATGTCGAGTTCGGCCTTGAGGTTCACGTCGTAGTCGAGCTGGGCCTTGTAGCGGTCGATCACCGACTGGCGGTTCTGCGCCATCATGATGATGGGCGCGGTGAAGGCGGCCTGGAAGGAGAGGACCAGGTTCAGCAGGATGAAGGGGTAGGGGTCCCAGTGCTGGCCCCAGGCCACGACGTTGAGGATCATCCAGATGACGAGCAGGCTGGACTGGATGATGATGAAATGCCACGAGCCGACGGTCGCCGCGATCCTGTCGGACAGATACTCGCCGTAACTGCGGTGGGGCAGGTGCGGGGTCTTGTCGGCCAGCGTGAAACCGGCCACGCCTTCGGCTCTGCGGTCTTCGGTTTCCGGGGTGGTGGTCATGACCGGGCCTCCCTCGCCGGTCCGCGCCGGCTTCCCTAGTCATAACCGGCGGCGCCCGCTCGCAGAAGGCCCTGAAAGCACGAAGGGCCCCGCCTGTCGCGGGACCCCTCTAGTTCGGCGCCGCTTTGGCGGCTGGCCTATTCATGCCCGAAGATCCGACGGGCCCGGGCATCGCGCGACTTGGCCAGCAGGGCGCGAAGCTCGGCGCGGTCGAGGCCGATGTCGCGCAGCAGGCGGTCGTCGAGCTGCATGAGGTCGGAATAGGCCCGGCGCTCCGGGGAGCGACGGAAGAGCGTCGAAAGGTAGGGCATGGCGGTTTCCTCCGGTTGCGACGGCACGGCCGTCCTGCAGGGGGCGCCATATGCACGTGGCGCGATGAATGGGCTATGAATGGCGCGCTCATCTTTCCGCCGAGTCGACCGGGCGCGCGCTTGGCCGGGATGGGCATGACAGGGAGGGCCAGCACATGGGCATCGCCGACGACATTGCCAGGATCATCGAGCAGGAACGCGGGCTGGTATTCTCCGCCTTCGACGAGCATACCGCCTTTGCCATCGGCCTTGCCATCCGCGAGCGGGCCTCGCGGGAAGCGCTGGGGCTGGTCGCCGACGTCCGGCTGTGGGATCGGCCGCTGTTCTACTGTGCCATGCCGGGCACCACGGCAGACAATCCCAACTGGGTGCGTCGCAAGGCCAACACGGTGCAGCGGCTGCACAAGAGCACCTATCGCCTCGTGCTGGAGGCCGGCGGCGAGGAGCGCCTGTTCCCTCCGCACAAGGGCCTTTCGCCGGATGACTACGTGATGGCCGGCGGCAGCTTTCCCATTGCCGTGCGGGGCGTCGGCGTGGTTGGGGCGGCGACGGTCTCCGGGCTGCACGAGCGGGATGACCACGACGTCGTGGTTGCGGCCATCTGCGGCGTCCTCGGCGTGGATGCTGCCGCATTGGCCCTGCCGCCCCGCCGGCACTGACCGACCCGATTTCCGGGCCCTGGCGACGAGGCCGCGCTTCCGCCGGGCGGGGCGGGGGTGGTAGGATATGGAATCAGTTCGAAGATCGGGGGGCGAGCGGTGGAAGTCCTGGTCGATATCCTGGTTTGGGTGCACATCGTCGCGTTTGTCGCCGGCGGCTCGAATCCGGTGGTGATGCCGATCATGGGCAGCAGGATGGCGGCGGCCACGCCGGAGACGCGGAGCACGCTGATGGCGATCGCCGACCGCTTGTCCAGCGTGGGCAAGTTCGCCATGGCGACGCTGCTGGTGACCGGCCCTCTGCTGCTATGGCTCGAATACGGCTGGGAAGTTCCCAATGTCTGGTTCTGGGTCAAGATGGCACTGATCGTCGTGATGTTGGTCAGCATTTCGCTGACCGAAATCAACGGAAAGCGGGCCCGGCAGGGCGATATGGAGGCCGGCCGGCGGGCCGCCCAGTTCGGCCGCGTCACGGCCGTGGCGTTCCTCGGCGTGCTGCTTTCGGCGGTGCTGGCATTCTGACCCGGCGGGGCCGGGCGGGTGCTCCTTTGCAGCAGATGCTTGCGCTCGCCGCCGATTTCGCGCACTATTCGCGCGCCAACGGAAACCGATCATGCAGCGCCAGCGCGCCATCGCCATTACAGCCCGCCAGCAGGAGGCTCTGCAGAGCCGGCTGCTGATCGCGGCTGCGCTGCTGCTGCTTCCGGCCCTGCTTCTCCTTCTTATCAGCCCCTGATTACCGGCGGCTCGCGGCAGGCGGGCGGGTAGGCAGGGGATTGCGAATTTGAAGCCGAACATGGATTTGTCCGGTCGCGAGGCGTTCAGCCCGGCCGTTCGATAGGAAAGCAAGATGAGTATTCAGCTGGTGGAAAAACCGAGCAACAAGGACCGGGTCTTCATTTTCGATACGACGCTGCGTGACGGCGAGCAGAGCCCCGGCGCGACCATGACGCTCGAGGAGAAGCTGCAGGTCGCCGAGGCCCTGGACGAGATGGGCGTCGACATCATCGAGGCCGGCTTCCCGATCGCTTCGAACGGAGACTTCGACGCCGTGGTGGCGGTGGCCAAGCAGGTCAAGCGCGCCGTGGTCGCCGGGCTCGCCCGCGCCATTCCGGCCGATATCGCCCGCGCCGGCGAGGCCGTGCGCCACGCCAGGCAGGGGCGTATCCACACTTTCGTGTCGACCTCGCCCATTCACCTCGCGCACCAGATGAAGAAGACCGAGGAGCAGGTGCTGGAGATCGTCACCGCCACGGTCACCCAGGCGCGCAATCTCATCGACAATGTCGAATGGAGCGCCATGGACGCTACACGGACGCCGCTCGATTTCCTCGCCCGCTGCGTCGAACTCGCAATCAAGGCGGGGGCGACCACCATCAACCTGCCCGACACGGTAGGCTACGCCGTTCCCGAGGAGCATGAGCGCATGTTCCGCTCGATCATCGAGCGCGTCCCGGGGGCGGACCAGGTCATCTTCTCGGCCCATTGCCACGACGATCTGGGGCTGGCGGTCGCCAACTCGCTGGCGGCGGTGAAGGGTGGCGCCCGGCAGATCGAATGCACCATCAACGGGCTGGGCGAACGCGCCGGCAACGCGGCGCTCGAGGAGGTGGTGATGGCCATCCGCACTCGTGCCGACGCCATGCCCTTCCACACGGGGATCGATTCGACGCATCTGAGCCGCGCCAGCCGGATCGTCTCGGCGGCATCGAATTTCCCGGTGCAGTACAACAAGGCGATCGTCGGCAAGAACGCCTTCGCGCATGAGAGCGGCATCCACCAGGACGGCATGCTCAAGAACGCCGAGACCTACGAGATCATGACGCCCGCCAGCGTCGGCATCAAGCAGACCACGCTGGTCATGGGCAAGCACTCGGGCCGCGCCGCATTCAAGGACAAGCTGCGCGAACTCGGCTACGAACTGGGCGAGAACGCCTTCCAGGAGGCTTTCGTCCGCTTCAAGGATCTCGCCGACCGCAAGAAGCACATCTACGACGCCGACATCGTGGCGCTGGTCGACGACGAAGTCGGCTCGTCCGGGGACCGGATCCGGCTGGTCGACATGGAGGTGGTATCAAAGACGGGCGGGGTGCACCGCTGCACGCTGACGCTGTCGGTGGACGGCACCGATGTCGGCGTCACCTATGACGGCACCGGCTCGGTCGACGCGATCTTCAACGCCATCAAGCAGGCGGTGGGCAAGGAGCCGCACCTCGTGCTCTACGCGGTGGACGGGGTGACCGGCGGCACCGACGCCCAGGCCAGCGCCCATGTCCGCCTCGAGATGGACGGGCGCATCGCCTCGGGCAATGCCGCCGAGCCGGATACTCTGATGGCGTCGGCGCGGGCCTATCTGAATGCCTATAACCGGCTGCTGATCGAGCGCGGCGCCGCGGCGCAGGGTGCAATGGAACAGCACGCCGTACTCTAGCAATACTGAGCCAAAACTGTGAAGGGCCGCCATCGGGCGGCCCTTTTTACTTGCACCGCAGAAAGTAGGCCGTGCCTTGCGTGATTCCCACGGTGTTTTGCACACGGGTACGCGCACAGATTCATGTTATATTTCAACGTATTGAGTAGAAATAGTGGGTTGGCGTGCATTCAAATCAAATGCAAAGGGCGCCGGCAACGAGTCCGCAGGCATGACTCGTGCACTGTGGCGCCAACACAAAGGACTTGTGTTTCCTCCTTCTTAACCAACGCTTCCGGAGCACACGATGCAGCCCACGTTCATTCTTGCACGCGATCATCTGGAGCAGGCCGCGTCCATACTGCGCGGCGCCGACACGCAAACCCAGCAACTGCGCAACATCGTCGAGCGGACGATCGCATTGATCTGCGAGTTCGAAAAGCGATCCGAACCGCGCGATGGCAACGTGCTGGATTTCCGCGCGTATCGGGAACGGAGTCACAGGTAATCGCCCCTTCTGCCAGCATGACCCGGCGCCCGCCGCTCGCTCGAGCGGCGGGCGTTTTGCTGTCCGGCACCGGTGTCAGGGCAGCGTGGCGGCGGCATCGCGCAGGGCAGCCGGCAATTCGGCGGCGACGATGTCGAGATCCTCGGGGCGGCCGACGCTGATGCGGATGCAGCGGTCCAGCCCGGGGGCCATCGGCTTGCGGACGAACACGCCCCGCCGTCCCAGAGCCTGCAGCACCGCCAGAGCGAAGGCGCCGTCGCGGCCGCAATCGACGGCGACGAAATGGGTGGCCGAGGGCAGCGCCTCGAGGCCGTTGTCGGCGGCAATCGTGGCGATGCGTTCACGCCCGGCGGCCACCTGCTCGACCACGGAGCGCAGCCAGTCCTGGTCGGCGAGCGCCGCCGTGGCCGCGGCCTGCGACAGGCGGGTCACGCCGAAATGGTTGCGGACGCGGTCGAAGGCGCGGATGTTCTCCGCCTCGCCGATGGCGTAGCCGCAGCGCATGCCGGCGAGCCCGTAGGCCTTGGAGAAGGTCCGGGTACGCAGCAGGTTGGGGCGCGACACGTCGATCGCAGGGAGCGTGCCCGGCGGGGTGGTCTCGCCATAGGCCTCGTCGAGCAGCAGCATCGTGGTCTCGGGCAGGGCGGCGATGAAGCGCTCCACCTCGTCCGCGTCCCACCACGTGCCCATGGGGTTGTCGGGGTTGCACAGATAGACCAGCTTCGGGGCTTCGCGCTGCACCGCCGCAAGCAGGTCGGCCAGGCTTTCGCGGTCGGCCCGGTAGGGAACGGTGACCAGCCGGCCGCCGAAGCCGGCGACGTGGTAGTTGAGGGTCGGATAGGCGCCGAGCGAGGTCACCACCGTATCGCCCGGGCCGACATAGAGGCGGACGATGAGGTTCATCAGCCCGTCGATGCCCTCGCCGACGGCGATATTGCCGGCCGGGACCCCTAGATGGCGCGCCAGCGCCGCCTTGAGTTCGAAGGTCTCGGGATCGCCGTACTTCCACGCCTCCGGCGCGGCGGCCCGCAGCGCCGCGATCACCCCGGGCGAGGGACCGAAAGCACTCTCGTTGGCGCCGACACGGGCGCGCGTCGGAATGCCGGTCAGGCGCTCGATTGCCTCGGGGCCGACGAACGGGACGGTATCGGGAAGCTGGGATGCGATGGGGGTGAGGGATGGCCTGGGCATGGTGCGGCGATTCCGGGAGGATGCCGCATACTAGCCGGCGCCGCCGCCAGCGCCAGTGGGGAGCAGGGGGCACCGGCCCGGGGCTTGCAGCGACAGGTCCCGGTACTCACGATTGATTGTTCCGCGCAGGTGTAACATCCCGGCGCGGGCTTCCGTATTCTACTGCAACGCGGGTCGATGGCCCGCCGGCGAGCGAGGAACGGGCGATGCATAGGAACAGACTGGCGATCACGGCAGCATTGATCGGGGCGATGGCCACCGGCGGTGCGCAGGCGGGGGAGACGGCGACGGCGATCTTCGCCGGCGGCTGCTTCTGGAGCATCGAAAGCGATTTCGATCACGCGCCCGGCGTGGTGAGCACGGTGTCGGGCTATATCGGCGGGCATGTTGCCAATCCCACCTACGAGCGGGTGATCACCGAGACCACCGGCCACCGCGAGGCGGTCAAGGTGGAATATGATCCCGCCGTCACCAGCTACGCCACCCTGCTCGATACCTTCTTCCATCTCATCGATCCGCTCGATCCGCGCGGGCAGTTCTGCGATTTCGGCGAGAGCTACACCACTGCGGTCTATGCCGGCACCCCGGAGGAACTGAAGCTTGCCGAGGCCGAGAAGACGCAGGTCGCCGAGGAACTGGGCAAGCCGGTGGCCACGCTGGTCGAGATGGCCCCGACCTTCTGGCCGGCCGAGGACTACCACCAGAACTTCTGGCAGGGGCAGGAACTGCTGAGCAACGGCCTCACCCGTGAGCAGCACTATGCCCGCTACCGCGCCGGCTGCGGCAAGAACCGGCAGGTCGAGGCCATCTGGGGCAAGGAGGCCTTCCGCGGCCTCGACGGTCACGCCTGAGGCGAGAGCGTCCGGCGCAGGCCGAAATCGAGCTTGCCGTACGGAACCTCGATGCCGGCCGCGTCGAAAGCGAGCTTGGCGCGCTCGCGGAAGTCGACGCTGGCCTGCCACCAATCGGCCGACTTCACCCAGGCACGCAGCACCAGGTCGACCGAGACCGACCCAAGATTGTCGACGAACACCTGCGGCGCGGGATCGGCCAGCACGCGCGGGTCCCGGGCGAGGGCGAGCAGTTCCTCACGCGCCCTGGCGAGGTCGGCGTCGTAGGCGATGCCGATTTTGGTTTCGACCATTCGCTTCCGCTCTCGGGTGAAGTTGACGATTTTGGCGTTCCACAGTCGCCCGTTTGGAACGAAGACGAACAGGCCGTCATAGGTCCTGAGCCGGGTGGCGAACAGCCCGATCTCGACCACCGTGCCGGTGACGCTTTCGGCGTCGATGTACTCGCCGACGTTGAACGGGCGCAACCAGATGATCATCACGCCGGCGGCGATGTTGGACAGCGTCCCCTGCAGGGCCAGCGCGACGGCGAGGCCGGCCGCGCCGAGCACCGCCAGGATGGAGGCGGTCTGCACCCCGAACTGGCCCAGCACCACGACGATGGTGACGACGAGGATCCCGTAGCGGACGAGCTCGGAGATCAGCGGCGCTATGGTGTCGTCGACGCGCTTCGTGTGCGGCAGCAGTGTCCTGACGTGGCGCGAAAGGAAGCGTGACAGGTACCACCCGGCGGCCAGCGCGAGCAGGGCCGTGGCCAGGTTCAGCGCGTTTCCAACCAGCCATTCCGTGGAAACGGTCACGATCTGCGCGTATTCCATCGCGGCGTCCTTTCTGTCTTGTGCCGCCGGGCGGCCGCCGGTGCGGTCGGGCGCAGGGTCCGGCGCCAGCTTAGCAATCTCGCCGCCGCACGAAAGTGCCGCGGCGGGAGTTTCCCCGCTGGACAAGGTGGGGATGGCTTTGCTATGTCCCCGCCCGGACCGGGTGCATAGCTCAGATGGTAGAGCAGCTGACTCTTAATCAGCGGGTCCAAGGTTCGAGTCCTTGTGCACCCACCATTTTCCCGCCACGTCACCAGTTCTAGGGCACCAGCCTCGCGACAGCGAGCGCCAGCCGGCCCGCCGGGCTCTTCGGCCTGGCATAGGGCACGTCCCGCTTGCGGTTGTGGACCGTCGCCAACTCGCGGCGGGCCGCCTCCAAATCGCCTCGGGCGCCGATCGCGACAGCAAAGGCGTCGAAGGAGTCGCTGGGGTCCTCCACGTGGATGGTATGGACGCGCGACTTGTCGCGCAGGAATGCCCGGATGTTGGCCGTCACGGTGTCGACGTAGTCGAGGCACACCGGCAGGAGTTCATCGGGCTTCAGGTGCGGGCGCATGAGCGTGCTGGCGGCAAAGGCGCGCACGCTGGAATGGGGGCCGTCGATCAGGCGTGCCAGGCTTCTCGCGACCGCCTGCCGGTCGCGCAGCAGGTGCACGTAGGTGGCGCTGTCGCCGTAGCGTTCGTCCAGCGCGCCGAGCTGCCGGTTGAGGTGGTGATCCACCTCGATATGGTTCGCCGGGAACGCCAGGCGTTCGGCTGCCCCGATGATGCGGGCGCGGGTCTCGTGGCCCGCGGTGTAGTTGGAGAAGTGCCCGCACGCCTTGGCGAAAGTCGTGGAGCCGCTGCGCCCGGTGCAGAGTACGAAGACGTTCATGGATGCCCTTCCGTGGGTTGGCGCGCACACTTGGTCCGCGCCGTCCGCACGAGTCAAGCCGGGCGCACAGGGGCAGCACCACCGGCCTTGCAGGCCAATGCCGTTTGCCGCCAGCCCCGCAGCAGCGGGCGGCCCGGCGGGGCCTGCCGAGGATCCTACGACTTGAAGTAGCGCGAGTACGCCCAGCCCCGGCGGCCGCGCTTGTCGACGATCTGCAGCCAGCCACGCTTCTTGCCGATGACCGTGACTTCCTGGCCGTTGGCGAGTGCGAACAGCCGGCCGCTCGTCGTCGAGGGGCCTGAGCGGACGGTCACGCCCTGGCCGCCGACGACCTTCGTATCGGCCGACGAATCGGAGGCCGCCGCCTTGAATGTCGCCGGCTTAGTGGCCGGGACCGGGGCCACCTGGGGCGGCGCGGCGGGCGCGGCGGCTTCTCGTACTTCCCTGATCCGGGCCTGCAGCCGCGCGATGGCGGCGAGCAGCGACGCATCGGCCGGCCTCGTTTCATGCGGCAGAGCGGCGGCGGCTTGCCGCTGCCGGCCCAGTGCGGGCGGTGGCGGCTGCAGCGCCGGCGCTGCCGCTGGCTGCGTGACGGCCGAGCCCGTCGCTTCGTTCTCCGCCACTGCCACCGTGGTGGCGGATGCGACGGAAGCGGCGAGTGGGGTGCCGGGCTCCGCCGGCAGGCGTTCGAAGCTGTCGGCGATCAGCGCGTCGACGAGGATGGTGCGAGCGGTCGAGGATGCACGGGACGCAGGCGGCTTCGCGGGAGTGGCAGCGGGTGGAAGGGCGGTGGGCGCCGCCACGGCGCGCCCGGGACCCTGGGCGGGAGCCATGCCGGGCAGGCACGAGCCGAACCCTCCACCTCCGGATGGGCATTGCAGCAACGCGCCGACGGCACCGATGCCGACCACGACGAAGAGCGTGGCTGCGAAAAGGCTGCGTCCGAATCTCTCCAGAAGCCCTGCCAGTTTCGTGTCCCCCCGAAACGAGGTGCGCCGGGCGGGGCCGCCCGACCCTTGCCGCCTTCTATGCAGACGACTCGAATGCGGCATGAGGTGGGCAGGGCTGGGGTGAGGTCATGCCGGTTTGTGGCCCAAATCTTGCGCACGTGCCGGATGGCAAGGCCGCGTTTACCAGGCCCGGGCCCATGTCTGGCCAAGGAATGTTGCGCCGCACCCGAGGGCGCGGCCGAGAAATCCGCGATTCTGGCTTCACAAGCGGCCGGCAGGCTCCTACATAACCGCCACCGGCGGCCGCCCATTTTGATCGGAGATTTTGCAGAATGCCATTTGGCCTCGATCCTTCATCGCTGACGGCCTTTCTGCAAGTCATCATGATCGATCTGGTTCTGGCGGGCGACAACGCCATCGTCATCGGCCTCGCCGCCGCGGGCCTGCAGCCCGATTTGCGACGCAGGGCCATCCTCATCGGCATCATGGCGGCCACGGTGCTGCGCATCGGCTTTGCCCTCCTCACGACGGTATTGCTGTCGCTCGGCGGCAGCCTGCTCATCGCCGGCGGCCTGCTGCTGCTGTGGGTGTGCTGGAAGATGTACCGCGAGCTCTCGGTGCCGGCACAGGAGGAGCACGCCGCCACCGAGGCCCTTGCCGACGCCGACCTGAACGCCGATGGCACCATCGCCAATGGCGCGCCGCGCAAGACGCTGCGCCAGGCGGTTACCCAGATCGTCATCGCCGATGTGTCGATGTCCCTCGACAACGTCCTGGCGGTGGCCGGTGCGGCGCAGCACCACCTCGAGGCACTGATCTTCGGGCTGGCGCTGTCCGTCGTGCTGATGGGCCTCGCCGCAACCTTCATCGCGCGCCTGCTGCACCGCTACCGCTGGATCGCCTGGGTCGGCCTGCTGATCATCCTCTACGTCGCCGTCAAGATGCTCTACGAGGGCAGCGACCAGCTGCTGGGGCATGCGCTGCCGGCCATCCCGCTGATCAAGGGATAGGCCGCGACGAGCCGGTCGCGCTTCTTCACCACGTTCCGGCAACGCTAGGGAATTGCACACCGAATTGGCCTAACCTCGGGGCGCCGTCGCCGAGGAATTGCCATGCCGCTGATTGCCGAGCCCCTTTCTGCCCCAGCCGGGGCCGCTGCAACGGGTCGGCGCCGGGCCGGGCCCGGGTTGACGGCCGCGTGCATCGCCGAGAGCGCTTGGGACAGCACCGTGGCCGGCTTCGCCGACGTGTGCGAAGAGCAGCTCGTGAGCTTCGCGCGGCGGCGCTGGCCGCATGTCGCGCTCGAACCGCTGCTGTTCACGATGGGCGGCGCGGCGGTGGGCGGTTGCCTCGTCATGGTACAGCCCTTGCCCCTGCGTACGGGCGCCATCGCGCTCGCCAAGTGGGGGCCGATGCTGGCGGACGCGGGCAGGGCCGATGCCGGCGCCCTCTACGCCGCCATGATTGAGGGGCTGATCGCCCGCTATGCGCGGGAACGCCGCATGCTGCTGTCGGTGATGCCGCATGCCGCCCCCGGCGAGAGCAATCCGCAGTACGACTATCTCATGGCGCGGGGCTTCCGCCGCGGCGCCGGCTTCGACTTTCCCGACCGCTACATCGTCGCCCTGCGCCTTTCCGACGAGGCGCGCCGCGGCCACCTCGAGCAGAAGTGGCGCTACCACCTGAGAAAGTCCGAGCAGGCCGGGCTGGCCTTCGAGCGGGCGGGTCCGGAGCGCCTCGCCGAGTTCGACCGGCTGTACGAGGCCATGACCGACCGCAAAAAGTTCCACGACTATTCAGCGTACGGGACGGTGCCGGCGCTGTTCGCCCGCGCCGACGCACAGTTGCGGCCGGAGCTTTTCCTGGTCAGCGCCGCCGGGGAAGTGGTCAGCGGGGCCATCGTTTCCAAGGCGGGGCAGCGGGCGGTCTATCTGTATGGAGCCACGTCCGCGCGCGGGCTGCAGCTGCGGGCGGGCTACTTCCTGCACTGGCAGGTCATGCGCTGGCTGCGCGACAACACGGCGGCCTCTTGGTACGATCTGGGTGGGACCGACGGGTTCCGCGGCCTGCACCAGTTCAAGAAGGGCATGGTCGGCAGTGCCGGCTACATCCGACCGCTGCCGCCGGCCGCCAATTTCGCGGCGTACCGGTTACCGCTGCTCGCCGGCGAGACGGCTTTTGCGGCGCGCGGCGCCGTGCAACGGCTGCAGCGGCTGCTCGATCGACTGCGCCCCGGCGGGGCTCGCCCCGACCTGCCCCGGGAGCACGCGCGGTGAACGACAGGCAGGTAAGGAGCCGGTTGCTGTCGCAATCCGGCATCGTCTTCGCCGGCCGCGTCGCCGGAGCAGGGCTGGTGTTTCTCGCGCAGCTCGCGATCGCGCGGCTATGGGGCGCAGAGCTGCTGGGCGAATACCTCCTGATCATCGCGGCGGTGAACATCATCGCCGTGACCATGCCGCTCGGGTTCGAGACCATCGGCACGTACTTCGCCGCCGAATACGGCGCGAGGGGCGAAGGCCGGCTGCTGCGCGGGTTCGTAGCGCGTGCCTATGCGCATGTCGCCCTTGTTGCCGCGGGCCTGCTGTTGCTGGGTCACCAGGCCATGGGGCTGCTTGGCGGGCCCGGCCGCGTGCTGGCAAATTTCTGGCTACCCATCAGCATCATGTCGTTCGCCTACGCCATGGTGCTGGTCAACGGCGCGCTGATGGTCGGGCTCCGGCGCCCCTACGCCGGGTATTTTGCCGAATCCCTGGCGCGGCCGCTACTGGTCATCGGGGCCGTGCCGGTGGCCGCCATGGCGGCGCAGCCGCAATTGGCGCTCGAGCGCATGATCTGGGTGATTGCCGTCGGTTTCGTGGTGATCGCCGCGGTGCACGCCGCCTATGTGCTGGGCACGGTGCGCGCCATCCCCGGGACCACGCCGGCACGGCCCGGCGAGACCAGGCGCTGGTGGCGTTTCGCACTTCCCTGGGTGGTCATCACCCTCGCCACCGATTTCTTCTTCGATCTCGACCTGCTGCTGCTGTCGGGGCTGCTGGGTCGCGACGAACTGGCGGTCTTCGGCATCTGTACCCGCATTTTCGGCATCCTCACCTTCGGCGTGACGGCGGTGTACGGGGTCAACCTGCCCGACATCTTCGAAAGCGAGGCGCGCCAGGACCGCAAGGGCTTCCATCGCCGCGTCGGGGACGCGAACCTGGTGGCCTCCATGCTCGCCCTTGTGCTGTTCGTTGGCGTCGCCCTCGGTGCGCCCGTGGCGTTGTGGGTGTTCGGCCCTGAGTTCGCCGCCGGGGCGCTGCCGCTGACCGTACTCTCGGCCGGCATGCTGGTGCGGGCCCTGCTTGGCCCGACGGCGCTGGTGCTGTCGATCCACGACCGGCCCAATGCCACGCTGCCGGCGATTGCGCTCGGCCTGGGGACGCTGATCGCGGCCAATCTGTGGCTGGTGCCGTCGCTGGGTCTGATGGGTGCCGCGCTTGCAGCACTGCTCGCGCAAACCGTGTGGTCGGTGGCGCTGTGGCACACGGCGCGCCGGACGGCCGGGATCGACGTGTCGATCGTGCCGAGGCTGCGCGAACTGCTGGCGCGCGACGGCGGGCCGGCCGAGGAGGAGCGACCCTAGGCTCGGAAGCGCGGCCGACGCAGCTTCAGCGCGCCAGCCAAGGTGGCGACGCGTTCCCGCACCCGTCCCAGCCGCCCCATGGTCATGCCGGAATCGTAGCCTTCCGTCGTCTTGCTGTAGAATTTCTCCAGCACCGCGTAGTCCTGCCCGAACATGTGCTGGCGCAGGATGCAGGTCTGTTCGTAGCCGTAGCGGCGCAAAAGGGCGAGGGCCACTTCGTTTTCCGGCCGCACGAACGTGAAGGCCTTGTGGAAGCGCGTCCCGTCCCAGTGCTCGTCGAAGACCCGCATGCCGTGCAGGCCGAGCCGCGTGTGCCGATGGCTGGGAAAGATCCAGCTCCAGTAGCGGAACAGCGCGCCGAACTCGGGACCCGAGATCAGCCCGCCGCCCGGCTGTCCGTCCACGGTCAGAACGATGACATGCCAAGGATCCTGCGCCTGCAGCGCCCGGAGAAAGCGCTTTGTCATGCGGCTCTTTTCGTAGAGCTTGAAGCGCTGGTTGTAGTGCGGCGACTCGTCGATCACGGCCATCAGGGCATCGTGGATGACGTCGAGTTCGGCCGCGGTGGCGGGGTGATGGCCGAGTTCGGGCATGGCGTACGCTTCCTCCTGGAGGCGCCGATGCTGGCGCAAAATGGCGCATAAACGGTGAATCAGAGAGGGCGGCGCGCGGCCCCGGCGCCCACATTGTTTTCGCCGCAAACGCCGGGCATCGTCGGCGCACGGAATCGCTGCGAGGACCCGACATGCCGCCATTGCCCCTGAAACTGCTGGTCCCGGCCGTGCTGGCGGCGGTGCTGCTCGCGCCCGCCCCGGTCGGCGCCCAGTCGCTGGCGGAGATGGCGGGGCAGATGATCCTTGTCGGCTTCGCCGGCGATACGGCGGACGCCAGGCCGGTGCGGGCGTTGCGCGCCGAAATTGCCGCCGGCGGGGTTGGGGGCGTCATGTACCTGCGCTCCAACGTCTCGAGCCTGTCCGCCGTGAAGGCGATGAATGCAGCCTTCCGTGCCGCCGCGCCCTCGCCGGCGCTGCCCCCCTTCATCACCCTCGACCAGGAGGGCGGGGCGGTGGAACGGCTCACGGCGACGGTCGGCTTCAAGGAGATCCCGAATGCGGCGACCATCGCCGCCACCAGCAGCCCCGAGGACGCCGGACGCATCTACGCCGAGATGGCGCAGAGCGTCGCCGCGCTCGGCTTCACGGTCAATTTCGGCCCGGTCGTCGACCTCAACCTCAACAGCGCCAACCTCATCATCGCCAGGTATGGCCGGGCCTTCGGCACCACGGCGCGGCAGGTGGTGCCTTATGCCGAGGCCTTCATCGCCGCCCACCACCGGGCGGGCTTGCTGACCGCGCTCAAGCATTTCCCCGGCCACGGCTCCAGCACCGCCGACAGCCACGAGGGCTTCGTCGACATCACCCGGACCTGGCTCCCCGTCGAGCTGCTGCCCTACAAGGAATTGATCGGGGAGGGCCTCGCCGACTTCGTCATGGTTGGGCACCTCATCCACACGGGGTATTCGAGCCTGCCCTCGAGCCTCGCGCCGGAGTGGATCACCGGGGTCCTGCGCGGCGAACTCGGCTTCGACGGGGTCGTCATCAGCGACGACCTCGAGATGGGCGCGATCCGCGAGCATTTTGGCCTCGAGGAGACGGTCACCCGCGCCGTCCGGGCCGGGATGGACGTGCTGCTGTTTTCCAACACCGCCGATCCGCGCCCGACGCTGGGCGCCGAGATCCGCGCCATCCTCCTTGCGGAAGCCGGAAAAGACCCTTCTTTCCGGGCCCGGATCGAGGAAAGTTATGACCGGATCGTCAGGCTCAAGCAGCGTCTCGCGGGAGCAGTCGCGCCGCGTCCGCAGCCGCCTCCGGCGGGATAACGGGTTGCGCTTTCCGGCGCTGTGCTGTTTCTTCCGCCCGCGGCAGGCACTAGAGTGCCGGTGTCGCCGACCGGCCTCCCGGGGCCGGTCCGTTCCGCACGGAGAGGACAGACGCGATTGACAACCGAGGTCAGGGAGGTGCGGCGCGTGCGCGCGCTGTTCATCTCCGATGTCCATCTGGGCATGCGGCAGGCCCGCGCCAGCCAGTTGATCGATTTCCTGCGCTGGCACGAGGCCGACGTCATGTATCTCGTCGGCGACATCGTCGACGGCTGGCGGCTGGCCAAGACCTGGCACTGGCCGGACGAATACAACGCCCTGGTCGAACTGCTGCTCGCCAAGGCGCGGGCCGGCACCCGCATGGTGGTGCTACCCGGCAACCACGACGAATTCCTGCGCGAGTACCTGGGCACCTATTTCGGCGAGATCGAGTTCGTCGACCGCACGGTGCACACCACGGCGCTCGGCAAGACCTATCTCGTCATCCATGGCGACCAGTTCGACGTGGTCGTCGAACACGCCAAGTGGCTCGCGCACGTGGGCGACTGGGCCTACCGCTCGGCGCTCAGGATCAACAGCGTGGTCAACTGGGTGCGCCGGCGCCTGGGGCTGACCTACTGGTCGCTGTCGGCCTGGGCCAAGCACAAGGTGAAGAACGCCGTGAGCGTCATCGGCCGCTTCGAGGAGGCGCTGTCGCTGGAGGCGCGCGACAGCGGCGTCGACGGCGTCATCTGCGGCCACATCCACTATGCCGACATGCACGAGCGGCTGGGCATCCACTACGTCAATACCGGGGACTGGGTGGAAAGCTGCACGGCTATCGCCGAGACGCAGGAGGGCCTGCTCGAGCTGATCAGCTGGAGCGAGCCGCCGCCGCCACGCAAGTCGCGGCGCGCCGCGCGCCGGCCGGCCACCGAGCCCGGCCAGTAGCACCCCGCGCCCCCGACTCCTCGCCCCGAGCGGGCGACGGCTTGTCTTTTGCCGGCGGTGACCGCACCCTGCGGCCGGGTGGATTCTGCACCCGGAGCATTCTCATGAATTCGAAGGACAGGCAGGTGGCGGGCACGCCCGGGGCCGGGCCGCGGGCGCCGTCGTGGATGTCGTCTGAGCTGCGGGCGACCGCCTTCTACTTCACCTTCTTCATGAGCAACGCCGCGGCCGCGGTTTATGCCGGCATCTGGCTGCAGCAGGAGGGGATGAGCCCCGAGCAGATCGGCATCATCAATGCCGTGCCGGTGCTGGCCATGCTGGTGCTCAATCCGCTCGTCGGCCGCCTTGCCGACCGCGCCGGCGACTGGCGGCAGGTGATCATCGCCGGCGCGGTCGCGGCGGCCGTCGTCCCGTTCGGGCTGTTCTTCGTCAACGGCTTCTGGGGCATTCTCGCCGTGTGGGCGCTGGCGGTGATCCCGGTCTTCGCGATCGGCCCCGTCGTCGACGCCGCGACCATCCGCATGACGCGTCGCAATGGCACCGACTTCGGCGCGATCCGGGCCTGGGGCTCGGTGGGCTACACGGCGATCATCTTCGTCACCGGCTATGCGACCGCCTGGTTTGGCGGCGCCGTCTTCCTGCCGCTGTTCGTGGGGCTTGCCGTGCTGCGCGGCGCGCTGGCGCTCGGGCTGCCGAAATTCCGTGCCCGCGACCAGCGCCAGGCGGCTGCCGGATGGGCGCCCGCCGGTCGGCTTCTCCAGGTGATGCGGCCGTGGTTCCTGCTGCCGCTGGTGGGCTGGGCCATGGTGTTCGGGACCCACATGGTACTCAACGCCTTCGCGGCGCTGCTGTGGATGGAGCAGGGCATCGGGGCCGACGTCATCGGGCTGCTGATCGCCGCTGGCGCGCTGGCGGAATCGGTGATCATGTTCGGCTTCGGCCGCCTCGCCCGCCGCTTTTCCGCCCGCGGCCTCATCCTGTTTTCGTCGGTGGTCGCGGCCCTGAGGTGGGCAGCCATGGGTCTGTCGCCGGGTGTCGAGATCCTGTTCGGCCTGCAGCTGCTGCACGCCATCACCTTCGCCATGGGCTTCATGGGCTGCGTGCATTTCATCGCCAACTGGACGAGCGAGGACATAGCCGCCGAGGCGCAGAGCTTCTTCCAGGTGCTGCAGCAGGGGATGAGCGTCATCACTCTGGCTGCGTTCGGCTGGCTGGTCGCGATGATGGGCGCGCAGGCCTACCTGGTGGCATCCGTGTTCGCCGCCTGCGGCGGCGGCCTCGTCTGGCTGTCGTTACGGCTGCGCCAGCCGAAGGCCGGCTGACCCCTTAGACGCAGACGGCCCCGCGGGCTGCGCGAGGCCGTCAAGGCGGTCGAACAGGCTGGCCTACCCGAGCCGGCCGCTGGCGTGGGCCAGCATGGTGTAGACCCTGCCGCGTTCCGAGAGCAGGTATTCGCGGGCCTCGGCGGCCGGCGAGGGGCCGGCGGCGGCACGCTGCAGCAGTTGCTCGAACTCGCCCATGTAGGTCCGTGCCGTGGCGGCGAAGTCGGGATCGCGCTGCAGGCGCTTGCGGACCTCGTCATAGGTGCCCTGGCCGCCCAGCGTATAGATGCGGCGCGAGAACACGTTCTGCTCGCCCGCCTGGTAGCGCTGCCAGGCCTCGGCGTAGGCTGCCTGGTCCATCGACCGGGCGATCTCCTCGGTGAGGCTGGTCAGGTTGGACGGCTGTGGGGCCTGGGGCGCAGCGGCGGGTGCCGGGGTGGCCGAGGCATTGCGCAGCACGTCGCGCAGCCAGCCGCGATTCTCGCCCGGCCTCGTCTCGGCGGCGGCC
>NZ_DASWVV010000197.1:0-5078 GCF_036406155.1 Devosia sp. | reverse complement strand
CGCCGCCCGCGGATCGATCTCGACGGCCGCGCGCAGCGCCCGGGCCAGCGCCTTGAAGGCGCTTTCGGCGATATGGTGGTTGTTGTCGCCGTAGAAGCACTCGACATGCAGCGTCACCCCGGCATGCATGGCGAAGGCCTGGAACCACTCGCGGAACAGCTCGGTATCCATGTCGCCGACCTTGTCGCGGGTGAACTCGACCTTCCAGACGAGGAACGGCCGCCCCGACACGTCGAGCGCGACGCGGGTGAGGGTGCCGTCCATCGGCAGGTCGGCGGCGCCGTAGCGACGGATTCCCTGCTTGTCGCCGAGGGCCTGGCGCACTGCCATGCCGAGCGCAATGCCGACGTCTTCGGCGGTGTGGTGGTAGTCGATGTGCAGGTCGCCCTTGGCGCGCACCGTGATGTCGATCAGCGAGTGCCGCGCCAGCTGGTCGAGCATGTGGTCGAGAAAGCCGATGCCGGTCGCCATCGCATGGGCGCCGGTCCCGTCGAGATTGACGGTGACGGCGATGTCGGTCTCGTTGGTCTTGCGGGTGATCTCGGCCTTGCGCATCTGGTCCTCTGCTTCAATCGGGCTCTCTAGCAGGTCGGGCGGCCCGGCGCCAAGCCGGTCATTGCATTCGCACGGCAGCGCCCTAAATACAGGGCAATCCTTGTGGAGTACTGAATGGCAAAGGACAACGACTTCCCCGGCTGGCACGGCACCACCATCGTCTCGGTGCGCAAGGGCGGCAAGGTCGTGATCGCCGGCGACGGCCAGGTCTCGGTCGGCCAGACGGTGATGAAGCATACCGCGCGCAAGGTCAGGCGGCTGGCGGGCGGCAAGGTGATCGGCGGTTTTGCCGGCGCCACGGCCGACGCCTTCACCCTGTTCGAGCGGCTCGAGGCCAAGCTCGAGCAATATCCCGACCAGCTGATGCGGGCCGCGGTCGAACTGGCCAAGGACTGGCGGACCGACCGCTATCTGCGCCGGCTCGAGGCGATGATGATCGTCGCCGACAAGAAGGAGACGCTGGTGGTCACGGGCACCGGTGACGTGCTGACGCCCGACCACGAGACCATCGCCATCGGCTCCGGCGGCAACTTCGCCTATTCGGCGGCGCTGGCCCTGGCCGAGAACACCGAATTCGGGGCCGAGGAGATCGCGCGCAAGGCGATGAAGATCGCCGCCGAAGTGTGCATCTACACCAACGAGCAGGTGACCGTCGAAAGCATCGACCTCGACTGAACCACTCGCCGGCCGCATCCGCGGCGGCATGGGGAGGCGCCGCAAGGGCTTCCCGGAAAGCGACCCGCAATGACCGACACCAATTTCTCACCGCGCGAGATCGTCTCCGAGCTCGACCGCTACATCGTGGGCCAGGGCGAGGCCAAGCGCGCCGTCGCCGTGGCCCTGCGGAACCGCTGGCGGCGCCAGCAGCTGCCGGCCGAATTGCGCCAGGAGGTGAGCCCCAAGAACATCCTGATGATCGGGCCCACCGGCGTCGGCAAGACCGAGATCTCGCGGCGCCTGGCCAAGCTCGCCCAGGCCCCGTTCGTCAAGGTCGAGGCGACCAAGTTCACCGAGGTCGGCTATGTCGGGCGCGACGTCGAGCAGATGGTGCGCGACCTGGTCGAGGCCGGCATCTCGCTGCTGCGCGACAAGCGCCGGCAGGAGGTCTCGGCGCAGGCCCACCACAATGCCGAGGAGCGGGTGCTGGACGCCTTGGTCGGCACCTCCGCCTCGCCCTCGACCCGCGACAGCTTCCGGCGCAAGCTGCGCGACAACGAACTCGACGACAAGGAGATCGAGATCGAGGTCGCGGCGGCCCCGGGCGGCGGCATGTTCGAGATTCCCGGGATGCCGGGCGCCGGCATCGGCATGATCAATATCCAGGACATGCTGGGCAAGGCCCTTGGCGGCCGCGGTGCCAAGCGCAAGGTCAAGGTCAAGGACAGCCACGCCCTGCTCATCGCCGAGGAGGCCGACAAGCTGCTCGACCAGGAGCAGCTCAACCGCGAGGCGGTCGACCTGGTGGAGAACCACGGCATCGTCTTCATCGACGAGATCGACAAGATCACCAGCCGCGAGGGGCGCGCCGGCGACGTCAGCCGCGAGGGCGTGCAGCGCGACCTGCTGCCGCTGATCGAGGGGACCACCGTCGCCACCAAGTACGGGCCGGTCAGGACCGACCACATCCTGTTCATCGCCTCCGGCGCCTTCCACGTGTCGAAGCCGTCCGACCTGCTGCCCGAACTGCAGGGGCGCCTGCCCATCCGCGTCGAACTCAAGGCGCTGAGCCGCGACGACCTGATCCGCATCCTCAACGACACCGACGCCAGCCTGATCAAGCAATACGTGGCGCTGATGGCGACCGAGGGGGTGACGCTGGACTTCACCGCCGATGCCATCGACGCCATCGCCGACGCCGCCGTCAAGGTCAACGCCACGGTCGAGAACATCGGCGCGCGGCGACTGGCGACGATCATGGAGCGGCTGGTCGAAGACATCTCCTTCGACGCCCCCGACAAGGACGGCGAGACCATCAGGATCGACGCCGCCTATGTCAACGACCGCATCGGCAAGATGGCGGCCGACACCGATCTGAGCCGCTTCGTGCTCTGAGGGCAAGCGCACCCGGGCCGGGAGCGCTCCCGGCCCGTGACGGCGCCCGGCGGCAGCGGCGGCGAGGGCTTGCCCTCCGGCCTCTCCCCGTGATTCAAACGCGGGATCCCTGATTTGCCGGACCTGCCGTGAGCCGAGCGCCTTCCCATGCCCCGAAAGACCCAGCCGAAGTGCTGCGCAGCGTCTTCGGCCACACGAGCTTTCGCGGCCAGCAGCGCGAGGTCATCGAGCACGTCACCGGCGGCGGCGATGCCGTGGTGCTGTTCCCCACCGGCGCCGGCAAGTCGGCCTGCTACCAGATTCCGGCCCTGTGCCGGCCGGGCGTCGGCATCGTCGTCTCGCCGCTGATCGCACTGATGCGCGACCAGGTCGAAGCGCTGCGCCAGGCCGGCGTCAGGGCCGAGGCGCTCAACTCGTCGCTGGCTCCCGAGCAGGCGGCCGAGGTGCGCCGCCGGCTCAGGGCCGGCGACCTCGACCTGCTCTACGTGGCACCCGAACGGCTGACCACGCCCGGCTTCGTCCGGCTCCTCGAGGGAATCGACATCGCCCTGTTCGCCATCGACGAGGCCCACTGCGTCAGCCAGTGGGGCCACGATTTCCGCCCCGAATACCGCGAGCTGGCCCGCATTACCGAGCTCTTCCCCGGTGTGCCGCGCATGGCGCTCACCGCCACAGCGGACCCGCTGACGCGCGACGACATCGTGGCGCGGCTCGGGCTCGCAGCGGCACGGCTGTTCGTCTCGAGCTTCGACCGGCCCAACATCCGCTATTCGATCGTCGAGCGCGACAGCGCCCGCCGGCAGCTGCTCGGCTTCCTCGCCCGCCACGACGGGGAAAGCGGCATCGTCTACTGCCTGTCGCGGGCCAAGGTCGAGGACGTCGCCCAGTGGCTGAATACGCAGGGCAGAAGGGCGCTGCCCTATCATGCCGGCCTGCCGGCGGCCGTCCGCAGCGCCAACCAGGATGCCTTCCTCACCGAGGACGGCCTCTGCCTCGTCGCCACCGTCGCCTTCGGCATGGGCATCGACAAGCCCGACGTGCGCTACGTCGTCCACATGGACATGCCGGCCTCGATCGAGGCCTATTACCAGGAAACCGGGCGCGCCGGGCGCGACGGCCAGCCGGCCGAGGCGTGGATGTGCTACGGCATGGCCGACGTCGTGCAGCGCCGGCGCATGATCGACGAGGGCGGCGCCCCCGAGGAGGTGAAGCGCGTCGAGCGGGCCAAGCTCGAGGCGCTGCTGGCCGTGTGCGAGACCGCCGGGTGCCGGCGCCAGGCGCTCCTTGCGCATTTCGGCGAGGCCCATGCCGGCGGCTGCGGCAATTGCGATACCTGCCTGTCGCCCGTCGACAGCTGGGACGGCACCGAGGCCGCCATCACGGCGATGGCCGCCATCTACCGCACCGGCCAGCGTTTCGGGGCCGGCCACGTCGTCGACGTGCTGACCGGCAAGCCGACCGAAAGGACGGCTCGCTTCGGCCATGACCAGCTGCCGGTGTTCGGGGCGGGCCGGGACACCGACGCCAGGACCTGGCAATCGGTGCTGCGCCAGCTCATGGCCGCGGGCCTGGTGCTGGTCGACCATGGCGGGCACGGCGCGCTGCTGCTGGGCGAGGGCGCCCGCGCCGTGTTCCGGCGCGAGCGCAGCGTGCGCCTGCGCAAGGACCGGCCGAAAAAGGCCGAGCAGGTCCGGCGCGCGCTGCAGCGGGCCGTCGACCTGCCGCCCGCGGAGGCCCGCCTGTTCGATGCCCTGCGCGCCGAACGCAGCCGGCTCGCCCGCCAGCAGGGCGTGCCGCCCTACGTCATCTTCCACGACACCACGCTGCAGGCCATGGCGCAGGCGAGGCCGAGAACCCGGGCGCAGATGATGGAGCTGCCCGGGGTCGGCGAGAGCAAGCTCGAGCGCTATGGCGAGGCGTTCCTCGCCGCCATCGCCGCCGACGGGAGCTGAGCGGCGGGGCTAGCGCTTCGCGGCGCGCCTGATCAGCTCGGCCTTGAGGAAGACGAGGTCCTCGGGTGACAGCCGGCCGATCTCGGTGGCCAGCCGGTTGGCGAGTTCGGTGGCCTCGGGCGCGAGGCCGCCGGTGTCGATGGTCACCTTCGGGTCGGAGAGCTCGGCCAGCCGCTGCAGGTCCTCCGCCTCGTCCCAGATGACGTTGAAATAGGTGATGATGCGCTGCAGCAGGCTCCAGGTCGGCTTGCCGCGGCGACCGTGCTCCAGCGCCGATAGGTAGGCGCTCGACACCCGCAATTCCCTGGCCATGTCCTTGAGGGTGACGCCGCGCTCCTCGCGCAGCGCCCTGAGCCGCGCGCCCAGCGGAGTCATCGGCGCGCCTCGCGGCGAAGCCGCACGTAGAAGGCGCCGCTGCCGCCATGGCCCGGCGCGGCCTCGTCCCATCCGGCCACCAGCGGCGCGAGGTCGGGCTGGCCGAGCCAGACCGGCAGCATGGCGCGCAGCACCCCGCGCTCG
>NZ_DASWVV010000196.1:0-9917 GCF_036406155.1 Devosia sp. | reverse complement strand
CCCAGCCGGGCCACCAGCTGCTTCTGCGTCAGCCCTTCGTCGGCGCCGATCTCGGCAAGGGCGGTGAATTGCGCCGGCAGCAGTCCGAGCGGGATCAGCGCGTCGCGCAGCGCGTTGGCGTGGCGCCGCGCCAGCTGTGCCGCGAGATAGCCCAGCGTCTGCTTGTGATCGAACACCGGCTTCGTCCCTCCTGCCGCAGCGGAAACATAACATGTTCTGTACGGCGGGTGAACGTGGGGGCCTAACGGATGATGTCGTGCCAGGAGCGCCCGGCGCGTGCATACTGGGCGGCACGGCGCACCGCGTCCTTCTGCGCCGGCGTCAGCTGGTCGGAGACGATGTTGTTGGCATTGGCCGGATCGAGCTGGCTGCGCGCGGCGAACAGCGTCTCGAGATAGCCGAACACCGCCCAGACATTGTCGGCGAGGTCGGCGGTGGCGGCGCGCCGTCGCAGCGCCGCGATCACCGCCAGCTCGAGATAGAAGGAGGGGAAGTCGAGCCCCCTCTGGTCGCGCCACAGCTTGATTAGGCGGATCTCGTCGCGCCGCCCGCAGGCGATGCCGTCGAGCACGTGCTGCGTGAGGTTGGTGACGGTGAGGCGCCCGGTGCGGGTAAGGAACACCGCGTGCTCGTCGGTGTTGGGCCCCACCCGCCGCGCCGGAATGATGTCGACCGACCAGCCGCGCAGCGTCACCGCGATCGAAACGCTGCGCCGCACCGGCGACAAACCTTCGTCGGCCAGCGCCGCGCAAAGCCCGTCGTAGGCGTCGGCCAGCACGTAGTGGGAATCGGGCGCGAGGGAAACGAGGAAGTCGATCACGACTCCGGAACGGTTGGCGAAGCCTTTCTCGAAAGCACCGGTCGGGTACACCTCGAGCAGGGTTCGGCCGGCCCAGCGCCGGCACACGCCTTCGATCTCGGGCTCGAGCAGGCGGAAGGGAGAACGCATTCCGATGTCGACGGCCTCGCGGGCAAGGATGCCGCGCAGGTAGCTCGAAGCAGTCACCCCGGCGATGATCTCACTCATGGGGGTGATGTACTTGATTTGGACTTGTCGCGAAAGAGTCTCTATTTGCCGAAGCGCCCCCTTGAGCAAGAGAGAGCATTACAACTGACGACAAAGGGCGGCCCTGGCGGGGCCGCCCTTTGACCTTGCCGCAGCGGGCGGGGCTCAGCGCTCGGTCGGGCCGCCGACGGCGAGCCACTGGCCGAAGCCGCCCATCAAATTGGCCACCGAGGGGTAGCCCATGCCGGCGAGCTGGCGGGCAGCGATGCCCGAACGGTTGCCCGAGGCGCAGACCAGGATGATCTTCTTGCCGCTGTCGGCCGCCGGCAGCAGTCCGCCGCCGGCCGGCTTGGCGAAGTTGGCGAGGCCGGGAAGCGGGGCGCGCAGGGCGCCTTTGATGGTGCCCGAGCGGGCGATCTCGTCGGCACCGCGGACATCGACATAGACGACGTCCTTGTTGCCGTAGAGCGCCTTGGCCTGGGCGGCTGAGAGATTTTCCACGCTGGCGGTGTCGCGCTGGAAGAGGGATCCGAACACTTGTGTACCTTTGGCTGGGTTGGGAGGGGGTGGATCAGTCGGGGAGTTCGACGCCCGCCCGCTTCGGTTTCACCGGCACGAGCAGATAATGGACGCCGTTGGCTTCCGCCGGCGGGAACCTGCCGGCGCGGATATTGACCTGGATGGACGGCAGCAGCAGGCGCGGCGCCTCGAGGGTCGCATCGCGCGACGTGCGCATGACGACGAACTGCTCCTCGCCGACGCCCTTGCCGACATGCACGTTGGCATCGCGTTCGGCCCGCACCGTGGTTTCCCAGGCATAGGTGTCGCGCCCGGGCGCCTTGTAGTCGTGGCACATGAACAGCCGGGTCTCGTCGGGCAGGGCGAGCAGCCGCTGGATCGAGTGGTACAGCTTGCGCGCGTCGCCGCCCGGGAAGTCGGCACGGGCGGTGCCGTAGTCGGGCATGAACAGGGTATCGCCGACGAACACCGCATCGCCGACCTTGTAGCTGATATCGGCCGGCGTATGGCCGGGCGTGTACAGCACCTCCACGTCGAGATTGCCGACCTTGAACCGTTCCCCATCGGTGAACAAATGGTCGAAATCGCTGCCGTCGGTCTTGAGGTCGGTGGCGTTGAACACCGGCCGGAAGATGCGCTGCACCTCCTTGATGTGCTCACCGATGCCGATCCTGGCGCCGGTCTTGGCCTTGATGTAGGGCGCGCCGGAGAGGTGGTCGGCGTGGGCGTGGGTCTCGAGCGCCCATTCGATGGTGAGGCCGCGCTCGCGCGCGTCGGCGAGGATGCGTTCGACCGAGGCCGTATCCACCGTGCCGCCCTTGTGGTCGTAGTCGAGCACCGGGTCGATCACCATCGCCTTTTTTGTCTCGGGATCGGAGACCAGGTAGCTCACGGTGTTTGTCGGCTCGTCGAAATAGGCTTCGATCACGGGCTTCGGGGCCATTTCATGCTCCTGCGTTGGGCGTGTTGGTTGACTTATATATTAGGAAAAACTAATTTAGCAATACCTAATATGAGGTCGATCATGGACACCGTGGACATCGGCGAACTGGAGGCGCAGGCGGGGCAGATCTCGGGAGTCCTCAGGGCTCTCGGCAACGCGGCGCGCCTGCTGCTGCTGTGCCGCCTGACCGAACAGGGCGAGGCAACGGCCGGCTCACTGGTCGGCACCGGCGGGCTGAGCCAGTCCGCGCTCTCGCAGCACCTGGCGATCATGCGCGAGGAAGGCATCGTCGCCTATCGCCGCGAGGGGCAGACACTGTGGTATCGCATCGTTGATCCCCGCATCAAGGAACTGATCGGGACGCTGTATCAGCTGTACTGCCGCATCGGGCCCTAGGCGGCCGGCACGGCGCAAGCCGGCGCGGCGGCGGAGGCCGGCCAACAAAAAAGGGCGGCTCCAAGCCGCCCTTCATCGTGAATAGCGCGCCGCCCCTACCTGGGGGCCAGCACCATGACCATCTGCCGGCCTTCCGAGCGCGGGGCCGACTCCACCTTGGCCTTGGCCTCGAAGGTGTCGCGAACCTTGAGCAGCAGTTCCATGCCCAGTTCCTGGTGCGCCATCTCGCGCCCGCGAAAGCGCATGGTGACCTTCACCCTGTCGCCCTCGTCGAGGAAGCGCCCGACCGCCTTCATCTTGGTTTCGTAGTCGTGCGTATCGATGTTGGGGCGCAGCTGGATCTCCTTGACCTCGATCACCTTCTGCTTCTTGCGCGCCTCGGCCGCCTTTTTCTGGGCGGCGTATTTGAAGCGGCCGAGATCGAGCATCTTGGCCACCGGCGGCACGGCATTGGGAGAGATCAGAACAAGATCGAGGCCGAGTTCCTGGGCCTGGGCCAAGGCGTCGCGCGTACGGACGACGCCCTTGTTGTCGCCTTCGGCATCGATGAGCTGGACTTCGGCGCTGGAAATATCCTCGTTGGAAAGCGGCCCATCCTTCTGGGGCGCAACGGGTCTCATGGGACGGCGAATGGCTGGCGATCCTTCGGTTGTTGGCAGAGTGGCGGAAGCGCCCGTAAAATCGTGACTCACCTGCAATAAGTCAACTGGCAAACGCCGCGGCTTGCCCACGGCGTGAAGGAATGCATAAAGCTGTTGCCCCGCTGCCTCCACGCGCCGCCCGCGGGGGGCGGCAAGATCGTCCCGGAGCCGCCGCCATGCCCGATCCCCAGGCCACAACCCTTACTGTCGGCAGCGGGCCCGAGGCGCGCGACATCGCCGTCCTGCAGCGCGCCGGCCAGCCCCCCGGCCTGTTCTGGCTCGGCGGCTACCGTTCCGACATGCTGGGCGGCAAGGCCAGCGCGCTCGACGCCTTCGGGGCCGCCCGCGGGCTGGCCGTCACCCGCTTCGACTATTCCGGCCACGGCCGCTCCGGCGGGGATTTCCTCGCCGGCACCATCAGCCGCTGGCTCGCGGAAGCGCGCGCCGTCTTTGCCGCCACCACCGGGCCGCAGATCGTCATCGGCTCCTCGATGGGTGGCTGGCTGGCGCTGCTGCTCAACCGCGCGCTGCGGGACGCCGGCGACGACCGGGTCAAGGCGCTGATCCTCATTGCTCCGGCCGTCGACATGACCGAGGAGTTGATGTTCAAGACCTTCACGAAGAAGGAGCTCAAGGCGCTGCGAGAGCATGGCCTGGTCGAGCAGCCTTCCGACTATTCGGACGTACCCTACCCCATCACCGCGGGGCTGATCGAGGATGGCAGGCACCATCTGCTGTTCGGCCGCGGCCTCGCCACCTCCTGCCCCGTCACCATCCTGCAGGGCGGCCGCGACACCGACGTGCCCAGGGAACACGCGCTGAAGCTGCTCAGCCACCTGCTCTCCGACCCGGTGACCTTCACCCTCGTGCCCGATGGCGATCATCGCCTTTCGCGCCCTGAAGACCTCAAGCTCCTGGAGACGGCGCTCGAGCGCGCCGTCGCCGAGGCGGTTCCGCCGCAGCTGGCGCTGGAGCTGTAAGCCGGCCTAGCGGACGCTGAGCCTTTGCCGCTGTGCCCCGGTCTCGTCGAAATTCGCCGGGTCGAGCCAGCGCTCGAACCCCGCCTTGCGCGCCGGCCACTCGTCGTCTAGCATCGCGAACCAGGCGGTATCACGGTTCTCGCCCTTCTGGATCATGTGCTGGCGGAATAGGCCCTCGAAGGTGAAGCCGAAGCGCAGCGCGGCGCGCTTGCTCGCCTCGTTGCGGTCGTTGCACTTCCATTCGAGGCGGCGATAGCCGAGGTCCTCGAAGACATGGCGGGCAAACAGGTAGAGCGCCTCGGTGGCGAGCCGCGTGCGCGCCATCGCCGGACCCCACCAGATCGAGCCGATCTCGATCACCCCGTGCTCGGGGACGATGCGCATCAGCGCCTGTCGGCCGAGGGCGCGACCGCTGGCCGCATCGAGCACGGCGAACAGCATGGGGTCCGCCTGCGCCGCGACTGTCTCCGCCCACGCCGCCATGTCGGCGAGGCTCGCGGGCGGGTATTCGAACAGCCACTCGAAGCGCTCGGCGCCGCCGGGAGCGACGGCCCCGGCAAACAGGTCGGGGGCATGCTCGGCGGTCAACGGCTCGAGCCGCGCATACCGGCCGACGAGCACGGTGCGGGCGGCGGGCCGGGCTGGACGCGGCGGGTTCATGCCGGCTGCCCCAGGATCGCTTCGAGCCCCTGCCGGTAGGTGGGATGGAGCAGCTCGATCCCCAGCGCCTGCTTGATGGCGCGATTGGAGACGCGCTTGTTGTCGGCATAGAAGCTGCGCGCCATCTCGGTCATCTGCGCCTCGGCGAACGGCGTCTCGGGCGGCGGCGGCACGCCCAGCAGCCGGGCAGCATGGGTGACGAGATCCTGCGGCGGCGCCGGCTCGTCGTCGGCGAGGTTGAAGATGCCGCCGAGGCGGCGCTGCGCCGCCAGCGCCGTGACGCGGCCGATATCCTCGACATGGATGCGGTTGAAGACCTGCCCGGCCTTGACGATGCGCCGCGCCGTGCCGTCGCGCAGCTTGTCGAAGGCCGAGCGGCCCGGCCCGTAGATGCCGGCAAGCCTGAGGACCAGCAGCGGCACGCCGCGCTGCCTGGCATAATCCTGCCACTGCGCCTCGATCTCGACCCGCTGCTGAGAGCGCCGGTTGACCGGCCTGGTCGCGGCGGTCTCGTCGATCCAGGCGCCGCCGAAATCGCCGTAGACGCCGACGGTCGAGAAGTAGCCCAGCCATTGCAGGTTCTTGGAGGCGTCGAGATCGGCACGGTGGAAGTTCAGGGCAGGGTCGCCGTGGTCGTCAGGCGGGATGGAGCAGATCACGTGCGTCGCCGCCGCTAGGTCGGCGCCCAGCGTCGGGCCGGGCTTCTCGCCGTCGAAGACATGGATGCGGTAGGCGGTGTCGGCAAGCTGTTCGGCCTTGTCCGGGGTGCGGGTGGTACCGGCGATCAGCATGTCCGGGGCGACGAGCCGGTGCAGGAAGCGCGCCGTCGCCAGCGACGAATAGCCCATGCCGAAAAAGAAGACGCCCATCATCCCGCCCTGCCCTGGATCCCGGGCGGGACCACTGCCGTCCATTCCGCCCGGACGTCCATGTCGGTCTCGGCGGGGAAAAAGGCAAGCTTCAATTCTGCGATCCGCGCCGCGGGCGCCAAGCGGCGGAAAGCCCACACCGCGGCCCCACGGACCAGCGGTCGGGAATCGTTGATGTGCCGTTCAGCCAGCGGGCCGTCTTGTGGCAAGCCGCTGTTGCCGAGCGCGATCAGCACATTCCTCAAGAACCGCTCGTGCCCCAGCCGCTTGACCGGCGAGCCGGCGAACAGCGCCCGGAAGCCGGCGTCGTCGAGCTGCACCAGGTCGCGCAAGGGAATATCGGCAAGCTCCTGCCTGGCCTGCAGTTTCGCTTCCCGGGCGCGGCTCGCGAACTTGTTCCAGGGGCAGATGGCGAGGCAGTCGTCGCAGCCGAAGATGCGGTTGCCCATGGGAACGCGGAATTCGTGCGGGATCGGACCCTTGTGCTCGTTGTTGAGATAGGCGAGGCAGCGCCGCGCATCCAGCCGGAACGGCGCCGGGAAGGCGTTGGTGGGACAGATGTCGAGGCATTTGGTGCAGGTGCCGCAGTTTTCCTCGTGCGGCGCGTCGGCCGGCAGCACCGCGCTGGTGAAGATCGCGCCGAGGAACAGCCACGAGCCGAACTGCCGGCTGACCAGCACCGTGTGCTTGCCCTGCCAGCCCAGCCCCGCTGCCTCGGCGAACGGCTTCTCCATCACCGGTGCGGTGTCGACGAAGACCTTGACGTCGGCGCCGGTGCGGCGCGCCAGCAGCCCCGCCACGTCCTTGAGCCGGCCCTTGATCAGATCATGGTAGTCGCGATTGCGGGCATAGACCGAGATATTGCCGAGCGCCGGCCTGCCGAGGTCGTCCAGCGGGTCGTGGTCGGGCCCGTAGTTCATCCCGAGCATGATGACGGACCGCGCCTCCGGCCACAGCGCGCCGGGGCTCGCGCGCCGCAGCTCGGTCTCCTCCAGCCAGTCCATGTCGCCGTGCCAGCCTGCGGCCAGCGCCTGGCGCAGCTTTTCGGGCAGGTCCGGCCGGGCCGCCGCCGGGGCGATGCCGAACGCGTCGAAGCCGAGGAAAGCGGCGCGGGCGCGCAGTTCGGCGACGACGGTGGCGGTCAAAAATCGAGGTCCGCGTAGCCGGCGGCCGCCGGCATCCCGACCACCCGGTCGTTGAGCAGGGTGCGGAACGCCGGGCGGGACTTGATGCGCGCGTACCACTGCCGCGTCTCGACCGACGTGTCCCAGCTCACGTCGCCCAGATAGTCGAGGCTCGACAGATGCGCCGCCAGCGCGAAATCGGCGAGCGTCATGCTGTCCCCGGCTATCCAGTGGCGGGTGGCGAACAGCCAGTTGAAGTACAGCATATGCTCGACGAGATTGGCCTTGGCGACGCGCAGCACGCCCGGCTCCGGGGTGGCGCCGCGGCGGTCGCGCTTCACGATCTTCTCCTCGATGATGTAGCGCGTCACCTCGTCGTTGAGCTTCATCAGCACCCATTCGAGCAGGCGCCAGGTCTCCGCGCGCTCGCGCGCCCGCGCCGGGAACAGCCCCGCCACGGCGCTCGGGGCGTGGTTCGCCTCGATGGCATTGATGACCGCGAGCACGCCGACGACCGGCGGCTCGCCATCCTCGATCAGGATCGGCACCGTCGCGGCGGGATTGATCTCGAGCAGTTGCGGCTCACGCGTCCACGGCTTGATGTCCTCGAGATCCACGGGGACGCCGTATTCGGCCAGCATCAGCCGGGCGAGGCGGGAAGCGGGATCGAGCCGATGTTGAACAAGCCTGGGCATGGGTCGTCACTGTCCTTGGCGCGAATAGGCAAATCGGGCTAGAAGCGGCGCGCCTCACGGGTGCAGGCCGATGAGTAGGGGATCAGATGAACGCCGATCAAGGTCTTTTTGTGCCTCTCCTGCTCGGCATTCTCGAGGGTCTCACGGAGTTTCTCCCCGTTTCTTCCACCGGCCACCTGCTGCTGGCCGGCCACTTCCTCGGCTTCGACAGTCCGGGCCGCACCTTCGAGGTGCTGATCCAGCTCGGCGCCATCCTCGCCATCGTCACCGTGTATTTCTGGCGCTTCGTGGGCATCGGCAAGGACGCGCTCGCGCGCAAGCCGGGGGCGCTGCGCTTCATCCTCGGGGTGGCGCTCGCTTCGCTGCCGGCGGCGCTGGCCGGTGTGCTGCTGCACGGCTTCATCAAGGGCGTCATCTACGAGACGCCGATGCTGATCTGCATCATGCTGATCGTGGGCGGCATCGTGCTGCTCTATGTCGACCAGCTCAAGTTCACCCCGAAATATACCGACGTCTACAACTATCCGCCGCTGCTCAGCCTCTATATCGGCCTGTTCCAGATGCTGGCGCTGATCCCGGGCGTCTCCCGCTCCGGCGCCACCATCGTCGGTTCGCTGCTGATGGGCACCGACAAGCGCTCGGCCGCCGAGTACACCTTCTTCATCGCGCTGCCGATCATGGCCGGGGCGTTCGGCTACGACCTCTACAGGAATCGCGAGCTGATCACCGCCGATCTCGGGCTCGCCGTCGCCGTCGGCTTCGCCGCCGCCTTCCTCGTCGCCTGGTTCGTGGTCCGGCACCTGCTCGATTTCGTCAGCCGCAGCGGCTTTTCCCTGTTCGCCTACTGGCGCATCTTCGTCGGCGCCGTCGGCCTGTGGGGCCTGCTGCTGTTCGGCTGAGCGCAGCCCCTCAGGCGGGCTGGCGGTCGAACTGGCCGCGCTTGCGGAAGCGCCACAGATAGCTGGGCAGGACGGCGTCCATCGGCGTTTGATCGACGCCGAAGGCGGCGAGCGTGCGCTTCTCCTTGATCGCCTCGGCGGAGACGACATTGTCGGCCTGCAGCAGGTCCACCTGGTCGGCGGTGATGAGCGGGCGCGGCAACAGCGCGAGCGGCAGCGCCACGAGCTTGGCCAGCCCCGCCGGCAGCGGCAGCAGCGGGTTCTGCCGCCGGGTTTCGCTGAGGATGCGCTGCATCAGCTCGCGGTAGGTGAGCACCTCCGGCCCGCCCAGCTCGTAGACGCGGCCGCCCTTGACCGCGCCCTCGGCGGCGGCGACGAAGGCGGCGGCGACGTCGCCGACATAGACCGGCTGGAAGCGGCTGTCGCCGCCGATCAGCGGCAGCACCGGAAACAGCCGGGCCAGCGTTCCCATGAGGTTGAAAAAGCCGTCGCCCGGCCCGAAAATGAGGGAGGGGCGGATGATCACCGCCTCGGGGAAGGCGGCGAGCACCTCGGCTTCGCCCTGCGCCTTGGAGCGCGCATAGGCGCTCGCGCTTTGCGCGTCGGCGCCGAGCGCCGACATGTGCACCAGCCGGGTGGCGCCGGCCTGCTGCGCCGCCGCGGCGACGGTGCGCGCCCCCTGCGTGTGGATGGCGCCGAAGCGCTGGCGGCCGCGCTCGTGGCCGATGCCGACGAGGTTGATGACGATCGCCGCGCCGCGCACCGCCCGCTCGACCGAGCCGGCGTGGCGGATATTGGCCTGGATGGGGACGATCTGGCCCACCCCGCCCAGCGTCTTCAGGTGCAAGGCCAGGTCCGGCCGGCGCACCGCGACGCGGATGCGGTAGCCCCTGCGGGCCAGCAGCTGCACGATCTGGGTGCCGACGAAGCCGGCGCCGCCGAAAATCGTGACCACGGTGTTGGCGCGATCCATGACGGTGCCTCCAGCTGCCTTATGGGATCAGGACTGGGGCCTTCTATCGCCAAAGTCGCCGGCCTGTCGAGGGGCCGCGCGGCCGCACCCCGGGGGCGCGCAGCGGCCGCGTGCGCCGCCCTCCAATCGGTCATTGACAAGCGGGAGAGGCTTGCCCTAGTTAGCGGCGCCCATCGGCTTGCCCTGGTGGCGGAATTGGTAGACGCGCACGG
>NZ_DASWVV010000195.1:0-4732 GCF_036406155.1 Devosia sp. | reverse complement strand
CGGCGCGCGGCGGAAGGCGAGGGCGGCGACGACGTTGTCGGCGACGCTGAGCGAGGGCAGGGCGCGCACCAGCTGGAAGGTGCGGGCGACGCCCTTGTGGGCGACGCGCGCCGGGGGGAGGCCGCCGATCGGCTCGCCGTCGAGCAGGATGCGGCCGGCGCTGGGCCGCAGCAGCCCCGAGACCAGGTTGAGCGCGGTGGTCTTGCCCGAGCCGTTGGGGCCGAGCAGGCCGACGATCTCGCCCGCGGCCAGCGAGAAGCTGAGGTCGTTGACGGCGACCAGCCCGCCGAAGCGCTTGCCGAGCCCGTCGAGGGCGAGCAGCGGGGTCATGGCGCCACCGTGCCGCGGCCGAGGCGGCCGAGCTTTTCGAGGGCGGCCAGCACGCCCTGCGGGAAGACGAAGACGATGCCGATGAAGAGCACGCCGAGGATGATGGAATAGTGGTTGGGGTAGTTGGCCGACAGCCACTCGAACAGCAGGAACAGCGGCACCGCGCCGAGCACCGGCCCGAACAGGCGGTTGGGGCCGCCGAGCAGCGCCATGATCACGGTGAGGAAGGACACCGTCGGGTTGAAGACGATGGAGGGCTCGATATAGGTCCAGCGCGGCGCCTGGATGGCGCCGGCCAGCGTCATGATCACCGCCGAGGCCGCGAACAGGACGACCTTGGTCCGGGTGATGTCGATGCCGGCATGGGCGGCGACCACCTCGTCGTCGCCGATGACGCGCAGCGCCAGCCCGATGCGCGAGCGGCGGATCCACCACCAGGCGAGGAGCGTCACGGCGAGGAGCGCAAGCAGCTGCCAGTAGATGTGCTCGGGGCCGATGGGCAGGAACACGTAGCGGCCCAGTGTGCGGGTGACGTTGACTTCGTAGTAGGTGACGAGCTGGCGGATGAGCTCGGTCAGCCCAAACGTGAAGACGACGAAATAGGCCCCGGCGAGGCGCAGCGTGGCGAAGCCGACGGCGACGGCGACGAGCAGCCCGACGCCGGCGGCCGCGAGCAGCACCAGCGGATAGGGCAGCGTGTCGCTGAGTACGCCCACGGTGTAGGCGCCGAGCCCGAAAAAGGCGACGGTGGCCAGCGAGACGTAGCGCGTCGGGCCGGAGAACATCGACCAGGCGCTGGCCAGCACGGCGTAGCCGGCGATGCCCAGCAGCAGGCCGAGGACGTAGGGCCCGACGACGAAGGGCGCCGCCGCGAGGCCGGCGAAGGCGAGGCCGGCGAGGGCGAAGCGGGCGGCGGTTCCGGCGCTCACCGCGTCGCCCTCCCGAACAGGCCGGCGGGCCGTACGACCAGCACCAGCAGGAAGATGGCGTAGGTCGCGGCCAGCGTCAGGCCGGGGTCGACATAGGTGGCCACCAGGGTCTCGACGAGGCCCAGGATCAGCCCGGCGAGCAGCGCCCCCATGAGGTTGCCGACGCCGCCCATGATGACCACGACCAGCGCCTTCATGGTGTAGACGACGCCGGCGGTGGCCGTGAAGGTGAGGAACATCGAGATGACGACGCCGCCGGCGGCGGCGAGCGCGCCGCCCAGCGCGAAGGAAAAGCGGGCGACGCGGTCGACATCGATGCCGACCAGCGGCGCCGAGGCGGGGGCGGCGGCGACGGCGCGGATGGCCGTGCCCCAGCGGGTGCGGGTGAGGGCCAGCCACAATCCGGCGCCGAAGACGACGGCGAGGGCGAAGGCGAGCAGGCGGTTGCCGGCGAGCGTCACCCCGAGGAGGTCGACCGGCACGGCGAGGTAGCTGTAGCTCATGAAGCCGGCGCCGAAGACGACCAGCGCCACGCCCTGGATGACGAACAGCAGCCCGAAGGTGGCGAGGATGGAATCGGCCTCGAGCGCGGCGCGGTCGCGGGCGCGGCGCACCAGCGGCTGCAGCGCCACGCGGTAGATGAGCCAGGAGAGCGCGAAGCCGGCCGGCACCACGACGACGAGCCCGAGCAGCGGATTGAGCCCGGCCGCCGTGAACAGCACGAAGGCGCCGAACGAGGCGGCGATGATGAGGTCGCCATAGGCGAGGTTCATGATGCGGGCGACGCCGTATTGCAGGGTCAGCCCCATGGCGATCAGCGCATAGGTGCCGCCCAGCACGAGGCCGGTCAGGAGGGCGCTCAGCAGCATGGTTCAGCCTCCGGGCGGACGGGGAGGAAGCGGCCGGCCGGCCGCTTCCCGGCTGCGGGGCCTATTGCGCCGCGACCCAGGCGGGCTTGGGGATCACCGGCGCGCGGCCGGCGCGGCCGTCGGTATGCATGAGCCCGACGAACTTGCCGCCCTGCCACTGCCCGACCGTCCACAGCGACCGCAGCTGCTGGTCCTCGAGCTTGACCTTGCCGATCAGCGTGTCGAACTCGCCGGAGGCGATCTCGGCCGAAACCGCGTCGCGGTCGACGTCGCCGACGCGCTCGATCGCCTGCTGCAGCACCTGCAGCGTCACGTAGGTGATGGCGCTCGCCCAGCTGTCCGGCTCCTCCCCGATCAGCGCCTTGTGGCGGGCGAAATAGTCGGCCAGCGCCTGGCTGTCGGGGTCGATGCCGCCGACGCCCATGACGCCGTCGTGGTTGGCTCCGGCGATCTTGGGGAAGACGGGAAAGGCGGTGCCGACGCCGCAGTAGAACACCTTGGGGTTGAAGTTCGCCACCACCGCCTGCTGGGTGAGCGCGAAGGTGTCGGGCGGATAGGAGAAGGCGACGAAGCTGTCGGCGCCCAGCCCCGCCACCTCGTTGAGGATGGGAGCGAAGTCGGCGGTGCCGAGCGGGTAGCTCTTGTCGTAGACGAGTTCGAACCCGGCGGCGGTGAAGGCTGGCGTCGCCGCCTTGCTGAGGTCGATGCCGAAGCCGTCGGCGACGCTGACGATGGCCACCTTGTTGTTGATGGTGCCGGCGTCGCGCTGCTTGGCGAGCAGCTGCACCAGCGCGTCGGCATAGTCGTGGCCGCCGCCCAGGAACCAGAAGCTGCGCTTCCAGCGCTTGGCCATCTCCGGGGCGAGGTCGGTCACCGCGGTGGCGGCGAGCTGGGGATAGCCGAACTTGTCGAAGGTCGGGCCCATGGCGAGGTTGGGGCCGGTGCCCCAGGTGGGCAGGATGAAATCGACCTTGTCCTGGGTGGCGAGGCGCTCGACGGCGCGCACCGCCTCCTCGACGCTGGAGCGGTCGTCGTATTCGACGACTTCGATGGGGTACTTGCCGGACTTGAGCTGGATGCCGCCGGCCTTGTTCACATCGTCCACCCACAGCAGGTAGTTGGGCAGGGTGGTGATGCCGGCGCCGGCGGCGTTGGCGCCGGTCTTGGAGATGGCATAGCCGATGCGGATCGCGGTGCGCTCCTGGGCGAAGGCGCGGAAGCCGGTGCCGGCGGCCGCGGTGAGCGCGGCCACGCCGACGCCCTGCAGCACCGTCCTGCGATTGAGAACAGTCATGGATTCCTCCCTGGTATGGCCTCGCGTTGCGCGGGCCCCTCCCGGTCGCCGCGACGCCGCCGCGCTTGTTTTGCGGCTGACGGCAGGCGACCAGCCATAGACTAGTTTCGCCGGAGGCGCGGGGAAATGGACTCTCGGGGCGGAGTATTGCACTTTAGCGGGCATGCAGCAGCCCGTTCCCCTTTACCCGTACCGTGTCGTGCAGGCGCCGCTCGACGTCGAGGTCGAGCCCATCACCGCTTCGCTTTCGCCGCTCGAATGGACGCGGTTCGGCCACCGCCAGTCCTATGCCCAGGGGTTCGTCATCGTGGCCGGGGCCGGCAGCGTGCTGCGCGGCGAAAGCGAGTCGAGCTTTGCGGCGCCGTGCCTCATCTGGCTGCCGAGCGGCCATGGCGGCCGGGTGCGGCTGGCCGCGGGGACCCGCGGCAGCGCCATCTCGGTGGGCGCCGCCGCGCTCGAGCGGGCCATCCCGGCGGGACCGATGGTCGCTTCGCTGCGCCAGGCCATCGACCTGCCCCTGCTCGGGGTCGGGCTCGACCGCCGCCGGGCCGGCCGCATCGTGGCCGCGCTGGAGGCCATCGGCGAGGAGGTCGAGCGCGACGAACCGGGCGGGCGGGTGGCGGTCACCTCGCACCTCACCCTGCTGCTCATCGCCCTGTGGCGGCTGGGCGATCCGTCGACCGGCGACGCGCTGGCGGCGCCGCGCGTCCTCGTGCAGGACTTCCTGCAACTGGTCGAACTGCATCTGCGCGAGCACTGGCGCATCGGCCGCTATGCCGCCGCGCTCGGCGTCTCCACCGACTGGCTCGGCACGGCGGTGCAGCGGGCCACGGGGCTGACCCCGATGGCGCTGATCCATCGCCGGCTCCTGGAGGAGGCCGAGGCCCTGCTCGAGCGCTCGACGCTGCAGGTCAAGGAAGTGGGCGACGCGCTGGGCTTCCGCGACGCCGCCTATTTCAGCCGCTTCTTCACGCGGGCGACCGGCGTGCCGCCGGGGCGCTTCCGCCAGCGGGCGCAGCGCCAGCGGCTGCGCCCGGACGGTTCCTTCGCCGCCTGGCCGTGAGCGGGCTCAGACGGCGGCAAGCGCGATGGCGATGCCTTGGCCGACGCCGATGCACATGGTGGCCAGCGCCCGCTTGCCGCCGCGCAGGGACAGTTCCAGCGCCGCGGTGCCGGTGATGCGCGCCCCGCTCATGCCGAGCGGGTGGCCGAGCGCGATGGCGCCGCCATTGGCGTTGACGTGGGCGGCATCCTCGGGCAGGCCGAGCTCGCGCAGCACGGCGATGGCCTGGCTGGCGAAGGCCTCGTTG
>NZ_DASWVV010000194.1:0-20790 GCF_036406155.1 Devosia sp. | reverse complement strand
AGCCGAAGGCGAAGGGGGTGCCGAAGAGGTCCATGAGGCCGGGGAGCACCATGAAGACGGCGAGGAACCGCGCAAGCGCCGCCGTCGCGGCCGCCGCGGTGGGCGCCGCAACCGCCGCCCGGGCGAGGACGTGACCGAGCGGATCGAGGCCAACGGCGATGCGTCGGCGGCCGCGGTCGGCGACGAACTTGCGGAGGAGGCCGAGGAGGCCGCCCCGCTACCAAAGGCCGTGGCTGTCGCGGAACCAGTGCCCGCAGTGGTCGAAGCGACGCCCGAACCCGAGGTCGAAGCGCCGGCCGAGAAGCCCAAGCGTGCCCGGCGCACCCGCAAGTCGGCCGATGCCGAATCTGCAGCCCAGGACGCGGCGCCAGAAGCTGCCGCCGCCGCCGAGGAGGTGGAGGAAGTGGTGGCCGCCAAGCCGAAGCGGACCCGCAAGCCCAAGGCGGCGCCGGTTGCAGAAGCCGCCCCCGAGCCTGCTCCGGCGCCTGAGCCTGAGCCGGCGCCGGAGGCCGAAATCGCCGCGGCGGAGCCTGCGCCCTCCCCGTCCCGCAGGCAGAAGAAGGCACTGCCGCCCGACGAGATCGTCGTCAGCTCCACCTCCGCGCCCGCCGAAGCCGGCGAGGAGGAGGCCAAGCCGAAGAAAGCCGGCTGGTGGCAGCGCGGCTTCTTCGGCAGCTGATTTCGCCTTGAGTGCAGACGGACGCGGCGGCCCTCGGGCCGCCGCAGCTGTTTTCGGGCCCTATCGGGGCAGGAAGCGCTCCATCCGCTCCAGCGCCTGCTCCAGCGTTTGCCGCGATCCGGCGTAGGAAAAGCGCACGAAGCGCTCACCCCCACTCCGGTCGAAGTCGACGCCGGGAGTTGCCGCCACCCCTGCCCGTTCCAGCATGTCCCGGCAGAACGCCAGGGCGTCATTGGTGAACCGGCCGACGTCGGCATAGGCATAGAAGGCCCCGTCGGGCTCCCCCCCGACGCCGAAACCGAGCGCGGCGAGGCCGGCGGTCAGCACCGCGCGGTTCTCCGCGTAGCGGGCCTTCTGCGCTTCGCCATAGGCGCGCTCGCCGAGTGCCACGCGCCCGGCGATCTGGCTCAGCGTCGGCGCCGAAATGAACAGGTTTTGCTGCAGCATCTCGACGCGGCGCACCAGCGCGGGCGGCAGCACCATCCAGCCGATGCGCCAGCCGGTCATGCAATAGTATTTCGAGAAGCTGTTGATGACGATGACATCCCGGCTCTCTTCCAGCGCGCTCACCGAGGGGCCGCGGAAATCGAGGCCATGGTAGATTTCATCCGAAATCAGCTGCACGCCCAGCCGCCGGCAGGTGGCCACGATGCCCGTCAGCCCGGCGCGGTCGACCGCCGCCCCAGTGGGATTGGCGGGCGAGGCGAACAGCAGCCCCTCGAACGGCTCGCGGGCGTAGGCCGCCTCGATGTCGGCACTGCTCAACCGCCAGCCCCGTGCGGCGCTGAGCGGGATTTCCACCGCATGCAGGCCCAGCGCGTTGATGGCATTGAGGTAGGCCGGGTAGCCGGGGCGCGTCACCGCGATCCGCGCGCCGCGCTGGAACGCGCCGAGGAAGGCGAGGATGAAGCCTGACGACGAGCCCATGGTCACCATGATGTCGTTTGGCTCGACCTCGACGCCGTGCTGCTCGCGATAATACTGCGTCAGCGCCTCGCGCAGTTCGATCTGTCCCTTGGCATGGGTGTATTTCTGCGGGTCGGGCAGCGCCGCGGCGACGGCCTCCAGCACTTTCGGGGCTGGCGGCGCGCTCGGCTCGCCGACTTCGAGGTGGCAGATGTCGCGCCCTTCGGCCTCGAGTGCCTTGGCGAGGCCGAGGATTTCCATGGCATGGAACGGCCGCAACCCGACCGTCGATCCGCTGTCGCTCACCCGCGCGCTCCGCTTTCTGCCGTCTGCTTCGCCGCGAAGCGCTAGCCCGAAGCGGCGCGCGGCTCAACTAGATTTGATGATGCGGCGTTCATCCGGCTTACGCTGCGGCCCCGATCCGGCCTATAGGGTGGCATCTTGGCCAGCCTGCCCACGGAGTCTTCGATGCCGCGCCTCACGATTGCTCTCGCCGCGACCGTCCTGTTGTTGGGCGCGGGCCTGTCCTATGCGCTCATTCGCCCCTCCAATGCCGGCCTCGACGAGGCGGCGGTCCGGGCCATCGTCGACGATGCGCTTGCCGCGCCGGCGCACCCCGCGGACGTCTCGGCGATCCGCACGATCGTGGCCGACATCCTGGCCGAAGGCGACACCCCGCCGCATTCGGGGCAGAAGCTCGATCCGGCGACGCTCAACCCGATGATCGAAAGCTACCTGCTCGAGAACCCGTCCATCCTGCAGCGTGTGTCCGATGCCCTCAGGGCCGAGGTTCGTGCCGCCGAGGCCGCGCGCGCGCGCGACGCGCTCAACGCCCTGCAGGCGCAGATCTACGATGATCCGGGCAACGTCGTGCTCGGCAACCCGGATGGCGATGTCACCCTGGTGGAGATGTTCGACTACAATTGCGGCTATTGCCGCTCGTCGCTGCCCGACGTGGCGACGCTGCTTGCCGAAGACCCCAATCTCAGGATCATCCTCAAGGAATTCCCCATCCTTTCGCCGGAGTCCGAGCAGGCGGCCCGGGTCGGCGTGCTGGTGGCACAGGCCGAAGTCGACTATTGGGATTTCCACGAGCAGTTGTTCACCGGCCGCGGCCAGGTCACCGGCGAGGCCGCCCTCGCGGCGGCACAGAAGCTGGGGCTCAACCCCGTCGAGCTGCGCCTGCAGATGGACACGCCCGCAGTGAGCGAGGTGCTTGCGCGCAACCATCAGCTGGCTAGGGCCCTCAACGTCTCGGGGACCCCCACGTTCATCATTGGCGACGAGATCATCCCGGGCGCCATCGGGCTCGAGGAACTGCGTCTGCGCATTGCCAACATGCGCGCCTGCGGCAAGCCCACCTGCGACGCCACGCTTGCCTCGGGAACATAGGCGCCGGCCGCCGCAGGGCAGCGGCTTTCTTTGCCTTTTTCGTGCATTTCGTATAGTCGGGCTTGCGCCGGGGATTTACCCCGGTGCAGAAGGCACGTGCCATGGCAGATCTCCCCCAGTGGCGACGGGTGACATCTGCGGGCCCGGGGCCCGGAGTACGGCCTGGCCCTGCACGCGCTGGCCAAATAACTATAAGAGGCACACATGACCAAGGCGTCTTCCCAGTCCGACCAGGACCTCATCCGTTCCATCGCCGAACTGCTCAACGAGCAGAACCTTGCCGAGATCGAAATCGAGCGCGATGACCTGCGGGTGCGGGTGACGCGCTCCTACGCCGCTCCCGTGCAGCAGATCGCCGTGCCGGCGGCAGCGCCCCACCCTGCCCCGGCCGCCCAGGCGCCGGCCGCGCCGACCGGTGCCGCCAACAACATCTCGCTGCCGGCCGACGATCTTGCGACCAATCCCGGCACGCTGACCTCGCCCATGGTCGGCACGGCCTACCTGGCGCCCGAACCGGGCAAGCCGCCTTTCGTCACCGTCGGCGCCCGCGTCTCGGAAGGCCAGACCGTCCTCATCATCGAGGCCATGAAGACCATGAACCAGATACCGGCGCACCGCTCCGGCACGGTCACGCGCATCGTGGTCGAAGATACCCAGCCGGTCGAATACGGCCAGCCCCTCGTCGTCATCGAGTAAGCCGAAGCCATGTTCAACAAGGTCCTCATCGCCAACCGGGGCGAGATCGCGCTTCGTATCCTCAGGGCCTGCAAGGAGCTTGGCATCCAGACCGTCGCCGTGCACTCGGTGGCCGACTCCAACGCCATGCATGTCCGTCTCGCCGACGAAAGCGTGTGCATCGGCCCCAACGCCGCGCGCGACAGCTACCTCAACATCCCCTCGATCCTGGCCGCCTGCGAGATCACCCAGGCCGACGCGGTCCATCCCGGTTACGGCTTCCTCTCCGAGAATGCGCGGTTTGCCCGCATCCTCGAGGAACACAAGGTCACCTTCATCGGCCCGTCCGCCCGCCACATCGAGATCATGGGCGACAAGATCAGCGCCAAGAAGACGGCCGTCGAACTCGGCATCCCGGTCGTGCCCGGCTCGGAAGGCGAGGTGAAGACCGTCGAGGACGCCCGCTCGCTGGCGCACGAGATCGGTTATCCGGTGCTGGTCAAGGCCACCGCCGGCGGCGGCGGGCGCGGCATGAAGGTGGCCTACGACGACGAGGAGATGGCCATCGCCCTGTCCACCGCACGGACGGAAGCAAAGGCCGCCTTTGGCAACGACTCCGTCTATATCGAGAAATACCTGGCCAAGCCGCGCCACATCGAAGTCCAGGTGATGGGCGATGGCCGCGGCAATGCCGTCCACCTGGGCACGCGCGACTGCTCGCTGCAACGGCGGCATCAGAAGGTCTGGGAGGAGGCCAGCGCTCCCACAGTGCCGATGCAGCAGCAGCTCGAGATCGGCGAGATCTGCGCCGCCGCCATGCGCAAGCTCAAATATGCGGGCGCCGGCACCGTCGAGTTCCTGTACGAAGACGGGAACTTCTACTTCATCGAGATGAACACCCGCCTGCAGGTGGAGCATCCGGTCACCGAGCGCATCACCGGGACAGACATCGTCTACGAGCAGATCCTGGTGGCGGCCGGCGAGGAGCTGTCGCTCAAGCAGGAGAACATGACGTTCTTCGGCCATGCCATCGAGGTGCGCATCAATGCCGAGGACCCGCAGACCTTCGCCCCTTCACCCGGCAAGATCAGCTTCTACCATCCGGCCGGGGGTGTCGGCATCCGCGTCGACAGCGCCGTCTATCAGGGCTACACGATCCCCCCCTACTACGACAGCCTGATCGGCAAGCTCATCGTTCACGGCCGCACCCGCACCGAATGCCTGCAGCGGCTGCGTCGGGCCGTCGACGAGTTCGTCGTCGACGGCGTCAAGACGACGCTTCCCCTGTTCCAGCGGCTGCTCAAGGAACCCGACATCATCGCCGGAAACTACGACATCCACTGGCTCGAGAAATACTTGCGCGAGAGCAAGGCCTGACGCGCGGCCCCTGCGGCGCGGCGTCCTGCCGCCCGTTTGGCGGTTGTCTCGCCTCCGCGGGCGGCCCATATTCCAGCCATGTCCCGCAAGAGCGATCCGTTTGCCCTCGACCTGACGCCCGAACTCATTATCCGGGCCTACCAGGCCGGTATTTTTCCCATGGCAGAGGACGCCGGCTCGCCGGACCTGTTCTGGGTGAGCCCGCAGCACCGCGGCATCCTCCCGCTGGAGGCGTTCCACGTCTCAAGAAGCCTGCGCAAGCGGCTGAAGCACCATAATTTCTCGATTCTGGTCGATACCGATTTCGAAGCCACGATCGAGGCCTGCGCCACCGCCGGCGTCGACCGGGAGGCGACCTGGATCAACGGCACTATCCGCAGGCTCTATGGCCAGTTGTTCGAGCGGGGCGTCTGCCATACCGTGGAAGTCTGGGACGGCAACGATCTCGTCGGGGGCCTCTACGGCCTTTCCCTCGGCGCCGCCTTCTTCGGCGAGAGCATGTTCCATCGCCGCACCGACGCCAGCAAGATCGCTTTGGCGCACCTCGTCGAACGCCTGCGCGCCGGCGGCTACCGGCTGCTGGACACCCAGTTCGTGACCGACCATCTGCGCAGCTTCGGCGGCATCGAAATCGCCCGCGAAGACTACGAGGCGCGCCTCGCGGAGGCCCTCGCCACCGAGGGCGATTTCTTCGCCCTCGAACACGGTCGGAAAGGTCCGCCGGCGACCGGTTGAGGGGCGATTAGCCCCTGCTGTCGGCTGGCGCCGGGCTCGTGGCGGCCGGCGGGGGCACGTCCGTCGTCTGCTTGCAGTCGATCAGCCAGATGTCATAGACGGCGTGGTCGATGGCGTGCAGCGCCGGGCTGTCGGCGAACATCCAGCCGGTGAAGATGCGGGTAACCGTGCCCTTGAGGCTGACCTGGTCGACCTCGAGGAACACCGAGGTGCGCTGCGACTCCGTCGGCGGCCGCGAGTAGCAGACGCGCGGCGTGATCTGCAGCGCGCCGAACTGCACGGTCTCGTCGATATAGACATCGAAATTGGTGATGCGGCCGGTGATCTTGTCGAGGCCGGAGAACGCCGCCACCGGATTGGCGATGGTCTCGGCGGCGGCGGGCCCGGCAGCGGTGCACAGGGCCATTGCCGCAAGCCACAGTGCCGTCTGGCGCAGCGACTGCATCGGAAAAGTGAACGGCCGTACTATTCGGGCGACCAGGCGTCGTAGTCCCCGGTGACGCGCGGGCGCTCGCCCTCGGCCAGCAGGCTGCCGCGCGGCCGGTAGGCGGCCGCCGTGCCCGTCAGGTTCGGCCGGTGCGGCTTTTCCCAGCTGCGCGGTACGTAGCCTTCCTCGGTCGGCGGCACGTCGGTGCGGTAGTGCATCCAGCCATGCCAGCCCGCCGGGATCGTCGAGGCCTCCGCAAGGCCGCCGGCATAGATCACCATCCGCCGTTCCCGGCCGTTGGCCCCGATCTTTCGCGAGCGATAGTAGCGGTTGCCGAACTCGTCGGTTCCCACGAAGACGCCGTTGAGCGCCGTCCACAGGCGCGTTCCCCAGGTGTTGCCACGCCACCAGGCGAAGATTTCGATCAGGAAGTCTTTCATGCGCTATGCCCGTTCTGCGCGGACCGGAAGCGCCCGCACCGTGCGCTAGCCTCTAGCACCTTCCCCCGCGGGCGCCTAGCGCGAAATCGGCGCACCGCGGCGCTGCGGCGGGCGCCGGTCCGGCCGCAAAAATGGCACCCGAAATAATGCGCTTGACAGGCTTTGGGCGCGAGGCCGCCTTCTGGGCTGCCGGCGCTGGCGCCAGAAGTTCATTTCAAGTGTCACGCGAGGTCGACCCGGGAAAGGCGGATTTCGCGCGGGTGTGAGGGCCGCCACCTCCCTCGCGGCCGGTGCCGCGAGCGCGAAAAATGCTGCCGGCCGCCTCGAATCGGACTTGCGAGTTTTCCCCGCAATTCACATGTGATATACTATATTTGGCGTCGGACGGCCGCTTCCTCACTAGGGATAGCCCCTTTCCGCGATCCGGCCCGATTGACCGACTCGGCAAAAGGCGAGAGGTTTTCAGAGTTGCATCGCCCCATCGGGCGAGGCGGCACGCCCTCGGAGAAAGGCCGGCAGCAGACCGGTCCGGGACCGGGGCCGGGGCAATTCCGAGGGTCCGGAGGCAAACCGGATCCTCAAGGTTGGAAGCGTCAGACTTCTGGGAACGAAGCCGTGATTGCGGCAGCGGCGCTATTGCGTCCGCGTCATTTGGGGAATCTATAGAGCATGCGCATCGAACGCAGATACACCAAGGCCAATGCAAGCGCGTACGCCGGCATCGAGTTCCGTTCGACGACCAGCGAGATTCGCAACCCCGACGGCTCGGTCGTGTTCAAGCTCGACGGCATCGAGGTCCCCGCTTCCTGGAGCCAGGTCGCGGCCGACATCATCGCGCAGAAATATTTCCGCAAGGCCGGCGTTGCCAGGGTCCTGAAGCGCGTCGAGGAAAACGACGTGCCCTCCTGGCTGTGGCGCTCCGTTCCCGACGAGAAGGCGCTCGCCAAGCTCCCCGAGGCCGAGCGCTACGGCTCCGAGACCGACAGCCGCCAGGTCTTCAACCGGCTGGCCGGCACCTGGACCTACTGGGGCTGGAAGGGCAAGTATTTCGACAGCGAGGCGGATGCGCGCGCCTTCTTCGACGAACTGTGCTTCATGCTCGCCACCCAGCGGGTCGCGCCCAACTCGCCGCAATGGTTCAACACCGGCCTGTTCTGGGCCTACGGCATCGACGGCCCCGGCCAGGGCCATTTCTACGTCGATCCGTTCACCGGCAAGCTGGTGCAGTCCAGGTCGGCCTACGAGCACCCGCAGCCGCACGCCTGCTTCATCCAGTCGGTCAATGACGATCTCGTCAACGAGAACGGCATCATGGACCTGTGGGTGCGCGAGGCGCGCCTGTTCAAGTACGGCTCCGGCACCGGCACCAATTTCTCCAAGCTGCGCGGCGAGGGCGAGCGGCTCTCCGGCGGCGGCAAGTCCTCCGGCCTGATGAGCTTCTTGAAGATCGGCGACCGCGCCGCCGGCGCCATCAAGTCGGGCGGCACGACGCGCCGCGCCGCCAAGATGGTGGTCATCGACATCGACCATCCCGACATCGAGGAATACATCAACTGGAAGGTGAAGGAGGAGCAGAAGGTCGCCGCCCTCGTCACCGGCTCGAAGATCGTCAGCCGGCACCTCAAGGCGATCATGCGCGCCGCGGTGAACTGCGAAGGCAATGGCGACGACTGCTTCGACGTGCAGAAGAACCCGGCCCTGAAGCGCGAGGTGCGCGCCGCCAAGAAGGCGCTGGTGTCCGAGAACTACATCCAGCGCGTCATCCAGTTCGCCCGCCAGGGCTACACCGACCTCGAGTTCCCGGTCTTCAACACCGACTGGGACTCCGAGGCCTACCTCACCGTCTCCGGCCAGAACTCCAACAACTCCGTGCGCGTCACCGACGACTTCCTCAAGGCGGTGGAGACCGACGGGGACTGGCAGCTCAAGGGCCGCATCTCGGGCAAGGTAACGAGGACGCTCAAGGCGCGCGAACTGTGGGAGCAGATCGGCTACGCCGCCTGGGCCTCGGCCGATCCGGGCATCCAGTACCACACCACCATCAACGAGTGGCACACCTGCCCCGAGGCCGGCCCGATCGTCGCGAGCAACCCGTGCTCGGAATACATGTTCCTCGACGACACCGCCTGCAACCTCGCCTCGATCAACCTGCTGCCCTACCGCAATGCCGACGGCAGCTTCGACGTCGCCGGCTTCGAGCACACCTGCCGGCTGTGGACGATCGTGCTCGAGGTGTCGGTTATGATGGCGCAGTTCCCCTCGCGCGCCATCGCCGAGCGCAGCTTCGAATACCGTACCCTCGGGCTCGGCTACGCCAATATCGGCGGGCTGCTGATGACCTCGGGCATCCCCTACGATTCCGCCGCGGGGCGCGCCATCGCTGGTGCCATCACCGCGGTGATGACCGGCACGGCCTACGCCACCTCGGCCCGCATGGCCAGTGAACTCGGCCCGTTCAAGGACTACAAGCGCAACGCCGGCCACATGCTGCGCGTCATTCGCAACCACCGCCGGGCCGCATATGGCGAGACCGACGGCGCCTACGAAAGCCTGTCGATCAACCCCGTCGCGCTCGACCACGCGTCACTGCACGACGCCGAACTGTCGGCCCGTGCCAAGGCGGTATGGGACGAAGCTCTCGCACTGGGCGAGAAGCACGGCTACCGCAACGCCCAGGTCTCGGTGATTGCCCCCACCGGCACCATCGGGCTGGTCATGGATTGCGACACCACCGGCATCGAGCCCGATTTCGCGCTGGTCAAGTACAAGAAGCTCGCCGGTGGCGGCTACTTCAAGATCATCAACCGGGCCGTGCCGCCGGCGCTGCGCACGCTCGGCTATTCGGAATCCCAGATCGCCGAGATCGAGGCCTATGCGGTCGGCCACGGCAACCTCAACCAGGCCCCGGCCATCAATCCCGCGACGCTGGCACAGAAGGGCTTCCCCGCCGATCGCATCGAGGCGCTCAACAAGGCCGCCGCCGCCGCCTTCGACGTCAAGTTCATCTTCAACCAGTGGACGCTGGGCGCCGATTTCCTCAAGTCGCTGGGCGTCACCGACGCGCAACTGGCCGATCCTGCCTTCGACCTGCTCGCCTTCCTCGGCTACTCGAAGAAGGACATCGACGCCGCCAACATCCACGTGTGCGGCGCCATGACGCTCGAGGGCGCGCCCCACCTCAAGCCCGAGCACCTGCCGGTGTTCGATTGCGCCAGCCCGTGCGGCAAGATCGGCAAGCGCTACCTCTCCATCGAGAGCCACATCCTGATGATGGCGGCGGCGCAGCCCTTCATTTCGGGCGCCATCTCCAAGACCATCAACATGCCCAACGACGCCACCGTCGAGGACGCCAAAGAGGCCTACATGCTGAGCTGGCGGCTGGCGCTCAAGGCCAACGCCCTCTACCGCGACGGCTCCAAGCTGAGCCAGCCGCTCAACGCCTCGCTCCTCGCCGACGAGGACGAGGAGGACGAGGACGCCGCCGAAGCCCTGGCCGCGCTCCCGGTCGCCGAGCGCGTCCCGGCCGTGGCCGAAAAGATCGTCGAGCGCATCGTCGAGAAATTCGTGCACGAGCGCGAGCGGCTGCCCAACCGGCGCAAGGGCTATACCCAGAAGGCGATCGTCGGCGGTCACAAGGTCTATCTGCGCACCGGCGAGTTCGACGACGGGCGGCTGGGCGAGATCTTCATCGACATGCACAAGGAAGGCGCCGCCTTCCGCGCCATGATGAACAATTTCGCCATCGCCATTTCGCTCGGCCTGCAATACGGCGTGCCGCTCGACGAATATGTCGAGGCCTTCACCTTCACCCGCTTCGAGCCGGCCGGCATGGTCGTGGGCAACGACTCGATCAAGAACGCGACGTCGATCCTCGACTACGTGTTCCGCGAGCTCGCCATCTCCTATCTCGACCGCACCGACCTCGCGCACGTCACGCCCGACGCCGCCTCCACCACCATCGGCAAGGGCGTGGCCGAGGACAAGGCGATCCGCGAGCCGGCCTCCGCCCCGCCCCCGGTCTCGGCGACGCAGTTCGTCAGCCGCGGCATGACGCGCGGGCGCGTCAAGAACCAGAACCTCATGCTGGTCGCCCGCGACGCGCTGACGCCGGGCCCCGTGGCGGCGCTGCAGTCGACGACTTTGGCAGCCCTCAAGTCCTCGACCGCGCTCAAGGCCGAGCCGGCGGCCACGGCGCTCAACCAGGCCGAACTCGAGCCCATCCCCTCCCCGCCCACGGCCAAGGACGCCGGCCAGCTGCGCGCCGAAGCGCAGATGAAAGGCTACACCGGCGACCAGTGCACAGAGTGCCACAACTTCACGATGGTACGGAACGGCACGTGTTTGAAGTGCGACACGTGCGGAAGCACGACGGGGTGCAGCTGAGGGGTGAGCCCTCTCGTCTTCCGGCGCGGCGGGTACCGGGTCTTCTTCTACTCCAACGAGGGAGATCCGCGCGAGCCGGTGCACGTACACGTGCGCAAGGCAGGCGCAGAAGCAAAGGTCCGGCTCAAGCCGGAACCCGCGATCGCGCAAAGCCTCGGCTTCAACGCCAGGGAGCAGAGTGCTATTCTTGCGATGGTCCGAGAGTATCGGGCCGAAATTGAGAGAGCGTGGAATGAGCACTTCGGCGACTGACGTTCGTTTCGACGAAGATCATTTGTGGGTGGACCTCGACGACGGGCGCACGATCGGCGCGCCGCTCGCCTGGTTTCCCCGGCTGCAGCAGGCAAGCCCCGCGCAGCGGCAGGCGGTGGAGATCAGTCCTTTCGGGCTCCATTGGGAAGAACTCGACGAGGATGTCTCCATCGAGGGCCTGCTCATGGGACGCCGCGACATGACTCTGCGTTCGGCGGTGCGCACGCCGGCGTGACGCGGTGGGCGACCAGCACATCTCGCGCCAAGGCGCAGGTGTGCGTAAGGAGCCGAGGTCCCGATGCATATGCGCCTCGCCCGGCACCCCACCCTCGGCGGTGACCCGAGCATTCCGGGCCAGTAGGTGAGGCGTAGCGGCCCTCTCTCCTTGCGCCCCCCACGGAACGTCATCCTCGTCCTCGGGCTTGACCCGAGGATCGGTCGCGAGGACCCAGACTTCGCGCCACGTCGGTGGCGCAACCGTCCCCCTCCCGCCCCTCCCACTGGGTCCTCGGGTTGCGCTCCGCGCCCCCGAGGGATGACGGCTCCGTCGCTGGGGATGCTACCGCCCCCTCCACCGGCTAGCGCCGGTCCCCCTCCCCCGCTTCGCGGTGGAGGATGCCTGACTGGGAGGTCGGCAGTCGGGCATCCTCTCCCGCGCTCCGCGCGGGGGAGGGGGACCACGCGAAGCGTGGTGGAGGGGGCGGCAACGGGCGCGGCACCGCCCCCAGCCCCCCAGCCCCGCCCCAGCTCAGTGGCTGGCGTGCTCGCAGGTCACGTTGGGGTTGAACGGCATCAGCACCCCCATCGGGTTCTCGCGGAACAGCCAGACGTGCTGGTCGTAATGCGGCGTGAAGCCGTGCGCCTCGTCGCCCGGCGTCGCCGCGTCGTCGGCCATGTGGTCCCAGGAGCGGCCGTTGAGGACCAGTTGCTCGCTCTTCCCCGCCGCGTTCCATGCCGCCTCGAACACGAGGTTCTCGACCGCGACCAGCTCGAGCGAGCCGTCGGCCTGTGGTTCGTAGATCAGGATGGACGGCCGCATCCAGTCGGTATGCGTCCCTTTGCCGTCGACCCGCGGCTCAGTCGCCGTGACCTCGAGCAGGGCGGGGTGGATATAGTGGATGCCCATGGCGCCGAGCTCGGGCGGCAGCCCTTCCCCGGCGGCCGAAACGCAATGGTTGTCGGGCGTGATGTAGCCGTCCGCCAGCGCCACGTTGATATCCTTGTATTTCGAGACGATGTCGCGCAGTTGGTCGAGGTCGACCTCGGCGGCGGACAGGGTGGCCGGGGCACACGCAGCCATCAGCGCGAGAACAGCAAGTGCTTTCACTTCTTCCTCCCAGGGACGACACCGCGAGCGGAATGTCCGCAGTGGCCGTGGCAAGCATAACACGATCTGAAATGCAGTAACGACAAGTATAGCCTCTCCCGACCCTTTGTCGCCGGGCCGAACACACTTCCTGCCGGACACGGCGGGCGCTATCGTTACCGCATGCGGCCTGCCACAATGGACCAATGCTCGAACCCGCGGTGCCCTGCATGAGCCTGAGGTTCCTCCTGCTGCTTTCCTCCCTCCTCGCCTTCGCGGCGCCCGCTGCGGGCGCTGGACAAGGCACTCCCCCGGACTGGTCGGACGTCGCCGGCATCTTCGTCGAGCACTGCGTCATGTGCCACGCGGCGCAGGGCGCGGCGCACGGCTTGCGCCTCGATTCCTACGAGGGCGCGCTGGCCGGAAGCACCAACGGCCCGGTGCTGCTCCCCGGCGACGCCGACCGCAGCGAACTGGTCCGGCGCCTGCGCGGTGAGAGCCTGCCGCGCATGCCGTTCCTCAGCTACCCCCTGCCGGCGGAGCAAATCGAGCTGATCCGGCGGTGGATCGACGCGGGCCTCGCCGAAAGCAACTGACCGGGCCGGAGCGGGCCGCCCCCCCGGTTGACAAAGCCGCCCCAATGGCGAGGATGCCGGCCATGTCGTCGATTACCCTTACCGTCGATCCCATCCGCAAGGGCAGCCTGCTCGCAGGCTGATGGCCTGGTGCGGCGACCTGCGACAGCAAGCGCCGCGCCAGGATAAAGCTCCAAGCAACCCCGATCTTTCCTCACGCCGCCCCGGCGCGAGCCGCCGCGCCCCGCGCGGGCTCCACGGGCCGGCGGACTCTGCCATGGGATACGAAATGACCTACAAGTACAGCTTCACCTTCCCGATCAGCGGCGGCAACAAGCTGCGTCGCTTCACCGACTGGGCCAGCCAGCACGCCGCGGACGTGCCCTTCAAGCTGCCGCCCGAGACCCCGATCAGGACGGAAACCATGACCATCCGGCTGCGCTCGCCCGAGGACCGGCAGACGCTGATCCGCCGGCTCGACGGCGCCGCCCTCTAGCCCGACCCCGATCCGGCCCGCCGCGGCAGCGTCCGCGTCGGGCCGACGCCACGCTATCCCAGCGCCGCCAGCAGCCGCCCGGAGACGTGGCCGTCGGGCAGCAGCCCCGCCCTGGCCTGGAACTGCATCACGGCGGCGCGCGTCTTCGGGCCGATCACCCCGTCCGCCGTGCCGATCTGGTAGCCGCGGGCGAGCAGACGCTCCTGCACGCGCCGGCGCTCGTCGGCGTTGAGCGCCGTATCGTTCGGCCACGGCGCGGCGAACCCGCCTGCCCCGAGGATGCGGTCGGCCAGGTGCCCCACCGCCAGTGCATAGCTGTCGGAATTGTTGTAGCGCTTGATGACGTCGAAATTGGCGAGCGCCGCGAAGGCGGGGCCGTGTCCACCCATCGGCAGATAGAGCCGCGCCACGTCACCCGGGCGCGGGAACGGCCGGCCCGAGGCACGCACGATGCCGGCCGCCTGCCAGTCGCCGAGGCTCGCCCGCATCCCGGCCCAGACATGGGCATAGTCGAAGCCCTGTGGCAGCGCGATCTCGTAGCCCCAGGTCTCCCCCGCCCGCCAGCCGTGCGACTTCAGATAGTTGGCGGTCGAGGCCAGCGAATCGGGCACCGAATTCCAGATGTCGGCGCGCCCCTCGCCGCGGAAATCGACGGCGTAGCGCGTGAAGCTCGAGGGCATGAACTGCGGGTGGCCCATGGCTCCGGCCCACGAGCCCACCATCTCGCGCGGGGAGATGTGCCCGTCGGTGATGATCCTCAGCGCCGTCAGCAGTTCGCCGCCGAAATAGTCGGCGCGATAGCCGCCATGGGTCAGCGTCGCCAGCGCATGCACCGTGTTGGTGCCGCCCATGAAGCCGCCGAAATTGGTCTCGATCCCCCAGATGGCGAGCAGCACCTCGGCCTGCACCCCGTAGCGCGCCTCGACCGCGGCCAGCGTCTTCGTCCACTCGCCGCGGTTGGCCCGGCCCTTGGCGGCCTGGCCGTCGGTCACCCGCTTGCCGATGTAGTCGGCCACGGTGCTGGTGAATTCGGGCTGCTTGCGGGTCAGGTCCATGACCTTGGGCAGCGGCGTGAAATCGCCGAGCGCCGCGTCGAAGGCGCGGCGCGACACGCCGCGCGCCTTGGCCGCGGGCCACAGCCCGGCGACGAAATCCTGCGGGCTGCGGGCAAGGGCCGGCGCCACGCCGGCGGACAGCAGCAGCGCGGCGCTTCCCACAAGAAAGGAGCGACGCGAGGGGGACGTGCGAGGGGATACGCGGAACATGAAACGCCTCATACACTCGAGCCGGCCCGGCGGGCGCGGCAGCACTGCCGGTTCAGCCCCCGCGAACCAAGCAGCCGGATGCATCGATTCTATGGCAAAGCATTAAGTCTTCGCTAACGACCCGCGGCGCCCTGCCCGGCCACCTCCCCCGCCGCTGGCGCCCGCGCATAGGCTGCCGACAGGTCGCGGTAGTAGCGCGAGTTGAGCGCGAGGATGGTGACGATGAGGCCGACGACGCCCGCCAGCGTGAACACCAGCGCGATGCCGCGGTCGGGCCCGGTGCCGAACCAGGGCCCGATCGTGCGCGCGCCCGCCCCCGTGGTCATGAACGGGATGACCAGGAACTGGGTGAGCGGCCCGATCAGGAAGGCCGTGAGCGGCGCAGCCGCCTGCTCGACCGACTGCGCGAAGCCGAACACGCGACCCTGCCGCTCGAGCGGCACCACCTTCTGCAGCGTCGTCTGCTCGGCCGCCTCGGCATAGGGGGCGAGGAAGATCCACACGAAGCAGCCCGCTGCCAGCAGCCAGATCGAGGGCTGGATGGTGAACACGCAGCATACCGCCCAGGCGAGGGCATTGACCACGAGCAGCGTGCGCAGCGGGTTGCGGCCGAGCCCGGTGCGGGCGATCAGGAGGCCGCTGGCGATGAAGGACGTCGACAGCAGGCCGAACAGCAGCCCCCAGGCCTCGACCGAAACCAGCGACAGCCCGTAGGCGTCGAGCAGCGCCATGAAGACCCCGCCCAGGAAGTTGTTGAAGGTGGCGAAGAAGATGAGCGCGAACAGGCCCGGCACCGCGGCAATGACGGCGATCGTGCCGCTGATGTCGACCCGCCGCGGCGCGGTGGATTCCGCCGGCGGCGGGGCCGCCGCACCCGGCGACTCGTCCACCTTGAGCAGGGCGATATGGGCCAGCACCGGCACGGTGAGCCCGAGGGCGAACACCATCACTCCCGCCATGCCGGCATAGGCGACCAGGAAGCCGGAGATCACCGAGGTGGTGAGGAAACCGATGCCCGTCACCATTCCGACCAGCCCGTTGGCCCGGTCGCGGCTGTCCTCGGCAATGAGCACGGTGACCAGCGTCGGCAGGGCGATCGAACGGATGTTGCCGACGATGACGCCGAGCATGACGATGAGCACGAACGCCCATAGCCAGGCGCTGTCGACGCGCGCAAAACTGCCTTCGGGAGCGAGGGCATGGAGCCCGAGCCCGGCGCCGTAGAGTAGCAGCGACACGACGCTTGATCCGGCCATGGCCCGGGTCTTGGGGTAATGGTCGACGAGGCTGCCGAACCAGAAGCCGAGGCCTGCCGTGAACACCAGGTAGATGCCGGCGATCATTCCGGTCGCGAACACCGAGTGGGTTTCGAGGAACACCCAGAACGTCACCGCGAACCAGACAGTGAAGTTGGTGATGTTGGCGACGAGGTTGTTGCCGAGGAGCTGGTAGAAGATGGCGTTCATGGGAACGTCTCCACGTGTAGCTGCCTGCCCGCCCCTCCGGCGCCGGCGGCGCGCCGGACCTTATGGCACGACTTCCGCAAGGATTTAAGGCCGGGGAGCGCCCGCCCGTGTGAGCGGCCCGCGGCGTCGTTCCGACGCCCGTTCACACGCTCGCTCCCACGCTGGAGTGGAAGAAGCCGCCACCCACAACCAGCCAAGCACGGGAGTTCCCGCCAATGACCACCCTCGACCTGCCCCTGCGCCACCCGCTTGTCGGGCATGCCCGCCCCGGGCGCACGCGCGACCGCGTCGCTGCCTTCGCCGCGCCCTACCTGGCCCGGCGCCGCCGCCGTCACGACCTGGCCCGCCTGCCCGACTACGCCCTGCGTGACCTCGGCGTCGATCCCGAAGCAATCCGCGGCCCCGACTACGGCCTCAACATGGCGCTGCTGCTCAACAACCTGCGTTGAGCGCGGCGCCACGCGCCGCCCCGTTTCCGCCCGCTGCCCAAGGAGCTTGCGATGACACCGCTGTATCCCGCTTCGCCCCCGGCTCCCTGCCTATGGCCGGATGTCGGTATAGTCCTTCGTCGCCGGGCGGCCTCGCAGCGTCACCGACAGGAAATTGAGGGCGTAGCGGAAGCCGGTCATGAGCATTCCCTCGTTCGCCAGGCGCCGCCCCGAACTCAGCATCTTCAGCCGGAAGGTCCACTTGACCTTGCCCACGCGCGCGAGGCGCACGGCAATATCGGCGTCCTCGCCGTAAAACGCGATGGAACGGTCGTAGCCGCCAGCCCGCGTCCACGCCTCGCGCCGGAATACGAAATTGCCCCCCTGCACGACCGAGCCGATGCGCAGCACGAAGCGATTGAGCAGGTAGACGAGCCAGATCAGGGCGTAGAACAACGCCACGAACACCTGCTGGAACCGGCTGAGATCGTAGTAGCGGAACGGCCCGCTCAGTGCGGCAAGCTCCCGATCGGCCTCGAATTCGGCAAAGACGATGTCGAGCCAGCCGGGCGGCACCATGGTGTCCGCGTCGATATTGGCGACGAGTTCGGCGTCGGTCGCCTCGAAGCCCGCATTGCGGGCGTGGACGATGCCCTTGTGCGGCTCGTGCACCACGCGCACGCCGGCAAAGCCGCGGGCGATCTCCGCGGTGCGGTCGGTGGAGGCATTGTCGACGACCACGACGTCGATATCGGCGCCGCGCCCGCAGCGGTCGATTTCCTCGAGTACGGAGCCGAGGCACCTGCCGATCAGCAGTTCCTCGTTATAGGCGGGGATGACGAAGGCGAGTCTCATTGCGGCTCCCGGGCGCTGGGCATTGGGTCGGTGCGTGCTCCGCTTCCTGCTTTTGCAGAAATGGCACAAACTTACAAACGTGCTGCCGCTTGTGCCCAAATCCGCATCACGAGTCCACTTGCACCGGTGCTGCAGCGGCGCAATAACGAGTTGATCGCCGGGGGGCGTGACTGGCAGGAGACATCCTGATGCCGCACGCGCGCCTCCCGATGGCCCTGACCGAGGAGCTTGTCGCCCTCGTCGAGCGGACCGAACCCGATCCAGGCCCGCTGCCGGGCATTCCCGATCCCACCGAGGACGAGTTGCGCGGCCTCGCAGCGCGCCTGCTGGACGCACACAGGCCGGCGCCGCTGTGGCTGTTCGCCTACGGCTCGCTGATCTGGAAGCCCGAGGTCGAGCACGTCGAGCACGTGCCGGCGACGGCGCCCGGCTGGCACCGGCGCTTCTGCATGCGGCTGACGCGCTGGCGCGGCACCCGCGAAGTGCCAGGGCTGATGATGGCGCTCGATCGCGGCGGTTCCTGCGCCGGCGTGGTCTACCGCCTGCCCGACGCCGATCATCACGGGCAGGTCACGCGCCTGCTGCTGCGCGAGACCGACGGCAACCCCGCGACCAACGTGCCGCGCTGGATTCAGGTGGCAACGCCGCGGGGGCCGATACGGGCACTGGCCTTCGTCGCCTCACCGCGCGGCCCCGCCTATGCGGGGCGCCTGCCCCTGCCCGCCGTGGCAGCGACCGTTGCCCGTGCTGCCGGCCATTGGGGCAGCTGCGCCCAATACCTCTACAACACGGTATGCAAGCTCGAAGAGCACGGCATCCGCGACCGCAATCTGTGGATGCTCCAGGCTCTGGTGGCCGAGGAGATCAGGCGCCTGCACTTGACTCGCGCGGCGTAGGCGCTGCCTAGGCCGGTGGCGGGCGGACGCCGGCCTTGCGCAACATCTCGTCGTCGTCCGCCGGCAGGTGCCCCTCCGGCGTCAGTTCGTCGACGCCCTGCGGAATCCGGGTCGCGAGGCGCTCCAGGAGTTCGCCATGCGAAAGGCCTGTCCGCTTTGCCAGTTCGGCAATATTGGCCGCGCCGACGGCGGCCTCCACCTGGTCGGGGGTCAGGCCACGGCTCGGGCCGGTCTGCACCCAGGAGTCGGCGACCTCGCCCTGGCCGGACTGGCGGAAACGGTCGATAAGGTCGCCCAGCCCGCCCGAAAGGGTACCGCCTTGCCCGCCGCGGCCGCCGATCGCGTCGCCCAGGTCCCACAGCAGCCGCTCGAGCCCGGTCTTGTCCTCGCCCGGCGGCTCGCCGGGATGGTCGCCGCCGGCGGCCTTCTTGAGGACGTCGCCGATCTTGTCGCGGTTCTGATATCCAGCGAAGGCCAGCAGGCCCAGCAGGGCCAGCATCGAGGGCATGCCCCGGTTGTCCGCCATCGTCTCCTCCCGTTGTTGCCGCTCACGCGCGGCGGCTCTTGGTCAGCATCCCCCACACGAACAGCACGATCACGGCGCCGACCACCGCGCCGATCAGCCCGGCGCCCTCCCCCGGCTGGTACCAGCCGAGCGCCTGCCCGAGATAGGAGGCGACGAAGGCGCCGATGACGCCGAGGATCGTCGTCCACAGCCAGTCGGAGGCGCCGCTCCGGCCGGTCATGATGAACTTGGCCACGGCCCCGGCGACGAAGCCGATGATAAGCGTCCATACGATGCCCATGATTGCCCTCCAGCATGTTCCGTGCCGCAGGAACGGCCGGCAGGGCCACGCGGTTCCGCCTGCCCCCATGGCAAATTGGTCATCGACAGCCTATATCTGGGTGCAACCTCACCCCACATCGGAGGACGACCATGGCTTCGACCGAACGCGCTATCCTTGCGGGCGGGTGCTTCTGGGGGGCGCAGGACCTGATCCGGCGCCAGCCGGGGGTGATCTCGACCCGCGTCGGCTATTCCGGCGGGGATGTGCCCGATGCCACCTACCGCAACCACGGCACCCATGCCGAAGCGGTGGAAATCATCTTCGATCCCGCACAGACCAGCTTCCGCCGCCTGCTCGAGTTCTTCTTCCAGATCCACGATCCGACCACGAAGAACCGGCAGGGCAACGATGTCGGCACAAGCTACCGCTCGGCGATCTTCTACACCTCCGACGAGCAGCGGCGCATCGCCGAGGACACCATCGCCGATGTCGATGCCTCCGGCCTGTGGCCGGGCAAGGTGGTGACAGAGATCGCCCCCGCCGGCCCCTTCTGGGAGGCCGAGCCGGAGCATCAGGACTACCTGATCAAGCATCCGGGCGGCTATACCTGCCACTGGGTCCGCCCCGACTGGGTACTGCCCAAACGCACCCAGCCCGGCGTCGCTGCCGAATAGCACCCCATCCGGCGGCGCCTGGCGCCGCCATCACCGCGGCGGGCGCGGCCCGTCCGCCATGCGCACGAGGAGGCCTTCGCCATGCCCACCCGTCTCAATCCCTATCTCGGCTTTCGCGACAATGCCCGGCAGGCCATGGAGTTCTACCGCTCGGTCTTCGGTGGCGAGCTGACCCTGAGCACCTTTGCCGAATTCGAGGCGAGCCAGGATCCTGCCGAGGGCGCCAAGATCATGCACGCCATGCTCACCAGCCCGAACGGCTTCGTGCTCATGGGGGCAGACACCCCCAAGGGCAGGCCGTACACGACCGGCAGCAACTACTCGGTCTCCCTCAGCGGCGACGACGAGGCCGAGTTGCGCGGCTACTGGGACAAGCTATCCGAGGGCGCGAGCATCGGCTGGCCCCTGGCCAAGGCCCCATGGGGCGACACTTTCGGCATGCTCACCGACCGCTTCGGCGTGAGCTGGATGGTCAACATCGCCGGCTCGGGCCACTAGCCTCCGCAGGCGTTTCGACGGCGCGCGCCGCCCCGGGCTGATATGTGCAACGATTACGAACAGCACGTCGCCTACGCCCAGTACGCCGCCGCCATCCGTGCGCTCGAGCTCAGCCCGCCTTCGTCCGAATCGGCACGGGACCTCCCGCGGGCGGATGACATCCGCGTGGGCGACATCGGGCCGGTACTGCGGATCGCCGGCAACGGCGTCGAACTCGTGCAGATGCGCTTCGGTCACCCGCCGCCGCGCCCCGGCGCGCCGCCGACTTTCAACATCC
>NZ_DASWVV010000193.1:0-5210 GCF_036406155.1 Devosia sp. | reverse complement strand
CGGCCGGCCCCGCCCGTCAGCGCGGCGGGCCGCCGTCGAGGGTGAAGCCCTGCCCCGGCTCGCGCCGCAGTGCGACCCGATATTCGTAGCGGTCCGCGCAGTAGAGGATTTCGGCGACATAGAACGAGCCGAGCCTTGCATCGACGAACACGCGGATCATGCGCATCAGCGGCGATCCAATGGGGATTTCCAGGTGCTGGGCGGCATATTCGTCGGCGAGCGTGGCCGTCAGCACCTGCTCGACCTGCTCGACATTGGCACCCGCCCGCTGGACCAGGTCGATCATGTCGGTCCGCGCCAGATCCTGCACGCCGATCTCGGCGCCGATTTCCGGCAGCAGATATGCCATCGACAGGGAATAGGGCCGGCCATGCAGGTCGCGGATGCGCACGGCGCGAACCACCTCGGTGTCGGGGGCGACACCCATCAGTGCAGCGATGCGCGGCGGCGCCTCACCGCGGTCGAGGCTGATGACCCGCAGCCGCGTGCTCTTGCCCACGGCGTTGAGATAGCTGAACAGCCCGTTGACGTTGGAGACGACCGGGCGATCGAGCCGGTTCTGCTGCGCCCTGTCGGTCACGAACGTGCCGCGCCCGCGTGCCCGCGTCACCAGGCCTTCGGCCGCGAGGATTTCCATCGCCTTGCGCACCGTGATGCGGCTCACGGCAAAGGTCTCGGCCAGTTCGGCCTCGCTGGGGACCGGGACATCGCCGGGATAATAGCCGTTGACGATGCGCTCGCGCATCACGGCATAGATGCGATGATAAAGCGGGGTCGGCGAGACAGCCTCGCTCATGCGGGCGACCTTTCAAATGCTCATTTCGGCTGACCGGCCCGACCGTTGTCGCTCTCATCGGGTGGTCCACCGCGATATGCCGTTCGCTTGCCAATTCCGTGATCAAGTGCTGCGGCAAATTATATGTTCGTATGTCGCCACAATTGTCGCAATCGTCAATGACCGATCATCTCATGTTTATGACTTTTTCGCCGCCATCATGCAGCGCGGGGCCGGCGCGGACTTGACCCGACACGAAACCTGCACCAAACGTCAGGGCACCCGAACGAGTCCGGGTGGTGGCCGAAGTCGCTCGGAATCCCGGCCGGACGGTGTCTCGAATCGGCGAGGCTCGCCGCCACGGGCACGCATTTCCCGGGCAACGGATCAAGATGGCGCAGCAGAACAATACGATAGCCGTAATCGGTTGCGGACTGATCGGGCAGAGCTGGGCGGCGCTGTTTGCCGGCTACGGCTTTGACGTCAGGGCCTGGGATCCGGCCGCGAACTGGCAGGCCGGCTTCGAGGCTTCCGTCGCGGCGGCGCTGGAGCAGGTACGGGTCCTGCGCCGGAGCGCGCACGCGGAGGGCAGGATCGTCACAACCGACAGCCTCGACGACGCCGTACGGGGCGCCTTCTGGATCCAGGAGAATGCGCCGGAGTCCGTGCCGCTCAAGATCGATCTCTACGCCCGGATCGAAGCCGGTGCCGAACCCGGCGCGATCCTCGCCAGCAGCACCTCATCATTGACCTGGTCGGAGCTGTCGCGGCAGCTGCGGCATCGCGACCGCTTCATCACCGCCCACCCGTTCAATCCGCCGCACCTCATGCCGCTCGTCGAAGTCTACGCCGCGGATGCCTCGGTGCGGGCCAAGGCGGAGGCCTTCTACAACGGCCTGCAGCGAAAGACCGTCATGCTGTCGCGGGACGCCGTGGGCCACATTGCCAACCGACTCGCCTCGGCGCTCTGGCGGGAAGCCGTCAACATCGTCGACCAGGGGATCGCCGATGTGAGCGCGGTCGATGCGGCTCTCGTGCACGGTCCGGGGCTGCGCTGGTCGGTCGTGGGGGCGCACATGGCCTACCATCTCGGCGGCGGCGCCGGGGGGATCGAACACTATCTCGAGCATCTGGGGCCGAGCCAGGAACGGCGCTGGGCCAGCCTCGGGAACCCGACATTGACCCCCGAGCTGTGCCGACGCATCGTCGACGGCGTCATGCAGGAGGCAGCCGGACGCTCCGTCGCGCAGCTGCAGGCCGAGCGCGACGCGGGCTTGCTGCGCGCCCTCGCCGCACGGCCCGGAGATGCGTCGTGACGGGACCCCGCATCGCCCTGATCCATGCGCTTGAAGAATCGGTGGCCCCGGCCCGCGCGGCGTTTGGAGACGTGTGGCCCGGAGCCTATTGCTTCGACCTGCTCGATACCTCGCTGGCCGCCGATCGGGCCCAGGCCGGACGCCTCGACGAGGCGATGACCCGAAGGTTCCGCGCCCTTGCCGGCTATGCGGAAGCGACCTCGGGTTGCGGCGGGTCCACCGCCGCCATCCTGTTCACCTGCTCGGCCTTCGGCCCGGCCATCGACGCGGCCAGGCTGACCACGCCGATTCCCGTGCTCCGCCCGAACGAAGCAGCGTTCGCCGAAGCGCTCGAACTCGGATCGCGCGTGCTCCTCGCCGTCACGTTCGGCCCCTCGCAGGACGCGTTGAAGGACGAACTGCAGGCGATGGCGCGCGCGGCGGGCAAGAGCATCGAGGTCGAAACGGTCCTGATCGACGGCGCCCTCGCCGCCTTGCAGGCGGGCGACGGGGAGCGGCACGACGCCCTCGCTGCCGAGTGCGTGGGCCGGCGCGCCGCCGGGGCCGATGTCATCATCCTCGGCCAGTTCTCCCTGGCGCGCGCACGGCCGCTCGTCGAGGCCCGGGTGGGGCCAATACAAGTGATCACGACGCCGCACAGCGCCGCCAGGGCGATCCGCAGGCTGGTCGGCGAAGCGGGGTCACCCCGGCGCACGCAGGGGCCGGCCGGGGGCGCATGACGGGCCTACAGCCCGCGCCGCGGCGCACCTGAGCCTCCGTTGTCCCGCGGCCGGCCGGCACGGCGCCAGCCTGCTGCTGGTGGCCGGCGTGGAGCAATGGATCGGCGACGGCGCGACTGCGCTTGTTCCGAAATTCGAAGACGTCCTGATCGGAAACTTTGGCGCACCCGGCGAGATTCGAACTCACGACCTCTGCCTTCGGAGGACATAGGCCGCGCGGGACACCGGGCCTTTTCGCTGGCTAACGGGCCAGAACAAGCCGGAAACATCGGGGTCAATCTGTACGGAAGCTGTACGGCAGGACAGCAACCGATCGGCTGGGAGGGCGACCGCGCTGCACGACGCCGGGAAACGGCTGGACGACGTCGTAGGGACAACTGGCGGAATAGTCTACTGCTGCGCCCGGTGCCGATGGCGCGAAATGAACCGCGCCCGGCGGCTAAAGGCCGAAGGGCAACGTGCCATTGAGGCACTCAAGGCAGTCGTGGCCAAACGCTTCCCGGAGGCTGAGTTCTGCGACGACCCGCAGGACGGCTACCGCTGGCCCCATCACGCCTACGTCGTGCAGGGTCCCCGCGGCGGCTTCCACTGGCAGCAGGTGGTGGTGGCCTTTGCCTTTCCGGGCATGAGGATCGGACCCGCGACCTTTGAGCTCCGCGCGGATCTAAATCACGACAGAGCAAACGCTGCCAACGTTTTTTTGTGGCCGTCCAGCTCCTCGAATATCGAGACCAGTTGGAGCACAGAAGGGCCGTCGCCGCCAGCGAGGAACCGGACGCAATGGGCACTGGTCCCATCCCTCCACGTGTGGTTGTGATAGACACCGCCGAAGGCCATCGAGAGGTCGATCTCACTTGTCACCGCGCGGGCGGGTGTTTTGCTGCGTAGCGGGCGGTGCCGGCGAGCCGCCTATGCCTCTTCATGGATTCCCCTTCCGCGAGCTTTGTCGGCCCGCAGCAAGTGCGGGCAGTTCGAGGATGGCCTGGTCGAAACCGGCCGCGTTTTCGACGTTGATGGAGTGCCCGCCTGCCACATCGGCAACGCGAAGGCGTGGAATCACCGAGGCTGCCATGGCGCGCAGTGGCTGAAACTTGCGTTCATAAGTGCCGTTGACCAAAAGCGTCGGCACGGCGATCTCTGCCAGCCTGTCAGCCAGCCCGAGATAGGGGAGCGTATGTTCCAGCATGTCCGCGACCCCGGCCGGATCGAGGGCGTCGGCATCGGCGCACAGAGCCTCGCGGACGTCATCGGGAAAGCGGCGCGCGTGGCGCGGATGCACCACTTCCCTGCGAAGGGCCTCCGCCCCGCCCCGCCGTATCCCATCGACGCGATCCCGCAGGGCGGCACGTGCACTGCCTGCGAGTTGCGGCTTCAGCGCGGCATTGGCGTTGGTGAAGGCCTGCGCAATGATGCGATCAGGACGGGCAAGCGCATAGCGCAGCGTGATGCCTGCCCCGAGACTCTGGCCGCAGATATACCACCTGTCAATCCCCAGCTGCTCGCGGAGCGCGTCGAGCGCGCCGGCGATATTGTCGGGGTGCAGGGCGGGCGCGGAGGCACCCGGCGAGCGCCCGTGCGCGGGAAGGTCGATCCGGATTAGCCGAAAGGCCCGTCCGAGCCGTTCGATGTTCGGCAGCCAGTGGTTGCGACTCGAAAGAAGGCCGTGGACAAGAAGCAGGGCCGGACGAGCCCCGTCGCCACTGTCCTCGAAGTACAGGGTAGGAATGGGCGCGTTCATGCCGAAAGCTCCGGATAGCCGCGGCAGGCAATCCCCCATGCCGCGCCGGCGGCGGGGATGTCACGACGTGCCGGACTGCGCCTGGATGCGGCTCCTGCGGAGGTCTTCAATTCGCCCCTTGCCTGGCCCCGCACCGCCGTGCTCCGTAGGAGACTGCGGTCAATTCCCTCGCAAAAGCTGCCGGCAGCACCTCTGCCGCCTCGTCCGGGAACGGGGTGGTGTTTGCCTTGATGCCCGGTCCTGGCGGCGAAAGCCCACCTCCGCATCCGGTAGTTCGTCCGGCCAGACGGGAAACACCGGGACTTTGCCGGCCTTATCCTCACGAGGAACTCCCGGACGGGGTGGGCCGTTCGCCGCGATGCGCTAGGCGAGCTTCGAACAGCGACAACGGCCAACAGATCAGGAAATAGAGAGCCGCCACTATGGCGTAGACGATCATCGGCTGGTACGTCGCGTTCGTGATGATCTGCCCCGACCGCGTCAATTCGGTGAGCCCGATAATGCCAGCGAGGGACGTCCCCTTGATCAGTTGAATAAGATAGCCGGTGGTCGCGGGCATTGTTATGCGCAGCGCCTGCGGCAGGATGACGTGCCGGATACGCGCCCAGTATTGCATGCCAAGCGCTGTCGCTGCCTCCGTCTGCCCGCGCGGCAAGGATTCG
>NZ_DASWVV010000192.1:0-9691 GCF_036406155.1 Devosia sp. | reverse complement strand
GGCCGATGCCGAGCGCGCCGTGGCCGCCGCCCGCCGCGCCTTCGACGCGGGCCCGTGGCCGCGCCTGACCGGAGCCGAACGGTCGCGCGTGCTGCTCCGGGCCGCCGACCTCATCGAGGCGCGCCAGGACGAGCTGGCGCGGCTCGATACGCTCGAATCGGGCAAGCCCATCACCCAGGCGAAAGGCGAGATCGCGGGCAGCGCCGACCTCTGGCGCTACGCCGCGGCGCTCGCCCGCGACCTGCACGGGGAGAGCTACAACACGCTGGGCGACGCCACGCTCGGCGTGGTGCTGCGCGAGCCGATCGGGGTGGTGGCGATCATCACGCCGTGGAACTTCCCGTTCCTGATCGTCAGCCAGAAGCTGCCCTTCGCGCTCGCCGCCGGCTGCACCGCCGTGGTCAAGCCGTCCGAGCTGACCTCGGCCTCCACCCTGGTGCTCGGCGAGATCCTGATGGAAGCGGGCCTGCCGGCCGGCGTCGTCAACATCGTCGTCGGCACCGGCGCCGAAGTCGGCGCCGCGCTCACCACGCATGCGGACGTCGACATGATCTCCTTCACCGGCTCCACCGGGGTGGGACGGCTGACCATGGCCAACGCCGCGCAGACGCTCAAGAAGGTGTCGCTGGAACTGGGCGGCAAGAACCCGCAGATCGTCTTCCCGGATGCCGACCTCGAGGCCTTCGTCGACGCCGCCGTGTTCGGCGCCTGGTTCAATGCCGGCGAGTGCTGCAACGCCGGCAGCCGGCTGATCCTGCACCGCGCCATCGCCGCGGACGTCGTCGCGCGCATCAACGAGGTGTCGAAGACGGTGCGCGTCGGCGACCCGCTCGACCCGGCGACCCAGGTCGGCGCCATCATCACCGCGCAGCATCTCGACAAGATCGAAGGCTATGTCAGGGGCGCCGCCGCCGGCGGCGCCGAAGTCGCGCTCGGCGGCGAGGCGCTCGACCTCGGCAGCGGCCAGTTCATGGCGCCCACCATCCTCACCGGCGTGCGGCCGGAGATGGCGGTGGCACGCGAGGAGGTGTTCGGGCCGGTGCTGTCGGTGCTTACCTTCGCCGAGCGCGAGGAGGCCATTCGCATCGCCAACGCCATCGACTACGGCCTGTCGGCCAGCGTGTGGAGCGCCAGCATGGACGACTGCCTCGCCGTCGGCCGCCGCGTGCGCGCCGGCACCATCTGGATGAACACCTTCATGGACGGCGCCGCCGAATTGCCGTTCGGCGGCTACAAGCAGTCCGGGCTCGGCCGCGAGCTCGGACGGCACGCCGTCGAGGACTACACCGAGACCAAGACGCTCAACATGCACCTGGGGCCGCGCACGGCCTGGTGGATGCCGCGCTAGACTACCGGCCGGGGCATCCCGGCCGGAGGAGAAGGCGGGGCACGAGCCTCGCCCCCGCAACTTGCCAAACGGGAGGATACCAATGAGCAAGTTCCTGACGACCACCGCCGTAGCGGCCATCCTGGCCGCCTCGCTCGGCGGCGCCCACGCCCAGGAGAGCGTGGAAGTCCTGCACTGGTGGACATCGGGCGGCGAAGCCGCGGCCCTCGACGTCCTCAAGAAGGACCTCGAGTCCAAGGGCATCGCCTGGCAGGACATGCCCGTCGCCGGCGGCGGCGGCACCGAGGCCATGACGGTGCTGCGCGCCCGCGTCACCGCCGGCAATGCCCCCACCGCCGTGCAGATGCTCGGCTTCGACATCCTCGACTGGGCCAAGGAGGGGGCGCTCGGTAATCTCGACGAGATCGCCAATGCCGAGGGCTGGGACAAGGTCATCCCGACGGCGCTGCAGCAGTTCTCCAAGTATGACGGGCACTGGATCGCCGCCCCGGTCAACGTCCACTCGACCAACTGGCTGTGGATCAACAAGGCCGCGCTCGATGCCGCCGGCGGCAAGGAGCCGACCAACTGGGACGAGCTGGTGGCGCTGCTCGAGGCCTTCAAGGCGCAGGGCATCACCCCGGTCGCCCATGGCGGCCAGGCCTGGCAGGACGCGACCATCTTCGACGGCATCACGCTGTCGCTGGGCACCGACTTCTACAAGGCGGCCTTCATCGACCTCGACCCGGCGGCGCTGGGCAGCGACAAGATGAAGGAGGCCTTCGACCGCATGAGCGTCATCCGCTCCTATGTCGACGACAACTTCTCCGGGCGCGACTGGAACCTCGCCTCGGCGATGGTGATCGAAGGCAAGGCCGGCGTGCAGTTCATGGGCGACTGGGCCAAGGGCGAGTTCATCAAGGCCGGCAAGACGCCGGGCACCGACTTCGTGTGCATGCGCTTCCCCGGCACCCAGGGTGCGGTGACGTTCAACTCCGACCAGTTCGCCATGTTCAACGTCTCCGCCGACAAGAAGGCGGCGCAGCTGCAGATGGCCTCGTCCATCGAGAGCCCGGTCTTCCAGTCGGCCTTCAACGTGGTCAAGGGCTCGGCCCCGGCGCGCACCGACGTGCCGGATACCGATTTCGACGCCTGCGGCAAGAAGGCCATCGCCGACCTCGCCGAAGCCAATGCCAACGGCACGCTGTTCGGCTCGATGGCGCACGGCCACGCCAACCCGGCGGCGGTCAAGAACGCCATCTACGACGTCGTCACCCGCCAGTTCAACGGCGAGCTGACCTCGGAAGAGGCGGTGCAGGAACTCGTCGCGGCCGTGGCCGCGGTGCAGTAAGCGAAAATGCGGGGCGGCCCACGGGCCGCCTCGCGCCTTCCGGCCACGCCTTCGCCGCCGCCAGGCGGTGCGGCGGCGTGCCCGGGCCGTCCCAGGGGGAGATCAGGCAGTGAGCGTCAAGCAGCAAGCGCAGGCGTGGTTGCCACGGCTCGTCGTCAGCCCCAGCGTGTTTCTGGTGCTGGTGTTCGTCTACGGCTTCATCGTCTATACCGGCTATTTGTCGATGACCGACAGCAAGATGCTGCCGTCCTACAACTGGGTCGGCCTCGAGAATTACGGCAAGCTGTTCGCGCTGCCGCACTGGAACCGCTCGCTCAGCAACCTCGCCATCTTCGCCACGCTCTACATCGCCATCTCGACGGCGATCGGGCTCTTGCTGGCCATCCTGCTCGACCAGAAGATCCGCGCCGAAGGGGCGCTGCGCCCGATCTACCTGTATCCGATGGCGCTGTCCTTCATCGTCACCGGCACCGCCTGGAAGTGGTTCCTCGATCCCGGCATCGGGCTCGAGAACACCATGCACCTGTGGGGCTGGGAGAGCTTCTCGTTCAACTGGATCAAGGATTCCAACCTCGCCATCTACACGGTGGTGCTGGCCGCCGTCTGGCAGTCCGCCGGCTTCGTCATGGCGATGTTCCTCGCCGGCCTCAGGGGCGTCGACAACGAGGTCATCAAGGCGGCCCAGATCGACGGCGCCTCCACGGTCACCATCTACCGCCGCATCATCATCCCGCTGATGCGCCCGGTGTTCCTGTCCGCCTTCGTCGTGCTCGCCCACCTCGCCATCAAGGCCTACGACCTCGTCATCGCATTGACCGGCGGCGGCCCCGGCCAGGCGACGCAATTGCCCGCCACCTTCATGTATTCCTACACCTTCACCCGCAACCTCATGGGCATCGGCGCCTCCTCGGCCATCATCATGCTGGTGATGATCTTCTCGATCATCATCCCCTACCTCTACACCGAGCTGCGCGGGGGGAAGCGCTGATGCACCCGACCGCCCCCGCCAATGCCATCGCCGCGGGCAAGCTGACGCGCGCCCTCATCTATGCGGCGCTGCTGCTGTTCGCCGTCTTCTTCCTGCTGCCGCTCTACGTGATGGTGGTCAATTCCCTCAAGCCGCTCGAGGAAATCCGCCAGGGCGGCATGCTGAACCTGCCCGGCACCTGGACCATCGAGCCCTGGCTGTCGGCCTGGTCGACGGCACAGATCGGCGTCGAGCCGACCGGGCTCAGGCCCTACTTCATCAACTCGGTGCTGATGGTGGTGCCGGCCGTCGTCATCTCCACCGTCCTCGGCGCGCTCAACGGCTACGTGCTGACCAAGTGGCAGTTCCCCGGCCACCGCCTCGTCTTCGGCATGCTGCTGCTGGCCTGCTTCATCCCGTTCCAGATCGTCCTCATCCCGATGGCGCGGGTGCTCGGCATCCTCGGGCTGGCCGGCACCACCTGGGGGCTGGTGCTGGTGCACGTGGTCTACGGACTGGGCTTCACCACGCTCTATTTCCGCAACTACTACGAGGCCTTCCCCACCGAACTGGTGCGCGCCGCGCAGATCGACGGAGCGCGCTTCTTCCAGATCTTCTGGCGCATCATGCTGCCCTCCTCGGGGCCGATCATCGTCGTCTCGGTGATCTGGCAGTTCACCAATATCTGGAACGACTTCCTGTTCGGCGCCTCGTTCTCAGACGTGACCTCGACGCCGATGACGGTGGCGCTCAACAACCTCGTCAGCTCCTCCACCGGGGTCAAGGAATACAACGTTCACTTCGCCGGGGCGATCCTCGCCGCCCTGCCTACGCTCATCGTCTACATCGTCTCGGGCCGCTACTTCGTGCGCGGGCTGATGTCCGGCGCCGTGAAGGGATAAGCCAATGTCGTTTCTCGCCATCAAGCACCTGCACAAGTCCTACGGCCAGGTCGCCATCCTCAAGGACATCAACCTCGAGATCGAACAGGGCGGCTTCCTCGTGCTGGTCGGACCGTCGGGCTGCGGCAAGTCCACGCTGCTCAACACCATCGCCGGGCTCGAGCCGATCACCGCAGGCGACATCGAGATCGCCGGCCGCTCGGTGGGCGGCCTGCACCCCTCGGCGCGCGACATCGCCATGGTGTTCCAGTCCTACGCGCTCTATCCGAACATGACCGTGCGCGGCAACATCTCGTTCGGCATGGAGGTGCGCAAGGTGCCCAGGCCCGAGCGCGACAAGGCCGTCAAGGAAGTCGCCGAGATCCTGCAGATCGACCATCTGCTCGACCGCAAGCCGAGCCAGTTGTCGGGCGGCCAGCGCCAGCGCGTCGCCATGGGGCGGGCGCTGGTGCGCAACCCGCAGGTGTTCCTGTTCGACGAGCCGCTTTCCAACCTCGACGCCAAGCTCCGGGTCGACATGCGCACCGAGATCAAGCGGCTGCACCAGCGGCTGGGCACCACCATCGTCTACGTCACCCACGACCAGATCGAAGCGATGACTCTGGCGACCAAGATCGCCGTGCTCAAGGACGGGACGCTGCAGCAGTTCGGCACGCCGGCCGAGATCTACAACAGCCCGGCCAACATGTTCGTCGCCGATTTCATGGGCTCGCCGGCGATGAACCTCCTGCACGCCCGCATCGAAACCGACGGCGGCGACGCCGCCATCGTGCTCGACCGCCCGGATGGCGAACCGGTGCGGCTCGCCCTCGGCGGACGCGCCAACGGGCTGGCCGCCTATGGCGGCAAGCAGGTGATGTTCGGCATCCGCCCCGAGGCGCTGACCGACCATGACGGCGCCGACCGCACGGCGCGGCACGTGGTCGAGGCCGAATGCCTGATCGAGGTGGTGGAGCCGGCCGGCTCCGACACCTTTGCCGTAACCAAGCTCGGCGGCAAGGAAGTGATCGCGCGACTGCGCGCCGACGCGGCGGTTTCGGCCGGCCAGCACGCCCGGCTCGCCTTCAACCTCGACAAGGCCGTGTTCTTCGACGCGCAGAGCCAGCAGCGGATCGCCTGAGCCGATGCTCCCCACCAGCCCCGACATCGTCATCGTCGGCTCCGGCATCGGCGGCGCCACAATCGCCGCCGGGCTGGCCCCCTCGGGCGCCGCCATCCTCATTCTCGAGGCTGGGGAGCGGCTGGCGGATCGGCCCGAGAACCGCGACCAGCGCGCCATCTTCCAGCGCGGCTTCTTCCGGCCGCAGGAGACCTGGTTCGACGCCCAAGGCGCCGGCTTCAACCCGGGCAACTACTACTATGTCGGCGGCAACTCCAAATTCTACGGCGCCGTGCTGACCCGCTTCCGCCGCGAGGATTTCGGCGCCCTCGAGCACCGGGGCGGCGTCTCCCCGGCCTGGCCGTTCCCCTATGAGGAACTGGAGCCGTGGTACGGCAGGGCGGAGGCGCTGTACGAGGTGCGCGGCGCGCTCGGCGGCGACCCGACCGAGCCGCCGCATTCGCAGGGCTACCCGCATCCGCCGGTGCCCGACGAGCCGGCGGTGGCGCAAATCGGCGAGAAGCTGAAGCGCCAGGGCCTGCACCCTGCCCCGCTGCCGCTGGGGCTCGACCTCGACCGCTGGCTGGCGCGGGGGCGGACGCCGTGGGACGCCCATCCCAACAGCAATGACGGCAAGATGGACGCGGAGACGGCAGCGCTGGCCGCGGCGCTCGTACATCCCAACGTCCGCCTCGAAACCGGCGCCAGGGTCACCGGGCTCGACACCGCCGGCGATGGCAGCCGCATCACGGGGGTGCGCTACACGCAGCACGGAGAAGCCCGATCCATGCATCCCCGGCTGGTCATCCTGGCCGCCGGGGCGGTGCAGTCGGCGGTGCTGCTGCTCGCTTCCGCCAACGGCGCCAATCCCGGCGGGCTCGCCAACCGCTCCGGCCAGGTCGGGCGCAATTTCATGAACCACAACGCCTCGGCGGTGATCGCCGTGGCCCCGTGGTTCCGCAACGACGCGGTCTACCAGAAGACCTTCGGCTTCAACGATTTCTACCTGTCGGACGGCGAGGGCGGGCTGCCGCTCGGCAACGTGCAGCTGCTCGGGCGGGTGTCGGGCGCCATCCTCAAGTCCAGCCTCGGGCTGGTGCCCGAAGCGCTGCTCGACCACGTGTCGCGGCACGGCATCGACTTCTACGCCATGAGCGAGGACCTGCCGGTGCCCGAGAGCCGCGTGCGCCTTGATGGCAAGCGCATCGTGCTCGAATGGCAGCGCACCAACTGGGAGGCGCATCTGGGGCTGGTGCGCAAGCTCAGGCAGGTGCTGCGCCGCGCCGGCTTCCCGCTGATCCTCGCCAAGCCCTTCGACAAGCGCACCCCCTCGCACCAGTGCGGCACCGTGCGCATGGGCAGCGACCCGGCGACGGCGCCGCTCGATCCATATTGCCGGGCCTTCGACCACCCCAACCTGTTCGTCGTCGATGCCGGCTTCCTGCCCTCGTCGGCCGCGGTCAACCCGGCGCTGACCATCGCGGCGCAGGCGCTGCGCGTCGCCGACCACATCACGCGCCAGGAGCTTGCGGCATGACGGCGAGGACGCGCCCAGTGGCCATCGTCACCGGCGGCCGGAAAGGCATCGGGCTCGGCATCGCCCGCGCCCTCGCCCGCGCCGGCTTCGATCTCGCCCTCACCGGCCTGCCCGGCGACGACGACGGGGCTGACGCAGTGCTGACCGGGCTGCGCGCGGAGGGCGGCGAGGCGATCTATCTTGCCGCCGACCTCGCCGACCTGTCCGGTCACGCCGCGACCGTCGCCGCTGTCACGGGACGCTTCGGCGGCATCGACTGCCTCGTCAACAATGCCGGCATGGCCTCGGTCAGGCGTGGCGATTTCCTCGAACTCGAGCCTGGGCATTTCGATGCCATTGTCGGCACCAACCTGCGCGGCACGGTGTTCTTCACCCAGGCGGTGCTGCGGGCGATGCTGGCCGACAGCAACGCGCGCCATGCGCGCGCGGTGGTCAACATCACCTCGGTGTCGGCGACGATGGCCTCGCCCGAGCGCATCGACTACTGCCTGACCAAGGCGGGCCTCGCCGCCTTCTCGCAGGCGCTGGCGCTGCGCCTTGCGGAAAGCGGCATCTCCGTCTTCGAGGTGCGTCCCGGCATCATCCGCTCCGACATGACCGCCCCCGGCGCCCCCCGCTACGACGCCCTGATCGCGGAAGGCCTCGTGCCAATGAAGCGCTGGGGCGAGCCCGCCGATGTCGGCGAGATCGTCGCGGCCCTGGCCGGCGGCCGCTTCGCCTTCGCCACCGGCTCGGTGATCAACGCCGATGGCGGCCTCGCCATCGCCCGGCTCTGACCGCGATGAGTAAACCCATGACCTACGACTATGTCATCACCGGCGCCGGCCCGGCCGGCTGCGTGCTCGCCAACCGGCTGAGCGAGGACCCCGATGTCTCCGTGCTGCTGCTCGAGGCCGGCGGCGGCGACTGGCACCCGCTGTTCCACATGCCGGCCGGCTTCGCCAAGATGACCAAGGGCGTCGCCAGCTGGGGCTGGTCGACGGTGCCGCAGCGACACATGCGGGACCGCGTCCTGCGCTTCACCCAGGCCAAGGTGCTGGGCGGCGGCTCGACCATCAACGCCCAGCTCTATACCCGCGGCAACGCCGCCGACTACGACCTGTGGGCCGCCGAGGAGGGCTGCACCGGCTGGGACTATCGCAGCGTCCTGCCCTATTTCAAGCGGGCCGAGGACAACCAGCGCTTCGCCGACGACTACCATGCCTATGGCGGCCCGCTCGGGGTCTCCATGCCGGTTTCGGCGCTGCCCATCTGCGACGCCTATATCCGGGCCGGGCAGGAACTTGGCATCCCCTACAATCCCGATTTCAACGGCCGCGAGCAGGCCGGGGTCGGCTTCTACCAGTTGACGCAGCGCAACCGCCGCCGCTCCTCGGCGTCGATGGCCTATCTGGCACCGATCCGCGGGCGCAGGAACCTCACCGTACGCACCGGCGCCTTCGTCACCCGCATCGTGCTCGAGGGCGGCCGCGCCATCGGCGTCGAGATCGCCAGCGGCCGGAGCCTCGAAACCGTCCGCGCGACGCGCGACGTCATCGTCTCGTCCGGCGCCATGGGCTCGCCCAAGCTGCTGCTGCAGTCGGGGATCGGGCCGGCCGAACACCTGCGCGCGGTCGGCGTTCCGGTGCAGCACGACCTGCCCGGGGTCGGCGAGAATTTGCAGGACCACCTCGACCTGTTCGTCATCGCCGAATGCACCGGCGACCACACCTACGACAACGTCGCCAAGCTCCACCGCACGCTGTGGGCCGGGATCCAGTACGTCCTTTTCCGTACCGGGCCGGTCGCCTCCTCGCTGTTCGAGACGGGCGGCTTCTGGTACGCCGACGCCGCTTCGCGCACGCCCGACATCCAGTTCCATCTCGGGCTCGGCTCCGGCATCGAGGCCGGCGTCGCGCGGCTGAAGCATGCCGGCGTCACCCTCAACTCCGCCTATCTGCACCCGCGCTCGCGCGGCACCGTGCGCCTCGCCTCGGCCGATCCCGCGGCGGCGCCGCTGCTCGATCCCAATTACTGGAGCGATCCGCACGACCTGAGGATGTCGATCGAAGGGCTGAAGCTCGCTCGCGAAATCATGCGCCAGGACGCGCTCAAGCCCTACGTGCTGGCCGAGCGCCTGCCCGGCCCCGAGCGCATGACCGACGAGGAGCTGTTCGAATACGGCTGCGCCAACGCCAAGACCGACCACCACCCGGTCGGCACCTGCAAGATGGGCACCGACGCCATGGCAGTGGTCGACCTCGACCTCAAGGTGCGCGGGCTCGAGGGCCTGCGCGTGTGCGACAGCTCGATCATGCCGCGCATCCCCTCGTGCAACACCAACGCTCCCACCATCATGGTGGGCGAAAAGGGCGCCGACATCATCCGCGGCCGCACGCCGCTGCCGCCGCAGGTGTTCCGCGGTAATCTCGGCCAGGCCCCCGGCGTGCGGCCGCTGCCATGATGCCGGCCGCCGACGCCCGCGCCCTGCTCGCCGAGCTGTTCCAGGTCGCCGTCGCGGCGGCGCAC
>NZ_DASWVV010000191.1:0-25279 GCF_036406155.1 Devosia sp. | reverse complement strand
GCCTGCCGTCGGCAAGCCGGGCCGCGCCCATGTCGAAATCTCCCCCGATGGCATGCGCTGGGTGCGCGAGGGCACGAGTTTCGAACTGCCCTCCGAGCGCGACGCCATCGCCTTCGCGAGGGTCAGCCAGTTCGGCAACTGGCTGCGGCTGGCCTGCGACTTCGAGGCGGGAAGCTCGCTGCGAGTCCTCGTTACCCTCCATCTCAAGAGCTGACGCGATGAGCGCCGCCTCCACCCCTCTTGTCATTCGTGACATCCGTGTCCACCCCTTGCGCGCGGCTGCCCAAGGCCCAGCGGACGTCGCAGGCCCTGTGGGAAGCGCTCGAAATCGTCGTCGTCGAAGTGGAGACCAGTGACGGTATCGTCGGCATCGGGGAGGCGCTGGCCCGGAGTGGCGCCGTCGGCTATGCCCGTTTCATCACCGATGCGCTGGTGCCGCGGCTGATCGGCGAGGACGCGCAGGACCGCCGGCGTCTGTGGAAACGCATGCGATCCACACTGACCGGCCGGCCCGGCAGACAGGTCGTTGAGGCAATCGCCGCCATCGACATCGCGCTCTGGGACATTGCGGGCAAGGCGGCGGGCGTACCGGTACACAAACTGCTGGGCGGCATGGGCCGCGAGCGGGTGCGCGCCTATGCGTCATCCATCAACTGGCTGGACGATGCGACCGTCGAGGCCGAAGTCGCGCATGTGCTGCAGGCCGGCTTCCTGGAGATCAAGGTGAAGCTGGGCCGCGACGTGCCCAAAGCCATCGAACGAGCCCGCCTGGTGCGCCGGCTCGCGCCCGATGCCCTGCTCGGCGTCGATGCCAACTGGGCCTATGACCTGCCCGAGGCATTGCAGGTCGGCCGCGCACTGGCCGATCTCGACTATGACTTCTTCGAAGAGCCGATCGTGCCGCAGGACCGGGAGGGCTATCGCCAGCTGGCGCGGCACCTGCCCATCCGCATCGCGGCAGGCGAGAGCGACTTCGTCGCCAGCGAGGCGCTGGATTCCCTGTCCGACCGCAGCCTGGGCATGATCCAGCCCGACGTGACCCGGGCGGGCGGCATCACCGAAACGTGGCGGATCGCCGAACTGGCCGCCGCCCACCATGTCGCCTATGCGCCCCATGTCGGCTGGTCGGGCGGTATCTGCGTGGCGGCGAGCCTGCATCTGGCGGCGGCGGCCGAAAGTTTCCGCACCTTCGAATGCATGGTGTTCGACAATCCGCTGCGCACCGCGCTGTGCCAGCCCCTGGTGGGCGATTCCACTCAGTTGGAGGATGGGCAGGTGCGCGTGCCCCAGTCACCCGGCCTGGGCGTCAGCCTCGACCAGCACATCCTGCGCAGTCACCTCATCGCTTAGCCCGGTCCGGAGTTTGCCATGTCTTCCGTTGCGCTCAGGAATGTCACCAAGTCCTTCGGCACCACGCAGATCATCCGGGGTGTAGACGTGGATATTGCCGATGGCGAGTTCGTCATCCTTATCGGTCCCTCGGGGTGCGGCAAGTCTACCTTGCTGCGCATGATCGCGGGACTGGAGGAAATCAGCTCCGGTGACGTGGTCATCGGGGATCGGGTGGTCAACCTCGTCCCCTCCAAGGACCGCGACATTGCCATGGTGTTCCAGAGCTATGCGCTCTATCCGCACCTGACCGTGCGCGAGAACATGGGCTTCTCGCTCTCCCTGCGCAAAGCGCCCAAGGCCGAGACGGACCAGCGCGTCGATGAAGCTGCGGCAACGCTCGGACTCGAGCACCTGCTCGATCGCTATCCGCGCCAGCTCTCGGGCGGGCAGCGCCAGCGCGTCGCCATGGGCCGCGCCATCGTGCGCGACCCCAAGGTGTTCCTGTTCGACGAACCACTCTCCAATCTCGATGCCAAGCTGCGCGTGCAGATGCGCATCGAGATCAAGGCCCTGCACCAGCGCCTGCGCACCACCACGATCTACGTTACCCACGACCAGATCGAAGCCATGACCATGGCCGACAAGATCGTCGTGATGAAGGACGGCGTGGTCGAGCAGGCGGGGCCACCGCTCGAGCTCTACGACGCGCCTGCCAATGTCTTCGTTGCCCAATTCATCGGAAGCCCCGCCATGAATATCCTGGAGGGGAAGCTGACCGAGCATGGTGTCCAGCACCGTGACATCCTCCTGCCGCTGCCCGATGTTCTGCGTCAACGCGCCGGCGCTGTCGAAGCCGTACGGTATGGCATCAGGCCCGAGCACCTGGTGCTGGCCGATAGCGGGCTCCCTGTCACCGCCGAAGTGGTGGAACCTACCGGGTCCGACACGATGATCTTCGGCACCCTGGGCGACAAGGCGATTGTGATCAATGTCCGGGAGCGCGTTGACATCACGGCCGGTGCCCGCTTCTTCGTGCAGCCGATGATGGACAATATCCATCTCTTCGATGACACGACGACACGCCGCATATAGGCCCTATGTTCGCGTGCCGAGGGACTGGCGACGCGTCCCACCGCGAGCTCCTATCGAGGGTTGCACCGGGCTGGCCAGCGCCTTGTGCGCGTCAAGTTCTGCAAGAGGAACGGCCATCGGGCTGGCCATGCCGCCTGTCGGAGAGCAAGTGTCTTGTGTTCTCGCAGGTCGAGGCCTGTGACAAGGATACGTATCCGGGTGGCGCTACCGCTGCCGCGCGCTAACTCTCCTCGCCCTGGCCGCCCCTGAGCCGCTCCCCAAACAGACTGTGCACGTTCTCCGCTCGCAACCGGTGCTGGAGCGCCTGCGGCAAGTGGCCGATATCGTGGGCGTCGTCGGGCGCGCCCATGGGAAAGGGCCAGTCGCTGCCGAGCAGCACCCTGTCTTCACCCAGCACGGCAAGGATCAGGGCCAGGGCCTCGGGTGAGTGCACGATGGTGTCGACATAAAGCCGGCGCACCGCGGCGAGCGGGTCGGCAAGGTCCGCCGGAAGGCCGGGGCGCATGGTGTCCTTGCCGCGCTGCAGGCGGCCAGCGAGCGCGGCGATGGCACCGCCGCCATGCGCCAGCAGGACGCGCAGGCCGGGATGGCGTTCCAGCACGCCCCCCATGACGAGTTGTGCGGCGACAATCGTCGTCTCCATGGGGTTGCCGACGAGATTACCCAGGTAGTACGCATCGAGTCGGGCGTCACCCGAGGCAGAGGGGTGGATGAAAAGGGGCAATCGCGCCGACTCCAGCACGCCCCACAGGTCGGCGAGCGCCGGGTCCGCATGGGAGAGTCCGCGCAGATCGCTGCCGGCGACAACGCCGGCCCAGTCAGGGCCGAGCCTCGTGGCGAGGCGCGTCGCCAGGGCGGGGTCCTCGAGCGGCAGATAGGCGAGCGGGCGCAACCGTCTGGGTGCAACGCGGCAGGTGTCGAGCAGCGCGTCGTTGACGAGGCCCGCATAGGCGGCGCGCGCGTCCGTGGTCGCGAGCTCCGGCCGGAACAGGGGCGGCGGAATGGAGACGATAGCGCCGTCGAGCCCGTCGCCGTCGAGCCGGGCGAGCAGCTGCGCCGGCTCGGCAATGCGTCCCAGCGGTACGCGGTGGGCGCCGATCGCGAGGCGCCCGTCGCCGATCGCCATGTCCCACTGCCCGACCGCCGCGGCGCGCAGCACGCCCTCGGGTACGAGATGGGCGTGCGCGTCCCAGCCGCTCATCTCGCCCTCCCCTCAGCGCGCATCTTCGGGGTCCGTGTACCAGGGGGGCTGCACCGGGTAGTGCGGGCCGTCATAGATCTCAAGGAAGATGGTCGTCTCGTCGGCGACTGTCGGGCCGTGCACGCTCCCCACCGGGTTCCAGTAGAATGAGCCCGGCACCAGCGTCGTGCCGGTCGGGATGTAACGATAGCGCCCCGACAGACAATACATGAACTGGTTCGAGGCATGCGCATGCGCGTTGGGCACGCCCACGCCCTTCTCGAACTTGATGAGGGCAATGGAAGCGCCCGTCTTGTCGTCGCGCCACAGCATTTTCTGCGACAGCCCGGCGAGCGACTTCTCGGCCCAGTCGAGGTCGCCGGTCTGGATCAGCACCTCGCGGAAGGCATCGGCAAGGTTGCGGGGCATGGTGGCCGCCTGGCCCGCCGCCGCTGCATCGATGGCCAGCACGGGCGAATGCAGGTCAGTCTCCACGAGCCGATTGCGCATCTCGCCCAGAACACTCGAGCGAAGCAGCATCTCGTCGCCAGCCTTGAGGAAGAGCGGCGGCGTTCGGGCATTGCCAACGCCCGCCGGCGTACCCGTGAGGATCAGGTCGCCTGCCCGCAGCGTCATGCCGGCTGACATCTCGGCGATGAGCCGGCTGATGGGAAAGGCCATCATCGAGGTATTGGCGGCCTGCATCGTCTCGCCATTCAGTACGCAGGCAATGTCGATATTTGTCGGATCCACCTCGTCTGCGGTGGTGATCCATGGGCCAAGCGGCATGGTGCCGTCGATGCTCTTGCCCTTCAGCCACTGGCCGCCGTGCGCCCGCTGCAGGTCGCGCTGCGACACGTCGTTGGCAAGACAGTAGCCGAAGACGTGATCGAGCGCCTGTTCCTCGGGAATGTTGCGCCCGTCGCGGCCGATGATGAGCGCCACCTCGACCTCATAGTCCCACTTCGCCGAAAGCTCACCGTCGTAGGCGATGGCGTCGTTCGGTCCGATCAGCACATCCGGGCCCTTGGTGAAGAAGGTCGGGTGCGCCGGGCGTTCCACCTCCTGGCCCTCGCGGCGCCCCCGGCCTTCCTCGAAATGGTCCCAGTAGTTCCAACCGGTGCACAGGATATCGCGGCGCAGCCGGTCCAGCGGCGCCAGCAGCCGGCCAGGGTCGAACGCGACCGGTTCGCGGCCGACGATGGCGGCGTGCACCGCGGCGAGGCCGGCGGCCCCGCGCGCGATCACCTCGCTCAGCTGACCGATTTCCGGTGGCAGCAGCACAATGCCGCCCTCCACCAGAACGCCAAGCCGGCGCTCGCCGGCGTGGCTGTATGCTGCGAGCTTCATGACTCAGCCTTCCGCGTCCGGCACCACGGCAATGGCACTGATCTCGATCAGGTATTCCGGCGACACCATCTTGGCGACCTCAACCAACGTCGAGGCTGGCAGCGGCGCCTTGAAGTAGCGCTGGCGCACCGCGTGGATCTTGTCGAAATGCTCGACGTTGCGGACGTAGACATCGACGCGGCAGACATCGTCGAGCGAGCCGCCCGCGGCCTCGACCGCCGCCTTGATGTTCTCGCACACCTGCTCGGTCTGCACGGTGACGTCGCCGATGCCGGCAATCGAGCCGTCGGGCCGGCGGGCCGTCATGCCGGAGATGAAGACCAGCTTCCCCCGCGCCTCGATTGCCGTCGCCTGCGAGAAATTGCCCGGGGGCTTGCGCAGGGCGGGGCTGGTGACTTCATGCTTGGGCATTTGTTGATCCTTCCGTCGATGGGTTGAAGAGTTCACCGGTGTCGACGCCCAGCTCGCGCGCAAGGCGAAGCAGCGTCATGCGCACGGCGTCCGGCAAGGCGACGCGGCCACCCGCGTCCTGCCGACGCTGCCATTCGGGCTCGCCCGGCAGGTACAGCCGGTCGACGCCCGGCGCGCGCCGCCCCTCGCGGATGCGCGCGGCATAGGCCGTCACCGCCCCCCGGAGCGTCGCGGGATCGCCGAAATGGCCGAAATCGATGGCGATGAACAGGTGCGAACAGTCATAGGGCTGCCGATCATTCTGGTAGAGCGCGCGCACGGCGGTGCCTGCCGCGCCGCCGGACAGGATGCCCGACAGCAGGTCGAGCATCACGGCAAGGCCGAACCCCTTCGGACCGCTCGCCGGCAGCAGCATCCCGCGCACCGCCGCCTCGGGGTCGGTCGTCGGCACGCCCTCGGCATCCACCGCCCAGCCGGCAGGAATCGCCCCGCCCGTCTGCGCTGCCATGCGAATCTTGCCCATGGCCGCCTCGCTGGTTGCCATGTCGAGAACCAGCGGCACGTCGTCGTCGGTTGGAATGGCGATTGCGAGCGGGTTGTTGCCGACGATGGCTTCGGCGCCGCCCGGCGCCGGCATGAGCGGCCGCGTGTTGCAGGCGACGATGCCGACACAGTCGGCCTCGGCCGCCGCCACGGCGAAGCGTCGTGCCGCGCCGAAATGAAAGCCGTGCCGCACCGCAACGATGCCCGCCCCGAGTTCCTTCGCCCGCCCGACGGCAAGGTGCATTGCCTGGTCCCCGGTCACCTGTCCGAGCGCATGACCCGCATCCAGCACCATGGTCACGCCCCGGTCGGAAACGAGGGTCGCCGCCTCAGCCGTGGCAACCGACCCGGCCAACAGGCGCTGCACGTACATCTCCGTAAGCATGACACCATGGGAGTGAAGACCCATCTGATCGGCCTCGACCAGCCCGTCAGCGACGGCGTGGGCCGCGGGCTGCGGTACGCCGGTGGCCACGAACAGGCGGGCGATCAGGGCGGTGAGGGCCGGGGCGGAAACCGACTGGGTGCTGCTCAACGCGCGTCCCTCCGGCCGGCCGCGAGCGCGTGATCGAGCTTTTCGGTGGTCCGTTCGATGTGCTCGCGATTGCGGGCCAGTGCCGCCTCGACATCGCGGGCCAGCGACGCTTCCATCAGCGCGCGGTGCTCGCCGACGTCGTCGCGGATCTCTCCCTTGTAGGCGATGGAGAGCGCCACGTAGCGCTCGGCCTGGTCGAACAGGTGCTGGCGGATACTGAGCAGCGTGGGCGAGCGGCAGCCGCTCACCAGCGCGAGGTGGAATTCCTGATGGTAATGCAACCAGGTGGCGTTGCGCTCCTCGCCGTTATTGGCGGCCTTGTCGACGCTGGCCAGGCGGTGGAAGGCAGCGAGCAGGCCGGCTTCCCAATCGACGCCGCCCTCGGCGATTGCCCAGCGCAGCGCGACGCCCTCGATCTCGACGCGCGTGCGCTGCAGATCGTGAAGGTGCGCGTCTGATACCTCGGCGACTTTGAACCCCTTGTTCTGCTCCAGCACGACGAAGCCTTCGGCCTCCAATCGCATCAGCGCCTCGCGCACCGGACTGCCACCGGCGTCGTAGCGCTGGCGCAGGGCCTCGGCGCGCAAACGCTCGCCCGGGCCGAGCCGACCGCTGAGGATGTCTCCCCGCAGTTGCGCATAAACCGTGGCTCCAAGCGTGTCGTGTGCGTTCATTGCGGACCCGTTTCATCCTTCCCAGCGCTTTGTCTCCTATCCCACAGACTGTCGAAAGGCAACAGGATTATCGAAAATCCCTTGACGTTTCGACATTGCAGGCGTTTGATCGCAAAGAGCCGCAGAGATCCGGCGACAACAGGAGGAACACCGCAATGCGCAACGTAAATGGTCTTCTGGGAGCGGCAGCCTTGGCCGTGCTCGTGGGCTCGCCCGCCCTGGCGGCCGAGGCCACCTTCGGCTTTTCCGGTTGGTCGGTCGGTTATCTGCCCACGGCCATCGCCATCGACCGGCTTAACGAGATGGGCCACGACATCACTGCGGTCGAACTGGGCGGCAACAGCAACCAGCTACAGGCGGCGGCCACCGGGGACGTTGATATCACCGCGCTTGCGCAGATCATGGATGCCATCGACCAGGGGCTCGATTTCCGCTTTTTCCAGGCCGCCAATTCCAACGAATTCCTGATGGTGTCGCGGGCCGAATATCCTGACTGCGCCTCGCTCGACGGCAAGCTCGTCGGCATCCAATCGGTTAGTTCTTTCGTCGGCCAGCTCGCCATTCAGTGGTTCGCCGCAGAATGCCCCGGCGCCAAGCCCAATCTCACGGTGATCGAAGGCTCCGAGAACCGGCTTGCCGCCCTGCTCGCCAATCAGCTCGACGCCAGCCCCGTCGACCTGCAGGACTGGACCATGCTCGATCGCGAGAAGCCGGGCGCCTTCGTCGTTTCAGGCGACTACACCAAGACCATTCCGATCCTGCGTGCCGCCTTCGCGGCAAGCCAGGGCTTCATCGCGGAGAACCCCGACCTCATCCGCGACTGGATCAAGGTTCATCTCGACGTCTATGCCGAGATCTACGAGAACCCGCAGGTGCTCGTCGACAAGGGCAAGGAACTTCTTGGCGAGATCGATCCCGACGTGCTGCCGGCGATTGTCGACGCCTTCGTCAAGGCCAGTGTCTGGCCGGTCGACGGCGGCCTTTCCGACGAGTCGGTAAACCAGACCATCGCCTTCTTCAACAATGATGGGGAAGCGTTCGCCAACATCAAGTCGGCCGACGATGTCGTCGACCGGACCGCACTCGATGAGGTCCTTGCCGCTCGATGACGCGTTCGACACCGCTCATGGCAGGCGCCGGTCCCCACCGGCGCGTGCTCGATAGCTGGTGGGGGCGGCTGGCATTGCGCCTCGTCGCTCTCGCCGCTTTCCTGCTGCTGTGGCAGTGGGCCGGCGACGACAGCCTGCCCCTGCTGTTCCCCACCTTCACCCGCACTCTTGGCGCGGCGTGGGACCTGGCCGCGGACGGACGGTTGTTCGCCGCACTGCTCGCCACCAACCAGTCACTGGTCGTGGGCTTTGGTCTCGCCGTGGGCGTCGGCATCCCGGCCGGTATCTTCGTGGCGCGCGTGCGCCTCGTCGACCAGGTGCTTACCCCCTATCTGACGTTGCTCGTCGCCGTCCCGATCATTGCCCTTATCCCGGTGATCCAGGCGCTGCTCGGCTTGAGCTTCGCCGCCCGGGTGACGGTCGTCCTGCTCTTCGCCCTGCCCTATGTTGTCATCAATACGGCCGTCGCGGTACGCCGCGTCGATCCGGCGTTGACCGAGATGGGCCGCAGTTTCGGGGCCAGCCGCCGCACCGTACTGTTCGACGTGCTGCTGCCGGCGGCCGTGCCCGGCATCATGACGGGCGTGCGCATCGCGCTCGGCCAGGCTCTCATAGGAATGGTGGTGGCAGAGCTGACCATCGTCGGCGACGGCGTCGGCAGTCTCATCGCCGAATTGCAGGGCCGCTTCCGGGTGGCGCCGGTGCTCGCGGTGGCCGTGGCCGTGGTGATCGAGGGCATCGTGCTCATGAGCATCGTTGAATGGATCGAACGGCGCCTAAGCCGATGGAGTACTGCCTGATGACCACTTCCACCGAGGCCGCGCTTCCGCCGGCCATCGAGGTCACCGACCTCACCAAGCGCTATGTCGGCGCCGACGGGCGCTCCGTGCTGGCACTCGATCGCGTACAGCTCACCGTCGGCCGTGGCGAATTCGTCTCCATCATCGGCCCGAGCGGCTGCGGCAAGACCACACTGCTCAAGATGGTCGGCGGCATCCTGCCCTGGGACAGCGGCAGCATCAGCGTGCTGGGCAAGGAAGTAAGCGGGCCGGGGCCGGAGCGTGCAACGGTGTTCCAGTCCTTTGCGCTGCTGCCCTGGATGACGGTGCTCGACAACGTCGCCTTCGGCCTCAAGGTACGCGGCGTCGCGCGCAGTGAACGACACGACGTGGCACGCAAGCTCATCGCCTCGGTCGGGCTGGCCGGCTTCGAGGAGAGCTATCCGCGCCAGCTTTCGGGCGGAATGCAGCAGCGCGTCGGCCTCGCCCGGGCGCTCGCCGTCAAGCCGCACCTGTTGCTCATGGACGAACCCTTCTCGGCCATAGACGCGCAGACCCGCCTGCTGCTGCAGACGGATCTGCTCGACATCTGGTCGAAGACCGACCTGTCCGTGCTGTTCATCACCCACGCCATGGACGAAGCGGTGTTCCTTTCCGATCGTGTCATCATCATGGGCGCCCGGCCCGGCCACGTCACAAATGTGATCGAGGTCGACTTGCCGCGACCACGCACCGAAGCGACGCGGCTCGATCCGCGCTTCGTCGACCTGACCGGACAGGTCTGGGCGCGGCTGCGCGGCATGATCGTCGAGGAAACGGCCGCATGAGCAAGTCGCGCTTGGTCGCCGGCCTGCGCGGCTCCATGCCCTTCCTGGTCTCGCTGGCGTTCCTGGCGGCCGCATGGGAGATTGCGGGTAGGACCACGGATCTCATCACCTTGCCGCCGCTCAGCGACGTGCTGGCGGCGCTGGCACGGCTCTGGGCACAGGGTGTGATCACGGCACCGCTGCTCGACAGCACGCTGGCGCTGGCCACCGGCGTCGGTATCTCGCTCGGCGTGGGCGCCGCCATCGGCGTCGCCATGGGACTGTGGCGGCCGATCGACATAGCGCTTGGCCCCTTCGTCAAGGCCGGGCTTTCGGCGCCGCTCATCGCCTTCGTGCCGGTCTTCCTGATGCTCTTTGGCATCGGCTCGACCACCCGCATCGCCACGGTCATTGCCTTTTCGGTCTTCATCGTCATCGCCAATGCGGCGACCGCCATCCGCGCCGTAGACAAGAGCCTCGTCGAGATGGGGCACTCCTTTGGCGCAAGTCCGTGGCGGGCGTTCTGGGACATCCGCGTGCCCGCCGGCGCGCCCTACTTCATGGCCGGGTTGCGGCTGGGAGTGGCACGCGGCGTCAAGGGCCTCATCAACGGCGAGGTGCTGATCGCCATCATCGGGCTGGGCGGCCTCGTCAAGAAGTACGGTACCGTGTTCTCGATGGACCAGCTCTACGCCGTTATCATCGTGATCGTCGCCTATGCCGCCCTTGCCGTCGGCGCCGTGAGCTGGCTCGGCCGGCGCGTGATCCGCGATGCTCCGGACGGGCCCTGAGCGTCCATGCCGCTGGCGGATCAGCGCCGGTGGGAGATGAAAACAGTGGCGGGCAACTTCGAGCCAAGGGCGATGATCGCGTCGCCCTCGCTCACCACCGGCGGGGTGAAGGCCGGCGCCGTGCCGAAATGGCGCCGGCAATCTTGTCTCGGCCTGGATTGCCCCCCTATTACAATAACGATCTGAAACTGGCACACCCGGTCCAAGTATAAATGGACCATCCCTGATCAATACTTCCGCCTTTACATTTGCAGAAAATCGATAATGACAGCATATTACTCTTTCCTCTTGGCCTCACCAGGAGGGACGGCAACAACAGGGAGGGTGGAATGAATTCTGAGCTGTTCAGGCCCTTGTTGAGGGCAACAACCGGTGCTGCTTTCGGTATTGTTGTGTTGGCATCGTCCGCCGCCAGCGCCGAGACCGTGCGGGCGGCGATCAACAATGCCGCGCCGACCGGTGGCGATCCCCCCGCCGGCCTCTGCCACGAAGTGCTCACCGCAATCGGGACGCGCTACGGCTGGGATCTGGAGTTCACGCCCATTGCGGGGCTGAACGGCATCCTGGAGGCGGTCACCGGCTCGACGGCGGATGTCGGCTGCTCCGGCATCGCGCCCACCAACGAGCGCCGGAACATGGGGCTCGCCTTCACCAGTCCGATCTTCACCAACAGCGAGTTCCTCTACGTCCACGCCGACGACGCGACCGGCTACACGTCGCTGGGCGAACTCACGGGCAAGAAAGTGGCCGGTCAGGAAGGCAGCACGTTCCTGCGCGCGCTCGAGGCGGCGGGGCTCAGCAACGTCCAGACCTATCCCGACAACACGGCCGGCTTCGAGGCCCTCAAGGCGGGCGAGATCGACGCCTATGTGACCGGGGTGCAGTCCCGTTACCAGACGGACGTCACCAAGACGCTTACCGGCATCCGGGCGGTCGCGACCTATGTTCCCGTGGCGGTCAACCCTGCGAGCCTCGTCGTGCGCAACACCGATACGACGCTGCTCGGACAACTCCAGGCGGGGCTCGAAGCCCTGAAGGCCGAGGGCACGCTCAACCCGCTGGTGGAGAAGTGGGGACTGCCGGCGCCGCAGTTCTGATACGCCGCGATGGGCAGCAGGCCGGCCGTATACGGCCCGCCGCCCGGACTGCTCGGGCGATGCGACCCGGCGGGAGCAGGCAGCACGGCGCGCCTCCTCCCGCCGATGACCCTCCTCAGCGGGTATAGTGCAGGCGCCAGAAATCCTGCCAGTCCTGGCGCGTATCCCAGTCCTCGACCGCGGTCGACGGGTTGTAGGGCAGGATGGAATCGAGATGCGCGCCGAGCCCGGACGGTTCATCGGGGCTGAGCGGCACCTTGGTGTTGTAGGAAATCTTGCCGTCCTCGAGCTGCGGCGCGATCCCCGCTTCGGTCATGATGAAATGCACGAAGAGCTTGGCCGCGTTCGGGCTTGGCGTGCCCTTCGGGATCAGGGCCACCTTGGCGGTGTTGAAGCCGATGAACGGCTCCATGCCGGTGCAAAGCCCCAGCGTCAGGCCCTTGGCCGCGTTGTCCCGGAACTTTGCCGCCGTCACCATCGACACGAAGGTCTCGGTCTGCCCCGGCGCCGCCACCGCCTCGGCGGCGGCGGTATCCGTATCGGTGATCAGCGGGCCATTCCCGGCAAGCGCCGCGATGAAGGCCTCGGTGGCGCTCTTGTACTGGGTCTCGAGCGGCTTGCCGTAATGGGCCTCGTAGGCGGCAGCCATGCGGTCGTCGGCGTGGCTTTCCATCTGGCTGTACCAGTCGGTGAAGGTGGGCAGGCGCAGCGGGTCCTCGAGCACCACCTTGCCCTTCCACTCGGGGTCGGTCATTTCCCAGATGTTGGCGATCGGGCAGGACTCGTGCAGCGCGGTGTTGTAGGCGAAGACATAGGGGCTGGCCACGACGAGCAGCGGGTCGCGCGCCAGCTGGTCGATGTCTTCCGCCTGGTCAGGGGGCAGCCAGCTTTCGGCAAAGCCCTCGGGGAGCAGCTGGCCGACCGCTGCCGGAACGTCGGCGATCAGCACGACGCCGGTCTGCACGTTGCCGGCCTGCACTTCGCGAATGACCATTTCCAGCAGTTCGGCGGCCCGCGCCTTCACGCCGTTGGCCTGCACCCCGTAGGTGGCGGCAAAGTTCTCGGCCATCGCGACGATCTTGCCGGTGCTGTCGTAGACGTTGAGCGGCGGCTCGGCCCGCGCCGCCGCGACGAGCGCGTCGAGCGAGAAGTCCTCGGCCACCGCCGGCACCACCGCGACCGGTAGCGCCAGCACGGCGAAAGCGGCGCCGCACATGAGCGCCTTCATGGGTCCTGACATTGCTTTTCCCTTCCTGTTGTCAAGTGACGTCGTTGATCCTTCCGGCATGTCCCCCGTGCCGCAGAGCGTCACCGCGGGCATGCCGCGTCTTCATGCCCGCGCCAGCGCCGCGTCGCCTGCGGGGAGGCGCGCCCCGTCGCGGTCGAACAGATGCAGGGCCTGCGGCGGCACGTCGAACCGCAGTGTCTCGCCAATCCGCACGCCCGGGGGAACGTGGGTGTTGAGAAACATCGCCCGCCCGCCGGTGCGCAGTTCCACGATCCAGCTGCCCCCCGTGGGCAGCACGCCCGTCACCTCGGCCGGCGCCGAAAACCCGCCTGCCGCCGACTGCGTGCCGGGCCCCAGCCGCAGGTTTTCCGGCCGGATTCCGACCGAGCCGACGTCTTCGGAACCGGCATTCCGCTCCGCCAGATAGCGACCGAGGCTACGGGAAAGTTCGTCGTCGCTGCCCAGTTCGACGATGTTGATGGGCGGGTTGCCGACGAACTCGGCAACGAAACGGTTGGCCGGGCGCGCGTAGATATCATCGGGCGTGCCCAGCTGCTGCAGCACGCCTTCGTTCATCACCGCTATCGTGTCGGCGAGCGTCATGGCCTCCCACTGGTCGTGGGTAACGAACACGATGGTGGTGCCAAAGGCCGCGTGCAGGCGCTTCAGTTCCGCCCGCATCTCGAGCCTGAGCCGCGCGTCGAGGTTCGACAGCGGCTCATCGAGCAGCAGAACCTCGGGGTTGACCGCCAGCATCCGGGCCAGGGCCACCCGCTGCTGCTGGCCGCCCGAAAGCTGGCTCGGATAGCGTTGCCGCAGCGCCTCGATGCCGAGCGCCCGCATCACCTCGTCGACCCGCCGCCGGCTCTCCTGCCTGGGCATGCGGCGCAGTTTCAGCCCGAACTCGGTGTTCTGCTCGACGGTCAGATGCGGCCACAGCGCATAGCTCTGGAACACCAGCCCCATACCGCGCTTCTCGGCGGGTACGAACACCGCCTCGGACGGACAGTCGACCACGCGCCCGCCGACGGCAAGCTTGCCGGCCGCCAGGTTCTCGAGCCCGGCGATCATCCGCAGCGTCGTCGTCTTGCCGCAGCCCGACGGGCCGAGCAGGCACAGGAACTCGCCATCGCGCACTTCGAGGTCCAGGCCTCGTACCGCACGGTAGCTGCCGTAGTTCTTCTCGACCCCGGCAAGGGAAATCCCCGGCATCCTACCCTCCGAGCCCGTCTGCAAGATTGGTGCGCGTCAGCTTCTGGGCGACGAGCGTGCCGGCCCATGCCAGGGCCGCGATCATCAGCACCACCGCGTTGGCCGCCTGCGTGTAGTTGTAGTCCACCAGCCGCAGCGAATAGGTGGTCAGCACGTCCGTCGCCGGCACCGCCAGGATGACGAACAGGCTCAACCCCTTGATCCCCGAGATGAAGGGCAGCAGGATTCCCGTCACCAATGCCCCTTTCTGGATAGGGGCCACCACCCGCGTCATGCGGTGCAGCCAGCCCGCGCCCGCCACCTGCGCCGCCTCCTCGGGCTCCTTGCCGAGCTGCATCATGGCCGAGATACCGGCCCGCGAGGCATAGGGCATCTGTTCGGACATGAGGGCAAGCATCAGGATCCAGGTGGTGCCGTAGAGGGCCGGGATGGGCCCACGCGCCACAGCGAACAGCGACAGGTAGGCGGCAGCGAAGGCGATCCCCGGCACCAGGTAGGGAAAGAAGGTGACTTGCCGCACGAACACCGAGAGCGGCCGGAACGGGGTCCTCACCACGACGTAGCCCACCAGCAGGCCCATGACCCCCGCGGCGAGGGAGGCGGCGCCGACGATCCACAGCGTGTTCGCCGCGGCCTGCCAGAATTCCGCAGTAAGCAGGATACCCTGGCGCAGCGCCACCGTATCGAGTTCGCTGCCGATCCAGTAGTCGAGGGTGAAGTTGTCGAGCGTGAACCGCCCCGGCACCTTCATCACGGTGGACAGGAACAGCACCAGCACCGGCACCGCGACGCCGACGATGAACATGCCCGCCGCGAGGCCGAAGGCGGGCAGGCGCATATGCTTGAGCCGGCTCGGCCGGTTCATCGCTCCCTTGCCACCAACGGTGACGAAGCGTCTTGCCTCGCGCAGGAACCAGGCATCGACGAGCAGCGTCACGACGCCGAGCAGCATGATCGCCCCGGCGAGTACGCCGCCCACTCCGGTCTGGCGCGTGTAGAGCGCCCGGTAGAGCGAGGTCGCGAGCACGTCGAATTTGGCCGGAAGGCCGACGATGTAGGTAACGCCGAACTCGCCGAGGCACTTGGCGAAGATGAGCACCGTGGCCGAGACCAGCGCCGGCTTCATCAGCGGCAGCACGATCGACCAGGCGATCCGCCCGCTGGAGGCCCCGAGGATGCGGGCCGAGTCCTCGAGCTGGCTGTCGAAGCGGCGCAGGGCGTTGCCGAACAGCAGGATCACGAAGGGCGTGTAATGCAGGGCGAGCAGCAGGGTGATGGGCACGCCACCATAGGCGAGCCAGTCGGGCGGGGGGAGGCCCAGCGCCTCGAACCAGCCCGGCTGCCCGCCGGTCGTGCGATTGCGGAACAGCGTCGTCCAGGCCAGGGCGAAGGTCCAGGCCGGCAGCATGTAGGGCACGATGAGCGCGGTCGCGAACCAGCGCCGCCCCGCAAGATCGGTGCGGGCGATGAGCCAGGCGAGCACGCCGCCGGCCAACAGCGAAATGACGATGGCGCCCGCCGCGACCGCGAGCGTGTTCCACAACGGTTGCCAGAACATGTCGACCGCGATCGGGGAGACGAACACCCGATGCAGGTAGTAGCCGGTCCAGCTCCCGACCGGCCCTCCCGTGCGCCGCGCGTCGCCGAACTGGGTCTGCACCGCATCAAGAAGGATGGATGCGATCGGCACGACGATCAGCCAGGCGAACAGCGCCGCGAGCACCAGGCCGATCGCGGTAGTGGGGTCCCGCGTGGCAAGGCGCAGCCGGTACAGCAGGGGGACCCACCAGCCGTCGCGGGCATGCGGCTGCAACGCCGCCGGTCGGCTCGCGTCCTCGCTCACCTGCCGCGCCCCGCGGGGTCGTGCCGGCCCTGCGGTGCACCGAACGTCAAGAACATGCCAACTGCCAAAAAACTGCCCCTGGTCACCCTCGCTGCCTGCCGCGCAGCGCCCATGATGTTCCATGCTCCCGCACAGAGGTCAACGTTCGATACGGGGTTCTCCGCGCCGGCGGGTCATTTCCGCCCGACCCGCCCGCCCCCGAAAGAATCGGCCGAACGCCGCCGGCGACGGGCGTGCCGCCCCGGGACCGGGCCTTCGGGGCCGAAGCGGCGGGCTCCGAAAAGCCGATTGCGCGGCGGCCCGGTCATGCTGTAGGTGTGCGCCGACATATTGTCGACACCAGAAATGCAAAAATCGACGGCGGGGCACGCTCGCCGCCCGGGGAGGTTTGCAGTGGAGTTCAGCAAGGCAATCGAACGCGCCGTGGCCGACGGATTCGACCGACAGACCGAGTGGCTGGGCCGGCTCGCGTCATTCGACAGCACTCGCGGCAACGAGGGGCCATGCCAGGACTGGCTGGCGAACGAGTTCGCGGCGCGCGGATGGACCGTCGACAAATATGCCATCGACGACGTCGGGATCGCCGGCCTTCCCGGTTACTCGCCCGTGGTCGATGCCGACTACGCCAAGGCCACGCAGGTGGTGGCCACGCACGACGTCGCCGACCCCGTCGGCAAGAGCCTGATCCTGCAAGGTCATATCGATGTCGTGCCGCCCGGCGCGCCGGAACTCTGGTCGCAGCCGCCGTTCGAGCCGCGGGTCGTCGATGGCTGGATGCATGGACGCGGCACCGCCGACATGAAGGCCGGCGTCTCCGCCATGGTCTTCGCGCTCGATGCCCTGTCCGGCCTCGGCTTCGTCCCCGGCGCCCGCGTGCATGTCGAGACGGTGAGCGAGGAGGAATGCACCGGCAACGGCGCGCTATCGACGCTGGCGCGCGGCTATCGCGCCGATGCCGCCCTCATCCCCGAAAGCATGGGCCACAAGCTCATCAGGGCGGAGCTGGGCTCGGTATGGTTCCGCCTGCGCATCCTCGGCCGCCCGGGCCACGTGCTCGCCGGCGCCTCGGCCGGCGCGCATGCGATCCTCGCCGCCATGGCCTATATCGAGGCGCTGAAGCGGCTCACCGCCGAGATCAATGGCGAGGCCAGGAGCCATCCCTATTTCGGCTCCGTCGCCGACCCGGTCAAGTTCAACCCCGGCAAGATCCGGGGCGGCGACTGGCTCGGCTCCGTTCCCTCCTGGTGCGAACTCGAGTGCCGGCTGTCCGTGTTGCCCGGCCACAGCCTGCCGGAAGTGCGCAACCGGGTGACGGCCGCCGTGCGGGCCTGCGCCGAGCAGCTGCAGGCGGCCATGCCCGAAGTCAGCTGGATCGGCTTCCAGGCCGACGGTCACGTCTTCGCGCCCGGCACCGCGGCCGAGGCGCTGCTCGCCGATATCCACCAGTCGGTGATGGGCTCGCCCCTCGAGCCGATCTGCCTGACGGCAACCAGCGACACCCGCATCTACGATCTTTACTATGGCATTCCGACGCTCTGCTACGGCGGCATCGCCCGCGGCATGCACGCGCCGGACGAGGCGGTCGATCTCGCGAGCCTGCGCAAAACGACTGAAATCATTGCGCTTTTTGTCGCACGCTGGTGCGGCCTCAAGAGCAAGAGTTGACAGCTGTGTCGGCTACGAAAAAACGTCTTGTCGACATGCAAAATATTGTCGATAGTGGCCTCGACCTGAAACGTGAGGTGGGAATGCGCGCTGGCGTGATGACCGGGAAATCCGTCACCCCTGGGGTGGCGTGGTATTGGATGCAGGCCGACGGCACGCGCCGCAACGCAGGAACCGTCCAGTGACCATGTCCGCACTCACCTTCACCAATGCCCGGCTGGTCGATCTCGACAAGGGCGCCCTGACCCCGCCGACCACGGTCACGGTGGCCGACGGCAGGATCGCCGGCACGGGCCTCCCCGCCGGCGAGGGCGCCAGCGTCATCGACCTTGCCGGCGCGACGCTGATGCCAGGCTTCATCGATTGCCACTTCCACGTGGTGGCGTGGTCGCTCGACCTCTGGGCCAACATCATCGCCCCGGACAGCCTCGCGGCACTGCGCGCGGCGCAGGTGATGGAAGAACTGCTTGCGCAGGGCTTCACCACCGTGCGTGATCTCGGCGGCGCCGATATCGGCCTCGTCCGGGGAGTCAGCGACGGGCTGATCAAGGGCCCGGACCTCGTCATCTGCGGCAAGGGCCTGTCGATGACCGGCGGCCATACCGACCTGCGCCAGCGCACCGACATCCGCCCTGACGCCCTTGGCGGGCGGCTGGGCAACATGGGGGTGCTGGTCGACGGCGTCGACGACGTGCGCCGCGCCTGCCGCAAGATGCTCAAGGAAGGCGCGCGCTTCATCAAGGTGATGGCCAATGGCGGCGTGTCGTCGCCGAACGATCCCATCGACGGGCTGCAGTATTCGGACGACGAAATCCGCGCCATGGTCGAGGAGGCGGGCAATGCCAACACCTACGTGTCGGCGCATGTGTATTCCGACGCCTCGATCCGCCGCTGCGTGAAGCTGGGCGTGAAGTCGCTGGAACACTGCAACCTGATCAGCGCCGAGACCGCCGCGATGGCGGCCGAAGCCGGCTGCATCGCCATTCCGACGCTCGCTGCCTACGAGGGGCTGAAGCGCGAGGGCGCCGCGCTCGGGCTGGGCGAAGCCGAGCAGGCCAAGATCGACGTGGTACGCGACGGCGGCCGCAATTCGCTGGCCCATATGCGCGACGCCGGCCTGCCCATGGCCTTCGGCACGGACCTGCTCGGTCAGCTGCGCAAGTTCGGCGGCCTCGAGTTCGAGCTCCTGGCCCAGGTCCTCAGCCCGTCCGAAATCCTGTCGGGCATGTGGGACGCGGGGGCCCGGCTGTGCCGCATGGAGGGCGAGATCGGCACGATGGCGCCCGGGGCGCGCGCCAACCTGGTTGCCTTCGACGTCGACCCGTTTGCCGACATTGCCGCGCTCGGCCGGCCCGAGCAGCACCTCAAGCTCGTCGTCAAGGACGGCGTGATCGCGCATGACCGGAGGGCCGCATGACCCCCGATCTCGAGCAGGCCTTTCGCCTCGCGGCCGGCGAGCACGCCGCCGCCGCGGTCTTCGCCTACTGCCGTGCCGGGCTCAACCAGACCGTCGGCTCGCTGCTGACCACGGCCTCCGTCTACGATCTGGCGCAGATGCGCTCACGCCGCGTATGGACGGACGACGCGGCGGCCTACCCGACGGGCAATTTCAAGCGCCTTGACCGCAACCGCTATTTCGAGACCGTCATCGAGGGCAAGCGCCCCTTCTCTTCGACCACCATCGAGGAGATCGCGACGGTCTTCTTCGACTGGCAGAAGATTCAGGCCCTGGGGTTCGAATCCAACCTCAACCTGCCTGCCGTCGCCGACGGCCGGGTGATCGGCACCATCAACCTGCTGCATCGCAAGGGCCACTTCACCGAGGAGCGGGTGGCCGCGGCGATGGCGTGGCAGCCGGTCGCCACGCTGGCATTTCTGTTACTTGACCTCGCCGGGTCGGACGGCGCCACCTTCCATCAAGATGGCTCCGGCAACGGCCCGGCGACCATCGAGGAATAGGTTCCCGCCGGCCCGCCCGCGGGTCGGCGCAACAAGACGGCCCGCACGTCGGGTCGAGTGTATCAGCACGACGGGAGGGGGATTCCCCCGCATAGGAGAATCGCATGAAACACAAACTGATCGTCGCGGCACTGATGGCTACGGCCCTCATCCCCGCAACCGCCATGGCCCAGGACCCGGTGCGCCTGGCCTTCCTCGCCGCCTCCAGCCAGAACGGCTACAACGCCGCCACCTGGCAGGGCGTGCAGGACGCCGCTGCCGCAGCGGGCGGCGTCGAAGTCGAGATCTTCGACGGCGAGTTCAATGCCGCCACCCAGTACGCGCAGGTGGAAGACATCATCGCCGGCGGCCGCTTCGATGGCATCATCGTCGCGCCCAATGACACGGTCGGCATTGCCACCGCGCTCGAGGAAGCGACGGGCGAAGGCCTGCTCGTCGCCTCGGTGCTGTTCCCGGTCGGCCCCGAGCTCACCGTCATGACCCCGCAGGTCAAGGGCCTCACCACCACGGTGGCGCTGAACCCGGTGGAAGGTGCCGCTGCCGAGGCGGAGGAAGTGGTCAAGTTCTGCGCCGACAAGGACCCGTGCAACGTGGTCATCATGATCGGCCAGCTGCAGTTCCCCTTCGACAACCTGCGCTACAATTCGATGGTCGACGTGCTCAAGCAGCACGACAACATCAAGGTCGTCGCCACCGGCGAAGGCAACTACAGCCCCGACCAGTCGCTGACCGCCTTCCAGGACATCCTCCAGGCCAATCCGGAGATCCACGCCGTCCTGTCCAACGCCGACCAGCACCTGCTCGGCGTCGAGATCGCGCTCGAGGATGCCGGCATCCCGATCGAGCCGATCTATCTCATCGGCGGCGGGCTCAACCAGATCACCGTCGACAAGATCCGCGAAGGCAAGTTCGACGCCACCCTCTCTGCCCATCCCTACTACGAGGGCTTCTATGCGGCCGAGGCGCTGATCAAGGCGGCCCGCGGCGAGACCGTGGACAACTGGATCGACCCGGGCAGCAAGGCGACCAACCCGCTGATCGTCACCAAGGAATGGCTCGACGCCCATCCCGACTTCAAGGCCGAGTGGCAAGGCTGACGGCTTCGCCCGCATATCGGCCGGGGGCACGCCCCCGGCCATCGGTTCGTCCACCTATGGAGAGACGATGACCACACCACGCCCTGCCGTGCAGGTGCGCGGCCTCGCCAAGAGCTTCGGCGGCACGCGCATCCTCGACAACATCAACGTCGACATCGAGGCCGGCACGGTTCACGCGCTCATCGGCGAGAACGGCGCGGGCAAGTCCAGCCTGGGCAAGATCGTCGGGGGCTACTACACGCCCGACGAAGGCGAGGTGGAAATCCTCGGCACGCGGGTGACCCGCTTCTCGCCCCGCGACGCGCTGGGGCTGGGCGTGGCGATGATCCACCAGGAACTGCAGCTCGCCCCCGAGCTCAACGTCGTCCAGAACGTGTTCCTCGGCCGCGAGAGCGCCCGCGCCGGCATCCTGGTGCGGGGCGACATGGAGCGTTTCGAGGCCCTCGAAAGGACCTGCGATTTCGGCATCGATCCGCTCGCCAAGGTGGCCAGCCTGCGCATCGCCGAGCGCCAGAAGGTCGAGATCATGCGGGCCATCGCCCGCGATGCCCAGATCATCATCATGGACGAGCCGACCTCGTCGCTCACCGAGGACGAGGCGGAGCGTTTGCACGACGTGATCCGCCGGCTGAAGGCGCAGGGCAAGACCGTCATCTATGTGAGCCATTTCCTCGACCATATCCTCGCCCATTGCGACAGGGTCACGGTGATGCGCGATGGCCGCGTCGTTCGGACATCGCCGATCGCCGGCGAGACCAAGAAGTCGCTGGTCGATTCCATGCTGGGACAGGAAGCCGACATCCTGTGGCCGGCGCTACCGCCGCCGCCGGAAAGCTCGGTGCGCCCGGTGGCCCAGCTTCGCAACGTGAGCACCAATACCGGCCTCTCCGACATCTCCCTTGTGGTGCGGCCGGGTGAAATCGTCGGGCTCATCGGCCTCGTCGGCTCGGGGCGCACGGAAGTGGCGCGCGCCATGTTCGGCGCCGACCCCATTACCGGCGGCGAGTATCTCATTGACGGCAAGCCGCGCCAACACAGGCTGACCGTACGCCAGGCCATCGCCGAGGGCGTGGCGCTGGTGCCCGAAGATCGCCGCAAGCAGGGGCTCGTGCTGACCCAGACAACGCGCCCCAACGTGTCGCTCGGCACATTGAAGGCCATCAGCGGCATGGGCATTCTCAACCACCGGATCGAGGTGCAGCGCACGCGCGAGATGATTGCGCATTTCGGCATCGTGCCGGGCGCCGTCGACGGCCGCGTGGCGCGCTACTCCGGCGGCAACCAGCAGAAGGTGCTGCTTTCCAAGTGGGCGGTCGCCAAGCCCAAGCTCCTGATCCTCGACGAGCCGTCGCGCGGCGTCGACATCGGCGCCCGCCGCCGCATCCATGATTTCATCGTCGACATGGCCTCGCAGGGCGTCGGCGTGCTCCTGATTTCCTCGGAACTCGAGGAAGTCATCAACCTTTCCCACCGCTGCTACCTGCTCAGTGAGGGACGCATCTTCGCCGAGGAGCCCGCCGGCCAGCTGACGGTGGAGTCGGCGCTGCACAGCGTCTTCCTCGAACAGAACAGCCACCGCAATCGCCAGGAGGTCGCCAGCTGATGACCGACACCGCACTCACCAGGCCAGGCGCCGCCGGCAAGCGTTTCGACCTGGGTGGTTTCATTCGCCAATACGGCGTGCTGATCATCATCGGCGTGATGCTGGTCTCGCTGAGCCTGCTCTCGCCGTCGTTTCTCACGCCGCGCAACCTGCTCAACATCCTCAACCAGTCGACGCCGCTGTTCATCATCGCCTGCGCGCTGACGCTGGTGATCATCGGCGGCGGCTTCGACCTGTCGACCGGCGCCATTTTCGGCGTCGCCTCGGTAAGCGCCGCCTGGATCGCGATCAATGTCGATCCATTGGCTGCGATCCTGCTGGCGCCGGTCATCGGCCTCGTGCTCGGCTCCATCAACGGCATCATCGTCACCGCCTTCAACGTGCACTCGTTCCTGGTCACGCTGGCGACGAGCCTCGTCTATCGCGGCATGGCGATCCTGATCTCCGACGGCAAGCTCATCCCCGTCCGCATCGCGGAGTTCGCCTGGCTGGGCCGCTCCAAGATCGAACTGGTCAATGTCGCCGTCATCGTGATGTTCGGCTTCATGCTGCTGATGATGTTCGTGCTCAACCGCACGACGCTCGGCCGCGCCATCTTCGCGGTGGGCGGCAACGAAGAGGCGGCCCTGCTCTCGGGAATCCGCACCAACCTCGTCAAGATCATCACCTTCGCCATCTCGGGCGGGGCAGCCGGCCTCGCCGGCGTCATCACGGTGTCGCGCCTGTCGATGGGCGAGCCCCAGGCCGGAACGGGCCTCGAGTTCGAGGCCATCGCCGCCGTCATCCTCGGCGGCACCTCGATCATGGGCGGCGCCGGCGCGATCTGGCGTTCCATGGCGGGCGTCCTGCTGATGGCGCTGATCGGCAACGGCTTCAATATCCTCAACGTCAACCCGTTCTTCAAGGACCTGACGACCGGCGTGATCATCGTGCTGGCGGTGGCCCTCGCAGCCACCGGCAACCGCCGATGACAGGCCGCACGGCTCAGGCACATCCATTCGCCCTCGCGATCTCCCTCCGCGCGCGCGACAACCAAAGAGACTGAGATGCCCGACAAGATTTCGCGCGTGGCCACCGACGTTGGTGGCACGTTCACCGACCTGGTCTACTTCGAAACCGACATGCGTTCCGGCGCCCAGACGGTGCGCACGGAAAAATCGGACACCACGCCGCCGAATTTCGAGAACGGCGTGCTGGCCGTGCTCGACAAGGCGAAGGTAAACCTCGAGACCCTCGACTTCTTCGCCCACGGCACCACCGTGGTGATCAACGCCCTCACCGAACGCAAGGGCGCCAAGGTCGGCCTGGTGACGACCAAGGGCTTCCGCGACGTGCTGGAGATCGGCCGCGGCAACCGGCCGGACTTCTTCAACCTCAAGTACAAGAAGCCCGAGCCCTTCGTCGAGCGCTTCCTGCGCCGCGAGCTTCCCGGCCGCATCGACTTCCACGGCAAGGAGCAGGTGCCGCTCGACACCAGCGGGCTCGCGCAGATCGTCGCCGATTTCCGCGCCGAGGGGGTGAACGCGGTCGCCATCTGCTTCATCCACGCCTACGCCAACCCCGCGCACGAGGAGGCGGCGCTGGCCGAATTGCGCCGGCTCTGGCCCGAGGTTACGGCGGTGGCGTCGCACCAGATCACCCGCGAGTGGCGCGAATACGAGCGCACCTCGACCACGATCCTGTCGGCCTATGTGCAGCCGGCGGCCCAGCGCTATCTCGAGCGCCTCGAAGCGGGGCTGCGCGACAAGGGCTATCACGGCGGGCTCTACGTCATGCAGTCCAACTGTGGCGTCGATTCCCTCGGGTCGATCAAGCAGACGCCGATCACCATGGTGGAATCCGGGCCGGCCTCGGGCTTCTGGGGAGCCGCCGAACTCGGGCGCATCATCGGCGAGCCCGACATCCTGGCGCTCGACATCGGCGGGACCACCGCCAAGTGCTCGCTCATCACCGGCGGCCACGTCACCATCAAGACCGATTACTGGATCGAGCGCGACGGCAAGTCGGCCGGGTATCCGATCATGGTGCCGGTCGTCGACCTGGTCGAGATCGGCAATGGCGGCGGCTCGATCGCCTGGGTCGACGACTTCGGCAAGCTGCATGTGGGCCCGCAGTCGGCCGGCGCGGCACCGGGGCCCGCCGCCTACGGCCGCGGCGGCACGAATGCGACGACGACCGACGCCAACCTGGCGCTCGGCCGCATCAACAGGGACTATTTCTGCGGCGGTACGGTGACTGCCGATATTCCGGCGATGCAGGGCGCGCTGTCTGAGCTGGGCGGCAAGCTGGGCATGAGCAACGAGGAGGTGGCGCGCGGCATCGTGCGCATCGCCAACTCCAACATGGTCAATGCGCTCAAGCTCGTCTCGGTGAACCGCGGTTACGACCCGCGCGACTTCACCATGGTCGTGTTCGGCGGCGGCGGCCCGATGCACGGCGCCGAACTGGGCAAGGAACTGGGGGTCAAGAAGGTCGTCGTGCCGCGGGGCGCGTCGGTGTTCTCGGCCTGGGGCATGCTGATGTCCGACCTGCGCCGCGACTACTTCGTCACCCAGCTGATGGACGCCGACGATTTCGCCAGCCTGTCGCGGCTGCTCGAAGAGACCCGCGCGCGCGCCATCGCCGATTTCGTGCGCGGCAACGTGCCGGCCGACAAGGTCGGCTTCACGACCTTCATCCGGGCGCGCTACCAGAACCAGGAATTCGCCGTCGAGGTGCCGCTGCCTTCGGACACGCTCGACGCGGCGACGATGGCCGAACTGGTGGCCTCGTTCCACACGGCCTACGAGCGCGAGTACACCTACCGGCTCGATGCCGGCGTCGAGATCATCGGGGTGCACCTGGTCGCCGCATCGGAAGTGGGCAAGCTCGAGATCCTCAAGCTGCCGACCACCGGCGCGACCGTCGAGCAGGCCGTCAAGGGCCGGCGCGAGGTCGACTACGCCACCGAGGGCGTGCATCCCGCCACCATCT
>NZ_DASWVV010000190.1:0-50017 GCF_036406155.1 Devosia sp. | reverse complement strand
GCGGTGGAATAGCTCATCTCGGCCATGCGTCCGCCGCGGGGCGAAGCGAGGCCCGAGTTCACGACGCAGCCGTAGTCGGGCTTGATGACGAGGTGGACGTCGCGCCCGTCCTGCTTGACGAGGTTGTACATCGAGGGCGTGTACCACGCCTCGCTCTCGGCGTATTGTTGTTGAGAAAGGTCGACGCCAAAAACGTTTTCCTCCGGCGCGGTGCCGCCCTGCCGGTTCGCAGGCCAACTATAGGCATGATAGCCGCAGCCGACGATGCAGTAATGGCAGACGACGTTGTGGCGCACCGCGTCCGCGGGCGGGATCGGCAGGCGGTCGATCTGTCGCTTGTAGGCCATGGTCCCCTCCCTCAGAGCACGTTCGAGACGCGGCCGTAGAGCAACTCGTCCACGCCCTCGCCAAAGATGTCGCCGTTCTCGTCCACGCGCAGCGTGAATTGCGGCAGGTTCTGCGTCGCCTGGCCCCAGACCTGCTGGCCGCCCTTCTCGACGTCGAAGCGGGAGTAGTGGCCGGGGCAGTTCAGCGTCCGGTCGTCGGCATTGTAGTTCATGTAGAAGCCCTTGTGCGGGCAGATCACCGAGAACCCGACAACGTCGCCGTCCGGGCCCGCACCGCCCTCGACCCGCTGTCCGAGCTTCAGCAGCACGCCGGGGCTGTCATCGTCGGGATAGGCGATGTCGAGCGGCTCGTTCTCGTTGAGGTCGGCAATGTTGGCGAGCCGGTTCGACGGGTAATCGACGCGGGCAAGCGCCGTCTGCGCATGCACAGGCTGCGGCATAAACGACGTGGCCGCTGCGCCGGCGCCGGCGACAAGGCCACCGCGCAGGAATTGGCGTCGACCGACGTCGACCAGACGGCTGCATTTCATGATTAGTTCCTCCCTGTTGCTTAGGTTATCAGTTTTCGGGCAAGGCGTCGACAATGCTGGCTGTGCTTCGACATCAAAAAAAATAGCGCGCCCCACACCCGATCCTCTGGAAAATTCCACTTGTATCGCCGACCGCCGATCCATATGTATCGATCATCAACGATACATAGGCTTGTGAGATGCTGGATCGAAACACCGTGGCGCCGACTCCTTCAATCGAGGCGGACCAGATCGCCTCGATTGCCAAGGCGCTGGCGCATCCGGCCCGCGTCAGGATCATCACCTTCCTGCTCTCGAAGCCCGGCTGCATTGGCGGGGACATTGTGGATCAGGTTGGGCTCGCGCAATCGACGGTTTCCGAACATCTGCGGATCCTGAAGGACGCCGGGATCGTGACGGGCGCCATCGACTATCCCCGTATCTGCTACTCGCTCGACCCTTCGGCGCTCGTGCCGATCCGGGATCTGATCGAGGCCATCGCCGCGCGCACGCCGGAAGGCGAAGCGCCGTGTTGCTACACCCCACAAGGCTGCGTTCCGAAGGAGATCGCGAAATGACCACCCTGACCGTCTATGACCCCGCCATGTGCTGCTCGACCGGCATCTGTGGCACCGATGTGGACCAGAAGCTTGTCGATCTGGCCGCAGACCTGGACTGGCTGAAGGCGCAGGGCGTGATTGTCCGCCGCTTCGGGCTCAGCCGTGAACCTGCCGAATTTGCCGCGAACGAAACCATTCGCCAGATCATGCAGGACAGCGAAGGCGACGATCTTCCGGCCTTCCTGGTCGATGGCGCGCTCAAGGCCAAGGCGCACTATCCCTCCCGCGCCGAACTCGCCGAATGGGCCGGACTTGCCGCGCTCGAACTCGAGATCACCGAACAGGTGCGCGAGTTGATCGCGCTCGGCGCGGCCATTGCCGCCAGCTGCGAGCCCTGTCTGAAATACCACACCAAGAAGGCGCAGGAGGTCGGGCTGACGGACGCGCAGATGCGCGAGGCCATCGCGGTGGGCCGCATGGTCAAGGAAGCCTCGGCCAAGAACATCCAAGCCCTGGCGGAGAAGCTGATCCCGGAACCGGCCAAGGCCTCGTCCTGCTGCGGTTCGCCGAAGGCCGAGCCGGCCGCGGCTACGGGGTGCTGCGGCGGCAGCACGAAATCGGCGCCCGTCAAGGAAAAGGCCGGAAGCTGCTGCTGAAGCAGTTGGTAGGCTGATCCATCGCAAGGCACGTCGCCGTCATTGCGGCGACACTGCAAGAAATACCGACCGTCCATCATGGGCGGCGAAAGGAGAATTCATGTTCAACGACCTGCCCAAATTCGTATTCCTCACCGGCAAGGGCGGCGTGGGCAAGACCTCGCTCGCCTGCGCCACAGCGGTCGGTCTTGCCGATGAAGGCAGGCGGGTGCTCCTCGTTTCGACTGACCCGGCATCGAACGTCGGCCAGGTGTTTGGAGTCGAGATCGGCAATCACATCACGCCAATCGCGGCCGTGCCGGGGCTCGACGCGCTGGAGATCGACCCGGAGGCGGCGGCGGCCGAGTATCGCGACCGCATCGTCGGGCCGATGCGCGGCGTACTGCCGGAGAAAGCCCTGAAGGGCGTCGAGGAACAACTCTCGGGCGCCTGCACCACCGAGATCGCCGCCTTCGATGAGTTCACGGCCCTTCTGACCGATGATGCGGTGACGGGGGCCTACGATCACATCATCTTCGACACTGCCCCGACCGGCCATACCATCCGCCTGTTGAAGCTCCCCGGCGCCTGGAGCGGGTTTCTGGAAACAGGTGGCGATGCCTCCTGCCTTGGCCCGCTGGCGGGGTTGGAGAAACAGCGCGCCCGTTATGCGGCGGCGGTGGCCAGCCTGTCGGATGCGACCCGCACCCGGCTGATCCTGGTGGCCCGTCCCCGCACCAGTTCATTGGCCGAGGCCGCTCGGACGTCGCGCGAACTGGCCGAGATCGGCATCGGCAACCAGCATCTGGCGATCAACGGGCTTATGCCCGAGGCGGACATGAACGATGCGCTGGCCGCCAGCCTGATCGCGCGCGACCAGGCGGCGCTGGCTGGGATGGATGCGGCCCTTGCGGCTTTGCCGCAAGCGCGTTTCGCGCTGCGCCCCGAGAACCTCGTCGGCATTGATGCTCTGCGCCGCATGGGCGCGCCGGTCGATCTGGCAGCTGCCAAGGCTCGCAAGACCGACACCGATCTGCCGCCACTTGCCGCGTTGGTCGACGGCATCGAGGCCGCCGGCAAAGGGCTGGTGATGACCATGGGCAAGGGCGGGGTCGGCAAGACGACCATCGCCGCGGCTGTTGCGGTCGAGCTGGCGGCGCGCGGGCACGAGGTGCTTCTGACCACTACCGATCCCGCCGCGCACCTGACCGAGACGCTGGCGGGCGACGTGCCGCACCTGACCGTCAGCCGCATCGACCCGCAGACCGAGACGCAAGCCTACCGTGACCATATCCTGGCGACCAAGGGCGGCAGCCTCGACGCGCAAGGCCGCGCGATGCTCGAGGAGGACCTGCGCTCGCCCTGTACCGAGGAGATCGCGGTGTTCCAGGCGTTCTCGCGCGTGATCCGCGAGGCCGGGCGCAAGTTTGTCGTCATGGACACCGCGCCCACCGGCCATACGCTGTTGCTACTGGATGCAACGGGTTCCTATCACCGGGACGTGTTGCGGCACGCGGGCGAGAACGCGGCGCGGATGACCACGCCGATGATGCGGCTGCAGGACCCCGCGCAGACGAAGATCCTGATCGTCACGCTGCCCGAGACCACGCCGGTTCTGGAAGCCGCCCGATTGCAGGACGACCTGCGCCGTGCGGGGATCGAGCCCTGGGGCTGGGTCGTCAACGCGAGCCTCGCCGCGACCGGAACCACTCACCCGATCCTCGCCGCCCGCGCCGCAACCGAGGCGCCAGAGATCGCATCGGTCCGCGACAGCCTGGCGACCCGCCACGCCGTGGTGCCGATGCAGGCCGAAGACCCGGTGGGCGCCGAACGCCTGCGCGCACTTACCAGCCGCGAGCCGGCGCTGGCGTAACTTCAAGGGAAGACTTCATTCATGTCCGCATTCGAACGTTATCTCTCGATCTGGGTCGCGCTGGCGATCATCGCCGGCTTGGCGCTAGGTCAGATCGCGCCGGGGCTGGTGAGCTTTCTCGCCAGCCTCGAATACGGCTCGGTCAACTTCGTCGTGGCGATCCTGATCTGGGCCATGGTCTACCCGATGATGGTGGCTGTCGACTTCCGGGCGCTGTCGAAGGTGCACGAACGCCCCAAGGGGCTCATCATCACGCTGGCGGTGAACTGGCTGGTAAAGCCCTTCACCATGGCCGCCCTGGGCGTGCTGTTCTTCGACTGGATCTTCGCCCCCTTCATCGAGCCCGGTACATCGGGCCAGTACATCGCGGGGCTGATCCTGCTGGGGGCCGCGCCCTGCACGGCGATGGTCTTCGTCTGGTCGCAACTGACCAAGGGCGACCCGAACTACACGCTGGCGCAGGTCTCGCTCAACGACGCGATCATGGTGTTTGCCTATGCACCCATCGTGGCGCTGCTTCTGGGCGTGACCGACATCACCGTGCCGTGGGAGACGCTGGTGCTGTCGGTGGGGCTCTATGTCGTGATCCCGCTGGCGGCGGGCATCGTGACGCGGACACTCATGACCCGCAGCGCGCCCAACCCGGCAGCGGCCGAGGCGGCGGTGGGCGCGTTCACGGCCAAGATCAAGCCCTTCTCCATCGTCGGCCTGCTGGCGACGGTGGTGCTCTTGTTCGGGTTCCAGGGCGAGGTCATCCTCTCGCAGCCGCTGGTCATCGGGCTGATCGCGATCCCGCTGCTGATCCAGTCCTACGGCATCTTTGCAATCTCCTACTGGGCGGCGAAGGCCTGGCGCGTCCCGCATAATGTCGCCGCCCCCTGCGCGATGATCGGCACGTCGAACTTCTTCGAGCTGGCTGTCGCGGTCGCCATCGGGCTCTTCGGTCTCAATTCCATCGCCGCACTGGTCACCGTGGTGGGCGTGCTGGTCGAGGTCCCGGTGATGCTGTCGCTGGTCTGGTTCGCCAACCGCACCACGCACTGGTTCCCGGCAGAGGAGACCGCGATCCGCGCACACAAGACAAGGGAGCAAAACTGATGTTTCGTACCGCATTGATTTCACTCGATCACTCGGCCGCCCAGGGGCCGCTTCTCGACTGTCTGACCGATTTGCGCGACCTGGGGGTCACGCGCGTTTTCCTGATCCATGTGGTCAAGGTGGGTTACGGCCAGGGAGCCGAATACGGCAACAAGGCTGCGCTCGAGGAATGGCTATCGGACCGCGCCGCACCGCTACGCGCAGCGGGGCTGGAGGTCGAGATCGACATCCGCGCCGCTGGCGAGGTGGCGAAGGACATCCTGCAGGCTGCCTCCGAGTACGGCGCCGACCTGATCGTTATCGGGTCGCGCGGTCAGAACATGGTCCGCGGCCTGTTCCTCGGCTCGGTTGCGCGTGAGGTCCTTCGGCAGAGCCACCTCCCGGTCCGGCTGGAATGGATCGAGGCCACCGGCAAGGATGGCGAAGCGGCTTGCGAGCGGGCCTGTCACGCCGGGCTGAAGCGGGTGCTGCTGGCCACCGATTTTTCGCCTCAGGCCCGTGCCGCAGAAGATGCGGTAGCGCTGTTGGCCCCCCGCGCTGGCGTCGTCGACCTGCTCCATGTCGTCAGTCCGGATGAGGCTGCCCGCTACGCGCGCTGGCCGGTGATGGCGCGCGCCGCACTCGACAACATCGCCCACGAGATTGCGGCGGCGGGTGGAACGTCCGAGGTTCAACTGGCCGAGGGCAAACCTTCGGAAGAGATCGCCCGGGCCGCCGCCGAGCGTGACGCCGATCTGATCGTCGTCGGCAAGCACGGACAGGGCTGGGTCGAAAGCATGGTGATCGGCTCCACTGCCGCCAGTCTTTGCGAAATCGCGCGTCGGCCCGTGCTGATGGTGCCACTCAAGAACAACGAGGTCTGATCCCATGCGTATCCTGTTTCTCTGCGTCGCCAATTCCGCCCGCAGCCAGATGGCCGAAGGGCTGGCGCGCGCGATGCTGCCCGGCACGATCGAAGTCGCCAGCGCAGGCTCGGCACCGGGCCAGTTGAATCCGCTAGCCGTCAAGGCCCTGTCCGAGGCGGGCATCGACATCTCCGGGCACAGGTCAAAACCGCTCGAAGACGTCTCCCCCGGGTCCGCCGACATGATCGTGACGCTCTGCGCCGAAGAGGTCTGCCCCTACGTCCCCGGTCCCGTTCGGCGGCTGCACTGGCCCATCGCCGATCCCGCTGCGACGAACGACATCGCCGCCTTCCGGACCGCGCGCGACCAGATCAAGGCCCGCATCGAGGTTCTCGCCAGCCTGCTGGACCTGCTCGAAGGACCGAAGGGGACCGAGTTCCACGCCAGCCTGCGCGTACGCGACCTGGCCGAGAGCACCCGGTTCTACGGCTGGCTTCTGAACACCTGGCCCAAGGAATGGACGCATCGCTACGCGACCTTCATCCGACCCGACCTGGGCCTGAACTTCGTTCTGGTTGTGTCCGACGGCAAGGATCTGCACCACGACACGCTCTACCACCTCGGGATCGCCCTGCCGGACAAGGCGGCCGTGGTGGACGCCTATCACCGCGCGGTTGCGTTCGGAGCGCATGTCGAAAAGCCGCCGCGCACGACCTGGAAGGGCACGCCGCTGCACGAGCTTTGGCTGACCGATCCCGACGGCACGCTGATCGAGATCTATGCCCGCCTGACAACCGAGGAACTGGCGCAGATGCCCGCCGATCAGGCCCCGGAATACCTTGTTTCCGGCACCGCACCTGCCGCCTGAAAGGATATGTCATGCTCGAATACCGCGTCTTTGCCCGCCGCATCGACAGTCACGGTTCTGAAGCAACAACCAAGCAAGCCCGGATCGTGCTGGACACCGACATGGCCGGGCGGGCGGATGCGTTCAACCCGGCCGAGATGCTGCTGGCGAGCCTTGCCGCCTGCATCCTGAAGGGGACCGAGCGGGTGATCCCGATGCTCAAGTTCGAGCTGCGCGGGGTCGAGGTCAGCTTGCACGGGGTCAGGCAGGACAGCCCGCCGAAGATGATCCGCATCGACTACGAGATCGTGGTGGACACCGACGAGACCGACGCGCGTCTCGCCCTGCTGCACAAGAACCTTCAGAAATACGGCACCATCTACAACACCCTGGCCGGCGCGACGGACCTGTCCGGCACGATCCGCCGGAAGGATTGATCCCATGCCTCACGATCACGCCCATGCCGCGCCCAAGGACCTTGGCCCCGCCTTCCGCCTCGCCGTCGGGCTGAACGTCGGCTATGTGATCGTCGAGGCCACGGCCGGTTTCCTGACCGGCTCGCTGGCGCTTCTGGCCGACGCCGCGCACAATCTGACCGATGTCGCGGGATTGCTGGTTGCCTGGGGAGCTGCGGTGCTGGCCAAGCGCGCGGGCACGCAGGTCCATACCTGGGGGCTGGGGCGCGCGACGATCATGGCGGCGATGTTCAACGCCATCGCGATCATCGTCGGCGTCGGCGCGGTGATCTGGGAGGCCTCGCGCCGCTTTGGCACGCCGGTCGAGGTGCCGGGCGGCACGATCCTGTGGGTGGCGCTGATCGGGATCGTCGTCAACACTGGATCGGCGCTATTGTTCATGCGGTCGCAAAAGGACGACCTGAACGCCAAGGGGGCGTTCCTGCACATGGCGGCCGATGCGGCGGTGTCGGGTGCGGTGGTGCTGGCCGCCATCGCGATCATCCTGACCGGCAAGACATGGATCGACCCGGCCGTGGCCATCGCGGTCAGCCTGCTGATCGCCGTCACGGCGGCGGGGCTGTTCCGCGCATCGCTGCATCTCAGCCTCGACGGCGTGCCGGACGGCATCGATCGGCAGGCGGTGGCCACCTGGATCGGCGACCGCCCGGGGGTGAGCAACGTGCACGACCTGCACATCTGGGCAATTTCGACGACGCGGACAGCGCTGGCGGCGCATGTGGTCTGGCAAGGACCTGACGCGGACGCATTCATTGATCAGGTGACCGACGACCTCGAGCATGCGTTCGGGATCGGCCATGTCACCCTGCAACTCGAAACCACGCCCTGCGAGCGGGCGGGTGTCTGTCTGGCGACATGAGGTCGCCATGCCGGGATTGAACCCATGAAACGCTCGAGTCCCCATCTCCTCAAACGAAAGTCGATCTGATGCGCGCGGTCACCCTTCACCCCGAGACACACCTTGTTTCCCGCATCGGCTGGCTGCGGGCGGCCGTCCTGGGGGCCAATGACGGCATCGTGTCCACCGCCAGCCTGATCGTCGGTGTCGCTGCGGCGTCGGCCGCGACCTCCGAAGTGCTGGTGGCGGGCATCGCCGGGCTGGTCGCGGGCGCCATGTCGATGGCGGCGGGCGAGTATGTCTCGGTCAGTTCGCAATCGGACACCGAGGGCGCCGATCTTGCCCGTGAACGCACTGAATTGGCCACTCAGCCCGAGTTCGAACTGGACGAGCTGGCACAGATCTATGTCGCCCGCGGGGTCGAACCGGACCTTGCCCGGCAGGTCGCGGCGCAGATGACGGCGAAGGACGCGCTCGGCACGCATCTGCGCGACGAGTTGGGAATATCCGAGGTGACGACAGCACGCCCGATCCAGGCGGCGCTGACCTCGGCGCTCACCTTCGCCGTCGGCGCCGCCATGCCGCTGACGATGGTTGTGGTCTCGCCTGCCGATCTGCTGGTCTGGACAGTCACCATCGCCTCGCTCCTGTTTCTGGCGCTTCTGGGGGCGATCGGCGCCCGGGCTGGTGGCGCGCCCGTCTGGCGCGCGACGCTGCGGGTGACCTTCTGGGGGGCGCTCGCCATGGCGCTGACCGCCGGGATCGGCGCGCTTGTGGGAACCGCAGTCTAGGGCGCCACAGAGAGAAATTTCAACCGGTTGTCCTGCGGGGCCGCCAACCTCAGGAGGCTTTCATGCCCAAGACCGTGCTTCATCTCTTTCATGCCGACCCGGCCTCGATCCAAACCGTGCCCGCGCTCGCCGAGCGGATCCGCAGCACACCGGACGCTTCGCTGGAGGTCTATGTCTTCGGTCCGGCGGAACGGATGCTGGCCGACGCCGCGCAGGCCGATTTCAATGCACAGATCGACGCTCTGGTGAAGGCGGGTGTGACGGTGACGACCTGCATCGGCATTGCCCAGCAGATCGGCGCCGAGGCCGCTTTTCGCGCCCGCAATCTGGCATTGGAATCGGCGGCACTTGCCTTTCCGCGCTTCGCCGCCGAAGGCGCGAGCGTGATCAGCTTCTGATGCCGTCCCTCGATCTCTGTCCATGTGCGGACAAGGTCGGGCCTTCGTCTCGGTCTCTGCGGGAGGGGGCAGGCAATGTGTGAGCTTCTCGGGCTATCCAGCAATCTGCCCGCCACGCTGAGCCTCTCGCTCGAGCGTTTGGCAGAACATGGTGGACCTCCAAGCTCGATCCGCGACGGTTGGGGTATAGCCTACTATGACGGCGCCGATGTCCGGCTGATCAAGGACGCGGGGCCCGCCAATGACAGCGACTGGCTACAGTTTGTCGCCCGTCACGATCTGCGCAGCCACATCGTCATGGCGCATATTCGCAAGGCCACGATGGGCGGGCCCTCCTATCGCAATGCGCAGCCCTTTCTCCGCGAGATGGCCGGTCGAATGCATAGCTTTGCGCATAATGGCTGGCTGCCCGGCATTTTCGGGACCACCGATTTCCGGTCACGCCGCTTTTCACCCGTGGGCGAAACGGATTCGGAGCAGGCCTTTTGTGCCCTGCTCGAACGGCTGGGGGAAATCTGGGTCGAGCCGGGTGCAATCCCGCCGCTTGAGGATCGGCTGGATATCGTCACCGCCTTCGCAGCGGAACTGCGCCGCCTGGGCCCGGCGAACTTTCTCTATTCGGACGGCGACGCGCTGTTCACCCATGGCGACCGGCGCAAGTCGCAAGTTTCTGGGCTGGTTGCGGCCCCCGGTCTTGTGTTCTTCGAGCGCGATTGCCCACCGACAGGTGCCACCGTTGTCGCCAATGGACTGTCCGTGATCGCAACAGGTCAGGCGATAGCTCTGGTGGCCAGCGTTCCCCTGAGCGCTGAGCCTTGGCAGCCCATGGCAGAAGGCGAGGTCATCGTTTTTCAGGCGGGGCGGATCGCGGGGAGGCGCGGCGGCCGCAATGCATAAAGGCTGCGAGTGGGGCGGCCCGGATGTTTCCGATCCTTCCCAGACCCTATGTGCAAGAACGGGCTACCTGCACGCGCGCGCCTGCTCCCGCATGACGCTGTAGTCTGCGAGCATTTCAGCGATGGCGGACCCCTCTCTCTGCATCCCAAGTTCCTCGGCCGCGCGGGCCTCGACCTCACGACCGTACTCCACGACCGGAGGACAGGTCACAGGCCTGCCCGTCTCAGAACCGACCGTCGCGCAGCCGCTCAGCAAGATCGTCGCGATCGCGAGGACGGCGAGCGGCCGCCTCCAGCATCCGGCGTTGGACATCATTGGCTTTCTCCGTCGTCTGAAGGCGTTCAGCGAGGCGTCCAGCTCGCTCGCCGGAACGCCGAAGCGCGAGCAGGAACAGGAGCACGGCGAGGATGATGGCGCCGTAGCGCAGCGCCGACCGCACCCACGGGCTGGCGGCGAACCCGGTGAGCAAACCAGCAATCACCGCCGCCCCCGCTTCCAGTCGTCGATCCGCGCGTAGATCGTGACCGCGATCCCGCCGAGAGCCACGGCGATGAACACCCACCGCAGCGTGTCGAGATACGGCACGAGCGGCAGGATGGCGGATTGGGTCTCGGCCAGGACGCTCTGCGCCACCTCGACGCCTGCCGCGCCCAGTGTCGCAACTCCGGCCGCGCCGCCGCCTTTCATGGTGCGGCTGTCCGCCAACACTTCGCGAGCGGGCGAGGTCTCGGTTGCAAATGCAGTCGCCCGGACCGGGAACCGCTCACCCCACTGCCGTGCCGGGCCCAGATCGACATGCATGAATCCCGAGCGCGGATAGAAGCCGAAGCCGAGGAACCCGACCTCGCGCGCCGCCGCCTCGAAGGCTAACGGGTCGTGGTTCGCCATTGCGATGTCGAATGCGGCGCCGTCGAGGTGTTTCGACCGGGTCGCGCCGCCGACGGCGCGGTTGTGCTCGGGGCTGCGATAGGCCGAGCGAACGATCAGCGGCTTGCCAAGCCGGTCGCGCAGAGCCTGCAGCTTGTCGAGCGCGGGTTCGTTGATCAGCAGCTTTCCAGTGCCCCGGCAGGCGATCTCGGCTGGGGAGAAGTTAGGCCAGCGCCAGATCTCCTCAGGCACGTAGCGCCAGTGGCGGTGGAAAGTCGTGGTCATGGGGATCCTCCGGAAACGAAAAAACCCGCATCGAGGGCGGGTCATTGCGGGTTGATGAAAGGGTATGGGGCGCGGCTATGGGCTGCCGCCGAAGATCTTGAGCTTGATCGCGATGCCAGCGAGCAGCGCCAGCATGACGCCGGTGGTGATCATGCGGACGGCGGTCTGCATCGCGGTGCGGCGCACCAGCCGGATGCAATCCACCAGCGAGCGCAGATCGCGGATGTCGAGGGCGGCCTCGTCGCCATCGAGGCCGACATCGGCGAGCGCGCGCTTCGCGCCTTCCTCGGCGGCGCGCGTCAGGATCGCCTCGAACTCGGCGTCGGGCATGCGCACGAAGCCCTCGGATCGGGGTGGGTTCATCGGTTCCTCCCTCCGCCGCTCAGCCGATCTTGCAGCCCCAGAAGGACGTGTGATCGGCGGCGAAATAGCCGTCCGCGACCCGGAAATACCCCTGCAGCTCGACGGTATCGCCCGCAGTCAGCGGGACCAGGGTCTGCAGCCAGATGGCAGTGGCAAGCGAGACATGGGTGGCGGAGATTTCGCCGAGGGAGCCGCGGATTTCGGTCGTGCCGTTCAGGACGAGCCGCCCGCGCATGCGGGCGGTGGCGCTGGCGTTGATCTTGTACAGCAGAGTCGCGCCGAAGAGGTAGGTGCCGTCCACGGGGGCGACGAAGTGGTTGTTCACGGCGTCGAAGGCGCCCTGATCGTTGTAGTCGGTGTTGTTAAGGCCGATCTTGGTCCAGGTGCCGACGCCGACGTAGTTGTCGTAGTTCGTGTAAGCCTTGAACCGCGGCAGCCGGGGCTGATCGACAATGCCGGTGGCGTTGTCGACGCTCAGCCCGTCGAAGAAGGTGCTGCCGTCGGCGGAGACCGCGAGCCGGAAGCGGTCCGACCCGAACAGCCCCACCAGCGCCTTGGTCACGAAGCCGGTCTGGAGGGTCAAACCGAGATCGTCGCCGGCCGCCTCCTTGTTCATGGTGTAGAACAGGTCGCCGGTGCCGCCCTCGGCCACGGTCCTCGCCGTCCAGAGCGCGGCGTTGAGCTTGGCCGAGAACGGGTTCGATGCATCCGCCGTGGTGCCAACCCCGAGGAGCGCCATGTTCTGCAGCGCCGCCGGTGTGGTCCCGAGCCAGCCCGCGCCATCGTAGACCAGCAGCAGGCCCTCGTCCTCGACCCATGCGCGCCAGCCGATCCGCGGGGGAAGTCGCAGCCAGGCGCCATCGGTCCAGAGCGCGACGTTCAGGTCCCATCCGGACCATTCGCCCGTCGCGCCCGAGGCGACGATGTAGCGATCGCCATCGGCGGGACTGCCGGGCGGCGCTGTCAGATCGCGGTCGAGCACGGAGAGCTGCACGAGCCCGTCGAGCAGCCGCAGCGCCTCGTTGTGGGTGACGTGCTTCTGGGCCTGCGCCGCCAGGATGTAGGGCAGCAGGAGATGGGTCGTGGCGTCGGACATGGGATGGCCTTCAGAGTATCAGCGTGAGGGTCTTGGGCGCGCCCCGCCCGACGAGGGCGGAGAGCTGGTAGATGCGGCTGTCGAGCGTGTCACCGGGGCCGAGCGGCGCGCCCCAATCGGCGGTCTGGTCTACGGCGGTGTAGACCGCGCTGGTGGTGGCGGTGCTCAGCACCCGCTTAACGGTCGCGCCATCAAGGATCTCGACCTCGTAGGCTTCGAGCTCTTCTCCGAGCGGCACTTCTAGCCCGCCCCAGCTGTCGGCCGCGAGAGCTCGGGACCGGCGCGTCCAGCGGATCGTCAGATCGCCGGGCGTGCGCGGCCTGCGCCACGGCTGCTCGACATGGGCGCCGGAGAACGGCCGCAGCCCGACGCCCGCGGGCGTGAAGGATTGCGCCACATAGGTCTCGTCGCTGACGGGGCGGCTCGCCGGACCGATGCGCCAGTTCCACGGCAATCCGAGATCGGCCTCGGCAATCGGCAGGGACGCCAGCGACGCGTCCAGCACCACGACAAGAGCGCCAGCGGGCGCCGGATTGCCCATCGCGCCCTCGGTGCCGCGCTGGCCGCGCAGGAGCCGGGTCAGCCGGTATCGACCCGGCGCCAGCAGCTCGGCCGCGCCCGCCTGCACGATCTCCCAGGTGCCGGGCGCGCTCTCGATAGCCAGCGCATTGGCGCCGCCCAACAGCGTCAGGTCGGTGACGCTCTCCAGCGTGCCGGTGAGCAGATCGACCACAAGCGCATTGCCGTGGTCGAAGCGTGAGGTGGGGCCCGGATAGAAGTCCGAGACCAGCGCTCCGATCCGGGCGCGGCTGCCGAACGTGGTCAGCAACTCGAACCCGTCCGTCGAGGGGCTGCGGAACACCGCCATCTCGCCCGGCCAGGGAAGAGCGTGCGCCGCGACAAACGGTCGATGCGCGGGCTGGTCCTCGGTCAGCTGCGGCAGGTCCATCAGCACCGCGTCCGGCGCGCCGAACACCACGGCCCGCGTCAGCGACGCCGCGCGGGGATCGCCGGGCGGCAGATCGTAAGTCGCACGGTCCTGCCGCACCGCCTCGATGCCGCGCGCTGCCGCGTCGGCGATGGAGACGAGCCGCAGATCGACCAGACGCCCGTCATGCGCGAGCCGGATCGCATCGGCCGGATCGAACGCGAGGCGCGAGGGTGGCAAACGGAACGCCGCCGTCTCGCGGCCCACCCACGCCTCCATCAGCGCGCGGCGGCAGCGCCTCTCGGCCTCCTCGGGCGGCACCGCCATTGGAAAGGACTCGGACGCGATCCGGGTCGTGTCCACGGTGATGCGCCGGGCCTCGACGAGGGCCGCGTCGTAATCCTCGTCGGCGCGGGCGACCTGCCATTTCAGGGCCTGCGGCAGTTCGGTCTCCTGGCCGCGCGTCAGTTCCAGCACATCGCCCTCGCGGGTGGCCACCAGATCGTCGGGCGCGAGGGTGGCGACGGAGGCCCGGCCGCGCATGACAAAGCGGATCCCCCCCTCTGTCTCGACGGCGTCGAAGCCGAAATGCCGCGACAGCGTTGTGATCGAGGCGCGTGGGCTTTCCAGCGCCGTGATGGCGTAGCCTTCGACCGCGCCCCAGAGGCCGGTGACGTCGATCCGGGACTCGGGCAGCCCGGCGCGCAGGCAGAGGTGCCGCACGAGCGCCGCCAGCGACACCGCGCCAAGCCGTCCGGTCAGCCAGTGCCCCAGCCGCCAGTTCGCCCCGTCCGTCCAGACATCGGTCAGCGCCGGAAAGAACGGGTACGGCCGCGCGTCCCAGGTCCAGGCGGCGCATTCCGGCACATGCACCATCCGGCCGCCGTAGACCGATGACACCGGGTTGTTCGCCGGGACGCCCCACCAGAGGTACGTCGCCTCGAGATAGGCGCGCTGGATCGCGTCGTCGCGCCAGCCCCGCGAGAAATGCGGCGTGAAGCTCTCGGACGACTTCGGGTCGAAGAAGACGTTCGGCTGGTTCGTGCCCCGGTCGATGGCGGGACAGCCGAGCTCGGTGAACCAGATCGGCTTCGACTCCGGCGCCCACGCCGTCAGCGTGCCGCTCTCCACCCCGCCCGGGCGGTCGTAATGCGCGTTCGACCACCAGGCGCGAAGATCCTTGTAGCGGAAAACCCATGGCTTGCCCGCCGCGCCATCGCTGATCGGGGTGCGCACCTGTGCCACCCGATCAGCCGCACTGGCATAGAACCAGTCGAAGCCTTCCCCGCCCGCAATGTTCCCCTGCAGATAGGCCCGGTCGTAGATCGCAGGCCAGCCCGCCTGCGCATCCGCGTGCTCGAACCCGTCGCGCCAGTCCGACAGCGGCATGTAATTGTCGATGCCGACGAAATCGATCTCCGGGTCCGCCCAGAGCGGATCGAGGTGGAAGAACACGTCGCCCGAGCCGTCGCCCGGCTGGTGCCCGAAGTATTCCGACCAGTCGGCGGCGTAGCCGATCTTCGTCCCGGCCCCGAGAATGGACCGCACATCGGCAAGGAGGTCCCGATAGCCCTGCACCGCCGGATAGGTGGCCGCGCCCGAGCGGACCGTCGTCAGCCCCGGCATCTCGGTGCCGATCAGGAAGGCATCGACCCCGCCCGCCGCCGCGCAGAGATGGGCATAGTGCAGCACCATGCGGCGCAGGCCCCAGTCGCCGGGCGTGCCTGTCCACGAAACCGATTGACCCGCCACGCTGAAGCTCGCAGGTGTCGCCGCGCCAAACAGCGCCGCGACCTGGCTTGCGGCCGTGGCAGTCTTGTCGACCGATCCCGCGTAGCCTGCCGCTGGAGAACAGGTGATCCGGCCCCGCCAGGGGAAAGCGGGCTGGCCGGTCTCGGCGGCGTTGTCGGAATAGGGGTTCGGCAGGGTGTTGCCGGGCGGCACGTCCATCAGGATGAATGGGTAGAATGTCACGCGCAGCCCGCGCGCCTTCATCTCCTGGATCGCCTGCACCACGGCGAAGTCGGACGGCGTGCCGCCATAGACCGGGCGGTCCTGGTCGTCGCGGCTGACCAGGAAGGCGTTGGCACGGCTCACGCCGTTCACCGACCAACTGGCGGGCGTGGTCGACTTGGCCGAGACCTCGACGCCCGGCCGCACCTTGCAGGAGCCCGCGCGCAGGTCGTCGCCGAACCAGGCCACGACGAGGCTGACGCTCTCGACCGCAGGCGCCATCGCTTGCAGCCGGTCGAGCGCCTCCACCATGTCGGTGGAGTCGGCCAGCGCGTTCAGGTTCTCGGGCATCGTCGCGCCGCCATCGGTCTTGCGGATGGCCTGCGTGGCATATGTGAACTCGCCCGAGGCCGGGATCATGGTGACGGCGCGGGTCAGCCCCTCGGCGGTGTCGGGATCGGCGAGCGGCCGGAAGACTTCGAAGGACAGCTGCGGCAGGCGGTTGCCGTAGGTCGAAAGCGCCAGTTCCTCGAAGACGACATAGGCGGTGCCGCGATAGGCGGGCGTGTTGGCCGCCTCCATCTTCGCCGCAATGAACGGATCGGCCGACTGCGCCTCGTCGCCGGGATACCAGCGCCAGGTGACGCCGGAGAGGTCCATCGGCTTGCCGTCGGCCCAGATCCGGCCAATGCCGGTGATCGGGCCTTCACACAAGGCCACCGCGAAGCTGGCGTAGTACAGATACTCGGTGGTCTTGACCTTGCCGCCCCCGCCGCCCTTGCCGCCGCCCTGCGTCGTGGTCTTCGTCTCCTCGCGGAAATCGGTCGCCCAGATGATGTTGCCGCCCATCCGCATCCGGCCATAGAGCCGCGGGATCACCGCGCCCTCGGTGGCCGAGGTGATGCGCAGCGTGTCGAGCCGCGCGCCCTCGATGCGCTGGGTCGGCGCCAGCGACGAGATGATCCAGCTGTCGACGACCGAGCCGATGCTCGAGCCGATGAAGCCGCCGATGGTCGCGGCGCTCACGCCGAGGATCGCCCCGCCGATCGAACCGCCGATGGCGGCGCCGGCTGCACCGAGAACAAGCGTTGCCATGTCGGGGTCTCAGCGTTGCGGGAAGAGGAAGGCGAAGGCGATGCGCCGCCGCCAGGCATTGGTGAGCGGTTCCTCGATCACGCCGAGCCGCTCATAGGCGTGGAGGAAGGTGGCAGGACCGGTGAGGATCCCGACATGCTTGGCGATGGCGCGGGGCCTCATGCAGAAGAGGACCAGCGCGCCGGGACCGGCCTCGGCAGGCGACACCTCGATCATCATGCGCCGCGCGCCTTCGGCCAGAACCTCGCGCGGGCCGGTCTCGCCCCAGTCGCGGCTGTAAGGCAGAATCGGGAACGGCTCCGGCCCCACCACGTCGCGCCAGACCCCCCGCGCGAGCCCGAGGCAATCGCAACCGACGCCGCGCAGGCTGGCCTGGTCGTGGTACGGCGTGCCGAGCCAGGAGCGTGCGACGGCGACGACACGCGCGGGGTCGGCCGATGCGAGAGGTTGCGTCACAGCACGCCTCCCTCGTGGCCGCCATCCTTGGTGGCGTAGCGCAGCACGGCATCCTGGCCGGGGATGTGCGGGAACCCCCGGAAGTTGGCCGTGTTGGCGAACCTGGCGCCGCAGGTCTCGATCCGCTTATCGCAGCCCGCACGGATGGTGAAGGCATTGCCCTCGGAGATCTCGCGCACCGGCGCCTCGAGAAGGGTCAGCACGGCGATGCCGTCCGTCACATCATGGCCGAGAACCTCGGCCCGACGCCCCGCGTTGGAGCCACTGGTCCATTCGATGGTCCCGAAGGTGAACCAGCCGGAGGCGAAGCCGCCGAGGCCCGAAGCGGTGAAGGCGCGGTCGCGCAGAAGATCAAGGACAGCGCCCGTGCCCTTGTATGCCAGGTCCTCCAGATCGACGCCGCAGCGCGCGTCGCCGAGCGCAGCGTCGCAGGTCGCCTGGAAGGTCCGCCCGACCGTCTGGCCGAGCACATGGGCGAGCGAGCGGACCTCGGCGACGAAGGCAAGCCGCCCGCGCCGGATCTGACCGATGGCGCCGCGCCGCATCAGCACCCGCTGGCCGGTTTCGGCCCAGTTCACGCGCCAGACCTCGACCTCCGCGTTGTCCCAGCGGCCGTCGAGGATGTCGGTCTCGGTAATCCGGTCCGAGGTCAGCACGCCCTCGGCGTCCTGCGCATCGACCGAGAGGTCCGAGCCGGAACGGACCTCGGAGGCCGTCAGCCCGCTCTCGGGCTCGAAATCCGTCCCCTCGAAGCTGAGCGTCCGATCGTGGTCGGTGAAGCCGAAACTCGTGCCGTCGGCGCGCACGATCCGCCAGCACCAGGCGAGCGTCGTCGTTCCCTCGTCGAGATGGGCCTGCAGGTCGGGGTCGAGGGACTTCATCGGCGCAGTTCCAGAAGCGGGATGGAGGTGATCGAGCCGAGCCGCTCGAGGTCGAGCGTCACGTCGAGCGCGTCGGTGTCGAAACGGACCGGCACGTCGAACTCGAAGCCCGCGGTGATGGCGGCGCCAGCGCCCGGCGCGGTGCTGAAGGTGACGACGCCGGTGGCGGTGTCGACCGACCAGCCGGAAGGCTGCTCGACCCCGCCGAGCGCGATGCGCGCGGTTCCGGTCACCGGCTTCGCGACGGCGCGCGTCCAGGATTGCGCACCCGAGGCGTAGCGCTTGACCAGCTGGAAGGCGGTCGTCGCGCCGTCGCCCGTGCCGATAGACTGATCGGTGGGCGACGGCGTGCCCGAAGGCAGGCAGGACTTGTGGTCACCCCAGTCCTTGAACCGGAAGCCATGCAGGCGGCCATTGCGCGCCTCGAAGAAGGCGACGACGGCGGCCAGATCGTCGGCGCGGCGGATGCCATAGGCGACATCGTAGCGGCGGCGCGAATTGGCCCAGCTGGCGTTGCGCTCCTCGTCGCCCGAGGCGAGCTCGACGATCTGCGTGCGCCGCTCCGGTCCGCCCCGCGCACCTCGGCTGATGTTGTCGGGAAACCGGACCTCGTGAAACGCCATCACATGCCCCTCCGACCGAGCGACACGGCGCGGGCGATATCCGCGGCGACCTGCGTTCGCGATTGCCGGAAGCTCTCGGCGTCGCGGGCCATGATGGTCACGTTGACCCCGCCGCCCGCGCCGTAGCTCTGTGCCTCCCGCCGCGACAGCACGCGTTCCCCGCGCTGCAGGATCGCGGGCACCTCGTCGTGACGAAGCCCGGCCATGCCGCCACCATGCATCCGCGGCGCGGCGGCGAAGGCCATGGCCGGGACCATCCGCGAGGGTCCAGCCGATCCGACCATCCCGCCCGCATGCAGGACGTTGGCGAAGATGCCGCCCGCCCCGGAGAAGACGCCGGAGAGCGCATTGGCGATCGGCCCGAGGATGAACCGCCGCGCCGCCAGTTGGGCGAGATCGGCCAGCAGCGACGTCACCAGATCGCGGAAGTCGAGCTTGCCGGTCTTCACGAACTGGCCCACCGCGTTCTCGGCCGACTGGAAGGCGCCGACGAGGCTCTGGCCGATGTCGCCACCGATCTCGCGGGCCTTGCTGGCGTAGTCGGAGAGCGCGGCGGTGACCGCCCGCCAGCCGGTGACGGCCGCGTCGGTCGCGGGCTCCGCTACCGCAGCAGCAGCTCCGGCCGCCACACCTGCATCTGTTGCGGCGCGCCCGGCGTCGCCGAGGGACGTCTCCAGGCGCTCCGCCGCAGCGGTGGTCTCGGCCAGTGCGTCGGCGCCGTCCTCGTCGGTGCCGCGTACGGCATCGCGCAGCGCCTGCCAGCTTTCGAGGGGCGCACGGGCCCCCTCCGCCAGGTCGCGCGCCGCGCCGCGGTAAAGGTTGGCGGACTCGAGCGCCCTGTTCGCCGCCTCGGTCAGACCGAGATCGGGCGCGGAGAGCGGATTGTCCTCGAAGGCCCGATCGAAGGCCGCCTGAGCTGCCGTGGTTGCGGCAGTCGCCGCTCCCTCGAAGCGGTTCTCGATCTCGCCGAGGTCGAGGTCCGGAACCAGCGATATGCGCCGCTCCGACCCGAGCGCTTCGAGCCCCTGGTTGATGCCGCCGATAAAGCCGTTGATCCGCGAGACCACCCCGTTCAGCATCGCCTCGACGCCATCGACCAGGCTGTTGGCCGCCTGGAACGCGAGATCGCCGATGGCGGCGGGCAGCAGGCCCCAGATCGCCTTGATCGCCTCGTAGGCGCCTTCGAAGGTGTTCGCGGCCGTGTTGCCGAAGCCCACCACGCTCTCGATGGCGCTCTGCATGCCCGATGCGGCATCCGCCTTCAGGTCGAAGAACATCGCCGTGGCGGCCGCGCCCGCCGCCGCCGCGCCCATACTGATGCGTTCCCAGACCTCGACCGCGAGGTCCTTCAGGAGCGACATCGCTTCTCCGAAACCGCCGGCGCCGGAGACGAGCCGGGTGAACTGGTAGACGAGCTCGCCCGCGCCGACGATCAGCGCGCCGATGCCGGTGCGGATCAGCGCCCCGCGCAGGACAACGAGCGCCGTGGCGAGGCCCCGGACCGAGAGCGCCGCAGCCGCCATGCCGGCGACCCAACGTCCCGCGAGGAACGCCGCGAAGGTGGCGGCATAGGTGGTCAGGCGGCCGATGTTGTCCAAGAGACCGCGGATCGCGATGCCGAGCGGCCCGGTGCGGCTGGCCACCGCCGCCATGGCATCGGCGACGGCTTCCAGCGCAGGTGCCGCTGCGACCGCCAACTGGTTCGAGAGCCCGCGCCAGACCAACCCGAGCCGCGAGATGGCGTCGTTCGTCCGCTCGATCTGGTCGGCGTCCTGCTCGGAGACGACAACCCCGAAGGCGAGGACGTCCTCTGTCGCCTGGCGCAGCGTCGCGGTGTCGATCCGGCTCATCGCGATGGAGCCTTCCTCGCCGAAGAGCTGGCCCGCGACCGCCGCGCGCTCGGCGGCAGGCACGAAGCTCTCGATCGCCGCGTTGATCGCGCCCACGCGCTGGTCCAGCGGCAAGGCGATCAGCTCATTTGCTGAAAGCCCCAGCCGGTCGAGCGCGTCGGCAGCAGGGCCGGTCCCGGCGGCCGCCTGACTGAGACGGCGCGTCAGATCCTTGGTGGCCTGCTCGATGCCGGACATGGAGACGCCCGCCAGATCGCCCGCGCGCTCCAGCGTCTGGATCGAGGCGACGGTGGTGCCGAGCGACTGCGCCAGCTTCGCCTGCGCATCGACCGTCTGCAGGCTGGACCGGATCATCGCCACGCCAGCAGCGGCTGCGGCGGCCACGGCAGCGGCAGCCGCGACCCGCACCCGCCGCGAGAAGGCCGCGAGCCGGGCGTTCGCGGCTTCCATCTCCCGGCTCAGCCGTCCGAAGCCGCGCGACCCGGCCTCGCCCACGCCTTCGAGTTCGGCGCGCACCTGCCGTCCGCCCACGGCCGCGAGGCGGACGCTGACCCTCTTCTCAGCCATGGGAATGATCCATCTTTTCGTTGAGCTTGGCCACCATCACCGCTTCGATGACGGGCAAGAGTTCACCCGCAGCAGCGGGCGGGACGCCGAGCGCATTTCCCAGAGCGAGGGCCGCGGACAGGTCCCAGCCGACCACCGCGCCGGGCAGCACGCGCAACTGACCGCCGAGGCGGCCGACGAGATCCCAGACCTGCCAGCCCTCATGGGTAAGCGGCCGGTTCAGGCGCGTCGGGCAGTCTTCGCACGCTTGCGCGCAGGCTTGGCAGTAGCGATCGCCCCCGCCGAAGGACCATTCGGCGAGAGCGCGGAGGCGTTTTTTTCCTGTTCCAGCAGCAGACCCTTCGAGACATAGGTCAGCTGGAAAGCCTCGAAGATCGGCCAGACGTCGAGCAGCGCGTCGATGGCCTGGGGGCTCGGGTCGATGGGCTTGCCGTCGGCGTCGCCGATGCCCTCCCAGGCGAGCACCGCCCGCCGCGCCAGCGCTTTGGCGAAAGCGACGGCGCGCTCCTCGTCCGAGGCGTCCTCGGGCACCGCCTCGACGGCGGGGTCGCTGCGCGTCGCGACCATCAGGGCGGTCGTCAGCGGGCGCAGCTGCACCCGGACGCCGGGGGCGAGGTCATGCCAGCGCGGGGTATTGGTCAGGTCGAGCGTCAGCATCAATATGTCTCCACATCATTCACGAGAGTCGCGGTGCACATCCGGCCGACGACGCTGTCGCGCGCCGCCTGCCAGTCGAAGGTGGCCTGCACGCCCTGCGGCCCGGAGATCTCGATCCGTGGGCGCGGCAGGAAGACGGCATGCACGGTGAAGGTGAAGCTCTCGCCCGAGGGCAGGACGTAGGCGAATTCCATCTCGCAGGCCTCGCCGTTGATGGCCTGCGTCACCAGCGTCTGGTCGGCGAAGCGCACCTCGATCCGGCCCGTCAGCGCGGCAATGGATGGATCCGCGCCATCGATGCGCCCGTCCGAGCGGATGGTCTCGATCCGGTCGAGGTTGTTGGCATAGGTGATCTCGGCCGAGACCACGTTACCGAGCGCCGAGCCGTTGCGGGTGATCGCCCCGTTGAAATGGCCGAAACGCTTCAGCTCCAGCGCCGCCGGTGTGCCCGCACTCGTCGTGGTGCCGACCGTCTCGCCCTGCGCTACCAGCCGCGCCGTGGCAGTCAGCAGGCCCGAGCGCTGCATCTGCCAGGTGATCTGGTCGAGCACACAGCCGGAATACATCGCATAGCGCGGCACTTCCGGCATGCCGGTCTCGATCGACATCGAGGGCAGCGTCCAGGACCCCGACTGAAATTCGTGGCTGTACGGGGCCTCCGCGCCCGTGGTCGTGGGCGCGCCGAAGGCTGCCTTCAGCCAGAAGCCGAACGCCTCGGCGTCCAGCGGCACGACGACGTCGCCGTCGGCCGTCACGGCGTCCTTGATCGGCGCTAGCGGATCGCGGCCGTAGCCGAGAAGCTCCGAATTCAGCAGCGGCTGCTCCGCGCCGAGCGACGTGCTGGCGAAGGGCATGCGGGTGAAGCCGCTGACGGGCGGCGTTCCATAGGTCGTCTCGAACGCAAGCGCCATCAGCGCTCGCGCCCCTTGGGCTCGTGCCATGTTCGTCTCCTGTGGTCGGTTGGGTCAGGCCAGCGGGTCGGCCGTGGAATAGTGCAGCACGACCGGGATAACGGCGGCCTTCAGACTCGCCGCGCCCTCGACCGGCAGATCGACCGGGCGCGGGGCTTCGGCCTCGACCCAGTCGCAGAACCCGCCCAGCGTCCGGTCGGCGGCGAGCGCTGCGCCGATGCTGGCGGTCAGCGTGTCAAAGGCGGCGTCGCGATCGGCACCCTGAACGACCGCCTCGATCTCGGCTCGGTGCTGGTAGTGATAGCGCAGCGGCGACAGCGTGACTTCGGGCGCACCTGGTTCGCCATCGCGCAGGATCATCAGGCCCTCGACCGGCATGCGCTCGGGCAGCACGTCCCCGCGCAGAGCGGTGGCGGGCAGCGCCGAGAGCCGCGCGTGCAGCGCGACGAGGATGGTTTCGCGAGGTGTCATGGGTCGGCCGAGTTGGAAATCGCTTCGAGCACCGGACAATCGGGGACTTCGGCGCCCGAACACCTGGATGCAGTTGTAGCGAGGACGGATTCGATACGCCGAAGATCCGCGATCCTCGCGCGGACATCGGCAAGGTGCCGCTCCGTCCGTTCCTTGACCTCGGCGCAGGTCGGCGCGGCGCCGTCGCCGAGCCCCATCAGCCCGCGGATGTCCTCCATCGAGAACCCGAGTTCGCGGGCGCGCAGGATGAAGCGGAGGCGTGTGGCGTGTGCGGCGGAATAGACCCGGTAGCCGGCGTCCGTGCGGGGCGGGTCGGGCAGCAGGCCGGTCTTCTCGTAATAGCGGATCGTCTCGATGTTGCAGCCGGTCGCCCGGGCCAGGTCGCCGCGTGTGAAGCCGCTCTCGCGCTCGTGATCGGTCATGGGCAAGTTTCCTCTTGAGCCTGTAGTTGCTACAGACCCTACACCCATCGTCAATCACAGACGAGAGGTGCGCGACATGGCGCTGACAGACGACAGAACGGACAGCACGGGCGCGGATCGCCCCGCCCGAAAGGGCTGGCTCGCGGCGGGCGGTGTGGTGGGCGCCTTTCTCGCCTCGGCCTGCTGCATCGGGCCGCTGGTGCTTCTGACTCTCGGCATCTCGGGCGCCTGGATCGGCAACCTGACGGCTCTGGAGCCTTACAAGCCGATCTTCGCCGTGATCGCGCTCGGCTTCATCGCGGCGGGTTTCTGGCAGGTCTATTTCCGCAAGCCAACCGTCTGCGAACCCGGTTCCTACTGCGCAAGGCCAGCATCGGCGCGCATCACCAAGTCGGCTCTCTGGGCCTCCCTGATCCTCGTTCTCGCAGCCCTCACCATCGACTGGTGGGCCCCGCTTCTCTACTGACCCCGAAAGGACATCCACATGAAGAAGATCCTTGCACTCGCCTTGTTCGGCCTGACCGCCGTTGTGCCGATCACCGCCATCCCTGTTGCCGCGCAGACCGTCGCCGCCGAGCAGACCGTCACCTTCGCGGTGGACAACATGACCTGCGCGCTCTGCCCAGTCACCGTGAAGCGTGCGATGGAGGGCGTCGCGGGCGTGCGCGCCGTCGAGATCGACTTCGATGCCCGCACCGCCACGGTGATCTTCGACACCGCCGCGACGAGCGCCGACGCCATCGCGACCGCGTCGGCCAATGCAGGCTACCCGGCGCGTGTCGCGGGCTGACGAGATGACCGAGCAGTCCGACCGCAAGCTGATCGCGACAGGGATCGTCGGCACCGTCATCGCGGCGCTCTGCTGCTTCACTCCGGTGCTGGTGGTGCTTCTGGGTGCCGTGGGCCTGTCGGCCTGGCTGGGTTGGCTCGACTACGTTCTGCTGCCCGCGCTCGCCTTTTTCGTCGCGCTGACCGTGTACGCGGTCTGGAGACGGCAGCGGCGCCAGACCACTCGAACGGATGGATGACTTGATGAAAGACGATTGCTGCGCGCCCAAGGGCGATTTCGACCTTGCCGTGATCGGCGCCGGATCGGCCGGGTTCTCCGCCGCGATCACCGCCGCCGAGGGAGGCAAGCGCGTCGCGCTGATCGGCCATGGCACCATCGGCGGGACCTGCGTGAACGTGGGCTGTGTGCCCTCCAAGACGATGATCCGGGCCGCGGAAGCCCTGCACGGTGCGCAGACAGCACATCGGTTCCCGGGCCTGAACAGCGAGGCGCAGGTCGCCGACTGGTCGGCGCTGATTGCGGCCAAGGACGATCTTGTCGCGACACTGCGCCAGAAGAAGTACGCCGATCTGCTGCCGGGCTACGGCGGTGTGACCTATCTCGACGAGGGTCCGGCGCGTCTCGTCCTCGGCGGGGTCGAGGTCGGCGGGCGCAGGATCACGGCTCCCAAGGTGATCGTCGCGACCGGTGGCCGACCCGCCGTGCCCGACATCCCTGGGATCCAGGACGCACCAACGCTCGACAGCACGTCGCTGCTGGAGCTGGACCGGTTGCCCGAAAGCCTGATCTTCCTCGGCGGCGGCTACATCGGCGTGGAGCTGGCGCAGATGATGGCGCGGATGGGCACCCGCGTCACCATTGTCTGCCGCTCGCGCCTGCTGCCGCGCACAGAGCCGGAGGTGTCCCGGGCGCTGACGGAGACGCTGCGCGCCGAGGGCGTCGCGGTTGTCGATGGCGCGACCTACGACGCCGCACGGCGCGACGGGGCCCGTGCGGTCCTGACGGTGACGGTGGACGGCGCAGACCGCGATCTGACGGCCGACCGCCTCGTCCTGACGACGGGACGCGCAGCCAACACCGAGGGGCTGGGCCTCGCGGAGATGGGCGTCGAGACCGACGCGCGTGGCGCGATCCGGGTGGGCGACGACATGCAGACCACGAAGGCCGGCATCTTCGCGGCGGGCGATGTGACCGACCGCGACCAGTTCGTCTACATGGCCGCCTATGGCGCCAAGCTCGCGTCCCGCAACGCCGTTCTGGGCGGGGCGGAGCGCTACGACAACGCCGCGATGCCGTGGGTGGTGTTCACCGATCCGCAGGTCGCCGGCGTCGGGCTGACCGAGGCGCAGGCGCGCGCCGCGGGTCATGACGTCAAGACCAGTGTGCTGACGCTCGACAACGTGCCCCGCGCGCTCGCCGCCCGCGACACGCGCGGCCTGATCAAGCTCGTCGCGGACCGGGCGACCGACCGCCTCCTGGGCGGCGTGATCATGGCGCCGGAGGGAGCCGACAGTGTCCAGACGCTCGCCATGGCGCTCAAGTTCGGCATGACGACAAAGGCGCTCGGCGAGACGATCTTCCCCTATCTGACCACGGTAGAGGGGCTGAAGCTCGCCGCGCAGACCTTCGACAAGGATGTCGCGAAGCTGTCGTGCTGCGCGGGGTAACCCGAGCCGTCGGTTTCGTGGCTGCCGAGCAAGATTGCGCATCGATGCGATCACAACCTACCCCCCACCCAGTTCGCCACGATCAGCCCCGGCACGCTGTCCAACGCCCGGTCTGCATCCCGCGCCAGATCCAGCCGCTTCGGCAGCTTGACCTGCGGCACCAGCAGGAAGATCGGCGCAGTGACCTTTCCGCGCCCGGTCTTCGACCGCGACACCACCGCCTGGCCTTTCGTGTTCAGCCGCCCCTCGGCGACCAGCAGGCTGGGGCCCGTCCGGCGATAGACGAAACGCAGGCGGAGGCCGCGTCGCCGCTCCCATTCACCGGGGGTGATCCGGCCGCCGCGCAGGGATTTGCCCGCCGCGGGCAGCGGGATCGCCAGCCAGAACCCGTTCTTCGATCGGATCAGCGGCCCGGTGTCATGCGCACCGACGATTACCGGCGCCTTCGACCAGACCAGCGCCGCAGCCTCAAGGCTCTCGCCCGACCTCGGGAAGTTCTGGCTCCGGATCGAGTTGGCGAGCCGTGTACCAAGCCCCGCGCCGGTGATCTGCAACCGCCACGCCGTCTTCAGCCCAGTCCCGGCCTCGCGAATGGCGGCGGTGACGGCCCGTTCACCCGCCGCGACCTCGGCCGCCATCATCGCGACGATGTCGGGATCGATGTCGAGCTTCAGTTTCACGCGGGCCTCAGGTCGACGGTCCAGACCAGCCGCTCGCGGTCGCGGACCGGCTCGCCCTGTATGAGGAAGGCGTCGCCGTCGATCTCGATGCGGTCGCCGGGACGCGGGTTCGCCACCTCGGCCACGCGCAGGTCGATCCGGGTGGTTTCGGACCAGAGCCGCGCGTCGCCGAAGTCGGTGACCGCGTCGGCGCGACGGGCGACGGCACGCACCAGCACGGGTGTACCGCCGTCGGCGATGTAGACCGCGTCCCGGCCGATGTTCGGATCGGCGAAGAGCGCGCCGATGGCGGCGGCGAAGGCCGACATCAGAACGTCGCGTTCAGGCGCACCCGGCCGATGGTGTCGCCGGCGCCGCTCGCCACCGCCTCGACGGCCGCGCCGATGAGGGTGTTGTCGGTCGCGACGGTCGTGGTGCGCTTGTTGGTGTCGTCCCAATAGACCTTGGCGCCAACCGTCCACGCCTGGGAGCCGACCTTGGTGATGTCGAACACGCCGACGAGCGCGGTCTCGACGGGCTCGCCAATGGCGGCGGCACCCGCGGCGATGCCGAAGATGGAGCCGACGAGCAGGCCATCGCCGGAGGCGACGGCATAGGGCGCGGTCAGGGTGATGGTGTTGCCGGGCTGGACGTAGGTTTTCATGATGGGGATCCTCGTGGAAAGACGAAGGGCGGCCCGTCAGGACCGCCCGTGTGTCAGGGTTCAGGAAGCGCGCCTTACGCGCCCGGGTTCTTGTAGAGGCCGCGCCAGTCGATGGCCTTGGCTCCGAAGTCGAGGCGGCACTTGATCTCGACCCCGTCGACGTCGAAGCCGTTGCGCGTCTCGATATAGGCGCCCTGCTGGCCCTCGAGATAGGCGTACTCGATGGTGTCGATCTGGTTCGGGCTGGCCGCCAGATACCAGGCGGTCTCGCTGGCGGCGTCGAGCCGGGGCTCGCTGATCGGCGCCAGCGTCCTGATCGACTGCGGCACCACGCTGGACGTCGCGGCGGGCACGAGGTTCTGGGCCACCAGCTGTTCGGCTTTCAGTTCCAGTGAGGCCGGCACGATCAGGAAGGCAGGCCGGACGTTCAGCACCGTCTTCTTGTCGAGGCCGGTCTGCTTGGCCATCGCCGCGCGCGCCGCTCCGACGCTGCTGACATCGAGCGCCGCGCCGGTGCCTGCCAGGTTCTTGTGGGTGGTGTGGAAGAGCGCATTGCCGTCGGCCATCGCCGGGTTGGCGGTGATGATGCCCCAGACCACGTCCGACTCCAGCTGGGCGATGGAGTTGCCGTACATCGCCGGGATGCGGGTGAAGGCGTCGAGATCGTCGTTGATCAGCGTCTGACGGGTGATGGCGACCACCCGGCCATAGGTCTTGACCTTGTAGCTCTCCTTGCTCTCGCCCAGCGTGCCGCGCTTGAACTCGCCGCTTTCGCCGACCTCGAGCAGCTGCGGGGCTTCGCCGAGCTGGACGCGATGCATCGCCTTGAAGTCGGTCGCCAGCACCTGGCGACAGAACAGCATGAAGGTGCGGGGATAGGCCTCGTAGGCCTGCCGCAGCGTCTTGTTGGTGACGGCCGACAGGATCTCGGGGAAGTCCGAGGTCGAGTGCAGCGCGCGCGTCGCCACCTCGTCACGCGACAGGCCGCGCGTGTTGACCCCGGCATTGCCGAGGCTTTCGCGGGCGAGCTCCAGCAGCGTCATGCCGCGATACTGGCGCGCGGCGTCCTCGAGCTGGAACAGCGTTGGGCTGTAGCGGTGCAGCAGTGCGTTCGCCACCGCGTCACGGCGGGTGATGCACTCGTCTCGGCCGCCGAGCGGGACGGAGACATGGGGGAAGTTCCGGGTCTCGTCGGATTTCGCGGCGACCTGGTCGAGGATCAGTCGGCGGGACTCGTCGATGCTGACGCCGCGCTTGACCAGATCCTCGGCGAAGCCGCGCTCGAGGTTCAGCCGCCCGGCCAGATCGTAAATGGTGGAGACGCGGTCGCGCTCGGCCTCGCGGGCGCGGGTGGCGACCACTTCGGTATCGGGCGCGGGAGTTACCTGCGTCTTCTGGCTGCGCGTCTCGCTGGCCGCGACCTTCGGGTCGGGCGCAGCCGGTTTCGGCTCGGTCATGGGGGTGTCCTCGGTTTCGACCGGCGCGGTCGGCTGGGTGTTGGCGGGGGTTGCGGCGTCGCTCGCCGGGGTCTGGGTCGTGTCCGTCATCGGGATCGGTCCTTTCGTGGTGGAAGGGGCGTCCCGGCGGTGGAGGACGCAGTCGTGAAGGGGGTGCTGGGCGCGGAAGCCCGCTGCTGGGTCGGCTCCGACCGCGACGGCGGAGACCTCGAAGGGCGTCCAGTCCACCGCGCGCCAGAGCTCGCGGGCGCCATCAGGCTTCGAGATATCAAACCGGTGGACCTGGTAGCCGATGGAGACGGCGCGGATGTGCCCCGCCTGGATGTCGCGCCAGATCGGCTCGACATCGGCACGCTCGCTGATCCGGACCAAGGCGATGCCGCGACCGTTCTCGATCCGGGCCGAGCCCGGCACGACCGAGCCGATCACCGCGTCGAGCGTGTCGAGCTCGTGCACCTTCAGGAACGGCGCGCCCGCGTTCAGCCGGTCGAGCCGGACATGGGCCGGGTCGAGGCTGAGTTCCTCGTCATAAGGCTCGCCGAAGAAGGTGGCACGGCGGACGCGAGCCCCGGCCGACCAGACCACCTCGACGGTGCGGTTGTCGGCATCGGCCGTGTTCGGCGCAAGCTCCGCCGACCGGCGCATGGCCGGCAGTTCGATCATCGTGTCCATGAAGGTCAGTCCTGTTGGTCGGCCTGCGCCGGGTCTGTATCCGCGTCGGCGGTCGGGTCGTCGGCGTCTGGTTCGTCGGCGGCCGGATCGTTCGCCGGATCGCTGGCCCCGTCTTTGGATTGTGCGCTGCCGGTCTTGGTGACGCGGCGAGGGTCGCTGTCGAGGACCAACCCCAGCGCGTCGAGCTTGGCGTTGGTCGCCGCGATCTCGGCCAGCACGGCGTCGGGGTTGCGGCCCTGCCGGGCGATCACCTCGGCCAGCGTCATGGTGCCGGACCGGATCGACAGCAGGTTCGCCATTGCGTCCTTCTGCGGATCGACCGCCTCGAACTTCGGCGGCGACCATTCCACCGGCACGGTCGGCGACGGGATCAGCCCCGCCGCCCACGCGGCCTCGGTGAACCAGCGCCAGACCGGCGCGCAGAACATCGGGATGAACAGCTGCCATTGCACGGCGTCGATCTGGCGGCGGAACTCGACGAGCCCCGCCCGGATCGAGGAATAGTTCACCTGGCTGAGATCGCCGGTCAGCAGCTCGTAGGGCACCCGGAACCCGGCCGAGATCGTGTGCAGGCTCGCCCGCTTGTATTCGCCGTAGCCCCCGGTGGCCGACGGCTGGTTGAAGCGGATGTCCTTGCCACCACGCGCATAGGCGATCAGCCCCGGCTCGAACTGCTCGACCCGGTTGCCGTCGGCATCGACGACCGAGGGCGCGATGCCTTGCTGCGCCTCGTCGTCGCCGAACACGATGGCGGTGACGCAGGCCTCGGTCTTCTTGCGGACCAGTTCGGCGACCTCGTAGTCGTCGAGATCGCGCAAGGACCGGATCACCGGCGCGCCCCAGGGAACGCCGCGCGCCTGCGTGCGCTGCTTCTCGTAGACATGGGCGATCTCGGTCGCGGGCACCGGGCGGCTCTGCAACCCGTTCTGCAATGCGCCATAGGCGTCACCGGGATGTTCGGCATGAAGCCAATAGGCCCGTCGCTTCCCGACCGGGTCGAACTCGATCCCCTGTACCAGTCGCCCCGCGCCGAGGGCGCCGGATTTCGTGGCGTCGAGGAAGTCGGCTTCCAGCACCTGCAATTGCAGCGGCACCGGTAGACCGTCGCTCGCCCGCCGCATACGGCGGCGCACCAGAACCTCGCCCGCCTCGACCATCTCGCGGCAGATCAGCGTCTGCAGGCCGTAGAAGTCGAGCTGGCCGTCGGCGTCGCACTCCGCCGTCCAGCGCTCGAAGAGCGCATCGACCCTTCGGTCGAGCGTGTCGTCGCCGCTGGCGGCGCGCGGCATGATGCCCGCGCCGATGATGTTGTTGACCAGAACCGCCACGGCCTTGGCCGCATGCGGGTTGTTGCGCACGAGATCGCGCATCCGGTCGCGCAGCAGGGCACCGGCCACGCCGATCTCCGTGTCGGCCGAGGATCCCGGCGCACGCCAGCCCTCCGTCCGCCGCCCGCGCGCGGCCCCGTCGTAGCCCCGCGTCAGGGTCTCGAAGGCCTGGCGGGCCAGCACCCGCCTGGCGGCGGTCCGAGGTGCAACGGAGGCAATGGCCCTGTCGAACCAATTTGCCGACATCAGCGATCCCCGCGCGAGAAGCCCGCGAACCTGGCGACCGGCAACGGCCGTGTGGTGCCCGCAACGGCGCGCTCGATGGTCCGGATGCGGGCGAGCAGGTCCTCGGCCGAACCATAGTCCACCGACTTGCCGTCATAGCTGACGCGTGTCGTGCCGCTGGCATAGGCCCGGCGCAGCGCCGAGAGTTCGGTTTCCGTCCAGTCGGTCATGTTCAAAACCATCCTTCCCGCCGCCCGAGCCAGTCGGAGCGGCGCTTGCCCTGCGGGGCCTGTCCCGACCGGTTGATCTGCCCGGCGGGATCGGTGTCGGTGGGGGCGGCCCCGAGTTGATCCTCAAGGTCGCGCCATTTCTCGTCAGGCCAGCGGTCCGCGCCCGCGATCCAGGCGGCGGCGCGGGCATAGACCCGGCAATCCAGCGCCTCGTTGCGCTCGCGCAGCTTCTGCCATTCCAGCCGGGCGAAGCCGCGCTTCGTGCGCACCGTCACCAGCTGCTCGGCCACGAACTGCTTCAGCCATTCGTTCTCGACCCAGTGCGGCAGGTGCACCGAGCCGGGCGGAGACGCCGCCCCCTCGGCCATCTCCTCCTCGGTCGGCCGCGCCAGCCGCAGGAAGCGGTAGGTTTCGGCCTTGAAGGTCGACACCGCCACGGTCCAGAGCCGCGCCCCGCGCCGCAGGCGTTTCCCGCCCTCGGTCGCGTCGACGAAGGTCGGCCCCGACACCGGGCTCGAACGGTTGAACCCCTCGACGCCTTTCACCGGCGACACCTGCCCAAACCCCTGCGCCCGCGACCAGGAATAGACCGCCGGGGCCTCGTAGCCGGTGTCGATGGCGAGCCGCGCGATGCGCAGATGCGCGCCGCGTTCGTGCGGCCAGGACCGATCCAGCAGCGCGGTCAGCTCCGACCAGGCGTCGTGCCGGTCGGGCCCACCCTCGATCACGAAGTGATCGACGAGCCAGGACTCAAGTCCACGGCCCCAGGCCCAGACATCGACCTCGATCCGGTCCTTCTGCACGTCGGCCCCGGCGGTCAGGAACAGCCCGCCCGCAGGCACCGTGCCGGATGTCCAGCGCTCGCGGCGGTCGTAGAGCCGCTGCCAGTCCGGCGCTTCCCCGGTCTCGACCCAGGTCTCGCCGAGGATCGTGTTGCGGAATGCCTTGATCGCCTCGTCAGACCCTTGCGCTGCGTCCCATGCCCGCACGATCCGCTCCCAGCTCAGCCAGCCGATCGGCGAATAGAGCGCCGAGAGATGGTAGCCGACCGTGCTCGGATCGGCAGCCGTGGCAGTCGCCCGCCATTCGCCACCCTCCAGCATCGCCGTCTTGTGGTGCTCCGCGATTGCCGCGTCGCAGCCCTCGCAGTGATACTCGGCCGTCTCCGGGCGGCCCTTCTCCCAGCGCAGCCGGTCGAACTTCAGCCACTGCATCGCGCCGCAATGCGGGCACGGCACGAAGAACCGGCGCTGGTCGCTGGCCTCGTATTCCCGCTCGATCCGCGACAGCCCCCGGATGGTGGGCGTCGAGACCAGGAACACCTTGCGCCGATGGGCGAAGGTCATTGACCTGGCCTCGGCCAGCGTCACCGGATCGCCTTCCTCGTCGGCCGAGGCCGGATAGGCGTCGACCTCGTCGAGGAAGATGTAGCGCGCCGGGGTGGACCGCAGCCCGACCGCCGAGTTGGCACCCGTCATGATCAGGATGCCGCCCGCGAATTCCTTCGACAGCATCGTGTTGCCCGCGTCGCGGGATCGCGCGGGCTTCACCCGCTCCCGCAACTCGGGGCTCTCGTCGATCAGCGGGTCGATCCGCTGCCGTGAGTTGCGTTTCGCCAGTTCCACCGTCGGCTGGACCGCCAGCATCGGCCCCGGCGCCTGGTGGATCGCAAAGCCGATCCAGTTGTTCCCCGCCTCGGTCGCGCCAACCTGCGCGGCCTTCATGAACACGACCCGCTGCGTGGGATCGCCGGGCGACAGCCGGTCCATGATCTCGCGCATGTAGGGCGTGCGCACCGTGCGATACCGCCCGGGCTCGGCCGAGGCGCGGCCCGAGAGCATCCGGTGCCGGTCCGCCCATTCCGAAACGGTCAGGTCCGGGTCGGGTCGCAGTCCGTTGCCCCAGGCGCGCAGGATCTGGCCCGCGCCGTCGAAGTCCGTCAGGCCATCGCCGCTCTCACCTGAAGTCGGGCCGGACCTCGGCGAGTTCGTCGAGGTGGGCGCGTACATGTTTCTCCAGGACCTTCTGCATCGCGGCTGGCTCCACGGTGATCTGCTGGCCTGTCGCGTCGCGGCACGACGCGGAGAGCTCGGCCGCCATCAGCGCCGCCGCGCGCGCAGGCCAGGTCACCCACGCGTCCCGTTCCTCCCGCGCCAGCCGGAACACCAGCGCCAGCGCGCGGGCCCGCTCGATCAACTCCCCCTTCAGCTTCTGGAGCCGGATGCGCCGCTCCTGCGCCTTGAGCACCTCGTTCGCGGTCTTCGCCTGCAGGAAGGTCGTGCCGCCGCCGACGGCCGGGACTGCCAGCCCCTGTTCACGCAGCGTGTCGCCAACAGCGGCCACGGCCGCCTCGGGGACGGGCTTCAGCTTCGGCGTGGGCGGCTTGCGGGTCTTGGACGGGTCGGTCGTCTCGGCACGTCTGGCGTCGCTGGCGGCCGCGTTGATGCTGCCGTCGGGATAGAGGACCAGCCGCTCGGCGGCCTTGGCCTTCTGGATCGCGCCCCGCGACAGCCCGACATGCGCGGCGTACTGGCGCTCGCTCATGCCCTGCATCGACGGCTCCGATTATCTATCGAAATCATGTTCTTATCGAGTTGATAAGCAGCGCGACCGGAGCGAACGTCCGTTCAGAAGGACGATGCAACTCACCAAGGAGCCATCACGATGACCACGCGCCTGAACCCGATCACCACCCCGCGCCACGAACTCCGCGCCGAGAAGGCGCGCCGGAATAAGGAAGCCGCGCTCGCGGCCTTCATCGGCAAGAAGGCCGAGATCGACGAGATGCTCGCCCGGCTGCAGACGCTGAGCGACGACCACTTCAACGCCCACCCCGACGAGATCAACTGGGGCCATGTCGGCACCCTCGAACACTACGCCAGCCTCCTGAAGCGCATCACCGACAGCGCCTTCGGCGAGGGCGAGCACGCCCGCTGATCTCCGGCACTGCCGGAACTCCCGCCGCGCGCCCTGCGCGGCTCGGGGTCGTAGGAGGCGCCGCATGACGCGGGCCCGAATACGGAGACGATCCCATGACCAAGCTTTCTGACACCCAAGCCATCATCCTCAGCGCCGCCGCACAGCGCGAGGACCGCATCGCACTGCCGCTGCCCGAGAGCCTGCGCGGCGGCGCCGCTGCCAAGGTGGTCGGCGCGATGCTCGCGAAGAACTTCCTGCAGGAGGTCGACGCCGACACGCGCAAGGGCGAGCTTATGTGGCGCGAGACCGGAGACGGCCACGGCGTCACGCTGGTCGCCCCGATCGGGCGCCCTGCCGCCATCGGGATCGAGACCGAGGACGCGAACCCCGCGCCTGCGGGCGCGACGGACGCGCCTACCGAGGAGGCCGCGCCGGACACCCCCACCGTAGCCGAAACCGCGCCAAAGACGCGCACACCGCGCGAGGGCACCAAGCAGGCCACGCTGATCGCCATGCTGCGCGCACCGGACGGCGCGACCATCGAGGAGATCATGGCCGCGACGGGCTGGCAGTCGCACACGGTGCGCGGCGCGATGGCGGGGGCGCTGAAGAAGAAGCTCGGGCTCGAGGTGACCTCGGAGAAGGTCGAGGATCGGGGGCGCGTGTACAAACTCCCCGCCGCCTGACGCGCCGGACCCCGACAAGCTGATGACCGCCGTCCCTACGGGGCGGCGGTCGATCATTTGGCGCTCCGCATCCGGATCGCCTCGAACACCCGCCGCAAGGCGAAGGAACGGGCGATCGAGACGACGGTGAAAATGGCGCCCATCTTCAGGTTCTGCGCCAGCGTCGTGTGCAGCCCGAAGATCGGGAAGATCAGGATCTGCGTCACGACCGCGACGCCGTAGCCGACGATCACGTTGGCGACGGACTCGACCAGCGACATGAGGCGGGTCTGCTTCATGCCGCTGCCTCATCCATCGGCCAGCAGTTCAGCCGCGAGAGTTCGCAGCGCATGCGCCGCAACCAAGGGGACCACGCCGTTGCCACAGAGGCGAAGCCGGTCCACCCGGTGGGCCAACCCATCAGTGCCTCGACGAACAGCGGGTTCAAGGTCCGGCGCGGCTCGGAGGTATCGCTCCCAGCCATCGGCGTCACCAGGACCTGGCGGCCAAGCAGGCCGTTCACCGGCGTGTTCGCGAGTGTCGTCGCCCCGTCCTTGTGATCCCGCGCCGTCGGCGTCATCCACAATCCCACCGCATGGGTCAGATCGGCCGTCTTGCGGTTGCCCGCGCTCGGCTTGCAGCCGTCGTTCGCCATCGGCGTCGGCCAGTCCCGCGCCATGCGGTCCAGACCCTTCTCGTCTCGTCGTTCGCCGCCCCGGCTGCGGAAACTGTCGGTCTGCGGCGTGGGCCACATCGCAGCCGTGGTCGCCAGGTTCATGCCGTGCTGGCCCGCTTTCTGCGACGGCGTCGGTATTGTCTGCCTGTTCTCGTTGGCGCTGGCCCTTGGCGTCGGCCAGAGCCGCAGCAGTTCCGTCCGGTTCCCGCCACTCGACCGGGTGCCAGAGCAGGCGCGCGGGGTCGGCCAGCTCGTCCCCTTCGCGGATGGCGAGGATGAAGAGCCGCTCGCGCTTGTGGGGCGCGCCGACTTCCGCCGCCGTGAAGAGGCCTGCCGCAAGGCGGTAGCCCATGCCGACCAGTCCTGCGGCGACTTCGGGGAAGCCGAGGCGGAGATGATGGGCGACATTCTCGAGGAAGACGAAGGGCGGTTCGACCTCGCCGATGATGCGGGCGACATGCGGCCAGAGGTGGCGCGGGTCGTCGGCGCCCCGGCGTTTGCCCGCGACGGAGAACGGCTGGCACGGATAGCCCGCAGTGACGATGTCCACCGCGCCGCGCCACGGGCGGCCGTCGAAAGTTGCAACATCGTCCCAGACAACAGCCTGATCCAGGGACGCGTCTTCCATCCGCGCCACGAGAGTGGCTGCGGCGAAGGTTTCCCGTTCGACATGGCCCACAGCACGATATCCGGGGATGGCGATGGTGAGCCCGAGGTCGATACCGCCCGCGCCGGAGCAGAGGGAGAGGCCGAACAGACATGCGTCTCCGGCTCCGGAAGCGTCTCCGGAGGAAGGTAGAGCCAGGTCATGCATGTCACGCGGCGGTCTGGCGCTTTCGCGCGGGTTCGGGTTCGGCGTCCGTGTCCGGCGTATCGGTGACGTCGCCCAGCCGCTCCGCCTTCACCTGCGCGAAGGTCCGGCCGTCGCCGTCGAGGATCGCGTCCTTGTCGGTTTCGGCCTGCCAACGCTCCACGGCGACATCGACATACGCCGCGCTGATCTCCATTGCGAAGACGCGGCGGCCATTGGCCTCGCCCGCCATGATCTGCGACCCGGAGCCGGAGAACGGCTCATAGCAGAGGCCGCCCCGCGCCACATGCTGGCGCATCGGGATCCCGAAGGCGTCGAGCGGCTTCGGCGTCGGATGGTCAGGCCGGTCATCCTTGGCGAAGCTGGGAAGCGCCCATGTCGATGGCAGCGTTTCCTCGGCCACCTTCGGCGGGCGGTTCGGGCGACGCCAGCCCATGAAACAGGGCTCGTGCTTCCAGAGGTAATGCGACCGGGTCAGGACGCCCCGGTCTTTCACCCAGATGATTTGCTGATGCACAAAGGCGCCTGCCTTCTCCCAGCAGGCTTCCAGCATCGCCTGGCGGCGCGAGGCGTGCCAGCAGTACCAGGCAGCATCCTCGGCGATGGCTTCCGCCACGGCTGCAGCGATGAACCCGTCATAGAGTTCCGCGCCCTGCGAACTGTCGTCCCAAGTCGTGCCGTAGGACGCCGACCAGTCCTTGTTGCGGGTCGGATGGTTCGAGCCGTCGTAGTCGACGAGATACGGTGGATCGGTCGCGAAAAGGATCGCGCGCTCACCGTTCATCAGGCGGCGCACATCGGCCGCGCTGGTGCTGTCGCCGCAGAGCAGCCGGTGATCGCCGAGGATCCAGAGATCGCCCGTCCGCGACGCCGGATTGCGTGGGGGTTCGGGGATGGTCACCGGCGGCACGGAGCCCCCGGCGCCCTCTTCCTCGCCGCCACCGTCGAGATCGAAGGCCAGCAGCTTGTCGAGTTCGCCATCGGAAAACCCGACCAGCGACAGGTCGAAGTCTTCGGCCAGCAGGTCGTTCAGTTCCGCCGACAGCAGCGCCTCGTCCCAGGTGCCGAGTTCCGTCAGCTTGTTGTCCGCAATCCGGTACGCCCGGCGCTGCGCTTCGGTCAGGTGCCCGAGCACGATCACCGGCGCCTCGGTCAGCCCGAGCTGCGTCGCGGCCAGCACGCGCCCGTGGCCTGCTATCAGTTCGCCGTCCTCGCCGACGAGGCAGGGCACGGTCCAGCCGAACTCGGCCATGCTGGCGGCGATCTTCGCGACCTGATCCGCGCCATGCGCCTTCGCGTTCTTCGCGTAGGGCTGGAGGCGCGACAGCGGCCACGTCTCGATCGCGTCCGGGGCGAAGCTCAACGTCATGATGGGCACGGTTCCTCGGTCGGGTGGATGCCGGTGGCTTCCGGACTCCGGATGCCGGGCCGGACTCCACACGGGGTCCAGCGGCCACCAGCGGTGTCCGGTCGGAAGGCCAGCGTTCATTGGTGTTTGCGCGGGGCGCGCGTGGCTCCGGCTTCCGGGTGGCTTCCCAAAAATCCGGCCCTGTCGCTGGCGATGTTCCGCGCTTCGCCCGCCAGCATACGAATGTCGCCAGGAAGGAACCGGAAACTGCCGTGGGATGGACCCCCGCCGGACCCTCGCTGGATACCGGGGTCCAGAAGAGCCCCGTCAACGCAAAGGGGAGAGCGAGCTTTCCAGCGCACTCTCCCCATCTTGCCTTCGGAATAGCATGATCATGTTGCAGATGTCGAAGGAAAAAGTGTTGCAACATATTGGAGTCACTGCGCATTCAGGCGCGCAGCGATCTTGGTCAGCGCCAGCTGCCAGCGACGCCAGGCGGTCGTGCGGTCGCACCCCAGCTCGCCGCTGATCTGCTTCCACGGCACCCGGGCCGCACGCGACCAGACCAGCTTGCGCTCCGCCTCCTCGATCCAGAGCACCCAGTCGAAGGTCTCCTCGAGCCGGGTGATCGCAGCGGCCGAGGGCCAGACCCGCATCGGCTGGGGTTCCATCGCCGCGATCTCGCGGCTGGTCCGCACGATGTCGGGCCAGGTGTTGAAATAGCCCTGCGCCTTCACCGGCGGCAGCTTGCGCAGGGTGCGGAACGCCTCCTCGAAATGATCGGCGACGCAGTCCGCGGTCCATTCCCGATCAGCCATGACGCGCCTCCCTGTCGGACGGGCGCGGGCCGTAGAGCTTCTCGCCCAGCTGGCGGACCAGTTCACGCTCGGGCCAGGTGAGGCGGTCGTCATCGGCGGAGACCGCGAGGACGCCCTGTTCCCGCCAGCCCTCACGCTTGACCTGCTCGGGATCGCGGCGCCGACCGCCGTAGCCATGGGGGTGCCATCTCATGCGACACCTCCCTTCGTCTCGATCGCCCAGAGCAGGATGGCGATGGCGTCGGCCTCGTTGTCGTCAGCGGGGCTGAAGCCGCGGGAGCGGACGGCGGCGACCATGGCGGCCTTGTCGGCGTTGCCCTTGCCCGAGGCGTGGCGCTTGATCGTACCGACCGGGACGCCCTCATAGGGCACGCCCCGCAGCTCGGCCCATGCAGTCAGCGTGGCCATCAGCCCGCCATAGATGTGGCTCGCGTCGGTCCCTGCGTGGCGGCGGACTTCCTCGAACCAGATGGCGGCGACGGGCCCGGACAGCCGGTCGATCTCGGTCAGCCAGTTGGTGAAGCGCAGGTAGCGCATGCCGCCGCCATCGAAGCGGCCGGGGCGCAGCGAGACGGTCCCGCTGGTAATCAGGCCGTCATGGCCGCGGATCGCCCAGCCGGTCGAGGTGCCGAGGTCGAGCGCGAGGATGCAGCGGTTGCGGGGTGTGTCGAGCGGCAGCGATTCAAACCTTGCGCCGTCGCAATTCGGGATCAGAGTCGGCTGAGCCATGATGGGTCTCCTTTGCCGGTGGCCTGTGGTGGTGGAAGACGACGGCGGTCTGGTGCTTGGCGGTACGGGGCCGGCGTCGTCGGATCGGAAAGCACAACACACCGTCACGGCGGCGCGCGCGGCTGACCCGGACGTATGGGAGGAGTGGCCAACCCTGTGGGGTAGCCCTCCCATACGTAGTATGGGGGTTTGACACCTAACTGTTCCGAGGCGTTCAAGTGGCTGAAATCATTGCGGAATAAGACTTCATGAAGTCTTCGGGCATGAGTTAGGGACCTAACTCTTATTTGCCCGTAACCCGTTGATTTCGTTGAGTGCACAGTTGGCGCTGTCATATGAGTCAGGCCTCACTCATATGAGTTAGGTCGTCCTCCAGCCCCTCCGGGTAGACCCAGACGGCGGGGTTTTCGACCTGCAGGCAGAGCCCGGATTGGGGGCATTTGAAGTGGCTGGGCAGGACCGGACGGGCGGGTGTGGTGACCTCGCCGGTGTCTGGATCGACATGCTCTACGTGCGCGCCGAACTGCATGCCCTCGACGCAGAGATAGCCGAACCGCGACCGGGTGACGGGGAAGCCGAACCCCGAGGGGTCGCGCAGGAACTTCACGAAGCCCTTGGTCGCCAGCACGCTGAGGCGCTCGCGGATCGTGTGCTTGCTGCCCAGACCGCCCCGGTTCTCGAAGGTCTCGGCGAACTGCATGGCGGTGTAGAGGCGCTCGCTCGCCGCCTCATCAAGCAGCATGCCGAGGATGACATCGTGTTTGCGCAGCCGTTCGGCATCGAGCCTGGCGCCGACCTCCTTGCGCACCAGGCGCTCGTTCATCGGGTTCAGCTCGACCCACTCCCCCTTCACCTTGTCGATCAGCTTCCCCGGCAGCGCGGGCCCGTTTCGAAGCTCGATCTCCAGCCTGCGGACGGTGCTGTCCTCGTCGGGTCGGTGCATGAGCAGCCCGGAGGTGTAGAAACCCCGCAGCGCGCTGGCGCCGGAGAGCGCGAGGAAGGGATCGTCCTTGACCTGATGCTTGGTGGCCTTGCGGGTGTGGTGGGCGAGGATGACGCCCGCATCCGGATTGACCGCCTCGCGGAGAAGCTCCACCCGGTCCTTCAGGAAGAACATCATGGCTGTGTTGTCGTTCTCGCCCCCGCCTTCGGGGCCGCCATCGAAGAGGTTGCGGATCGGGTCGATGACGATGATGTCGGGCGGCGCGTCGGGGAATGCGGCCCGGATCGCCTCGGCCACGCGGGCGACGCCTTCCGCGTCGAGCAGCAGCTTCAGCTTCGGCGTGGCGATGAAGGTGTCGCGCGCGGCGGCGATCACGGCGGCGGGCAGCGCGATCTGCTGCATGCGCTCGCGCAGATAGTGATACTGGATCTCGGCCTGCAGGTAGAACACGCGCAGCGGCCGGGGCGGCGTGAAGCCGAGGAACGGCACGCCAGCGGCCATATGCACGAGCCAGCAGATCAGGAAGTCGCTCTTGCCGACCTTGGGCGCGCCGCCAAGCACCAGGAGCCCGCCCGGCGTCAGCACGCGGGGACCGATGATGTCCTCGGGCATCGGGCTCGTGTCTTCGAGCAGCGCGCCGAGGCTGAAGGTCGGCAGCGGGCTGGCCGGGGCGTCGGCGTGGTCCGCGCGCAGGAGCGGCGGACCGTTGCGCTTCACATGCAGCGCCCAGAGGCGCTCGGACTCGGCCATCAGCCGATCGAGCGGCCAGGATGGGCGCAGCATGGCGGCGTTGTAGCCGCAGATCGCCTCCCAGCCTGCGAACGGGTCGAGGCGGCCCTCGTGCACCAGGCGCACGTAATGGCCGATGGCGGCGCTGGCCCCCTGGAAGCGGGACCAGTCGTCAACCGCGCCTTCGCGCACCGGCGTGGTGAGCACTGCGTCGATGCCGGGCTTCGCGGTCGGCGCGGCAACGTCGCTGGCGAAGCCTACGCCTGGCAGCGGCGGCATCTCGGCGACCTTTTCCGCGAAATCCGCCAAGTCGACCTCGACGTCGCGATGCTCGCGGATCTGCACGAGGCGCTGGTGGCCGTGCTTGTGATAGACGGTGCCCGGCACCCGGATCGGCTGATGCGCCGAGCGGAAATGCGTGTCGCCGCCGACCTTCACGGCGATCTCGCCCCGCAGGCGGCAGAGCGTCACCAGGTCCTCGCCCTCGGCCGGTTCGGTCAGCTTCCACCAGACATGGAGCTTGGCCGCACCTTCGGGCGTCCGCCCGCCGCTTTCGATGATCAGCGTGGGCGGGCCGAGATGGCGCGTGACATGGTCGAGCTTGGCCGGGATATCGCCCGCATCGAGATCGACCACGATGGCCTGCATCTGCAGCACATCGGCGGCGCGGGCCTGACCCTGCTCCTCGACCGTGCCGGGGATGACGTAGACGGCGGCGCCCTCCCGGTTCGCCCACGCGGCGAAGGTCGCGAGCTTCTCGTTCGCGGTCTCGTCGGCGGGGATCCAGATGTTGTGCGGCTTGCCGTCCCGGCCCTGACCCTTGTCGACGAAGCCCCGGAGCGGGATCAGCCCCTCGCACCAGCTGAACACGGTGTCGAGGAACACGGCGATCTGCTCGGGGTCGGGATCGCAGCCGAACGGGTTCTCGGACGGCGGCCCGTCGTTGAAATCCATCCACGGGTTGAAATGCAGGATGCCGTCGTCGCTCATGCCGGCAGCCCCCAGCAGCGCTCGGCCCACGGGCAGAAGCGGCACTCGAAGAAATCGGACGTGGTGGCGACGCGCGGCAGAAGCTCGCCCGCATCGGTCGCCTGCAGGATCCGCACGCCCCGGTCGGACATGCGCTGCGCGAGATCGGCGTCGAAGGGCACCAGCTCATGGTGAAGCTCAGCGGTGTCCTTGTTGATCGCGGTGAAGAGCGCGGGCGCGGCCGAGATGCCGGAAACCGTCCCTTCCATGTAGGCCTGGTAGAGCGCGATCTGGGCGGCGTAGACCGGCTTCGACTTCGTCACGCCGTCCTTGACGCAGGCGCGCCAGTTCTTCGCGTTCATCGTCTTGCATTCCCAGAGGGCGGGAACGGCCAGCTCGAAGCCTTCGGGCCCTGCGGCGATGATGCCGTCGACATGACCGCGGATGCGCCCGCCCGCAACGGAGAACCCGAACTGGCCGCCATCTGGCCGGTTGCCCTTGCGCGTGTAGAGGTCGAAGCCCGCGCCGCGCAGCCAGGCGACGGCCAGATCCTCGAGCGCATGGCCGATGGCGAAGATGCGCAGCGACTGGCCGCTGAAGTCCTGGCCCTCGTCCTTCGGCGCAGCCGTGAACTCGAACTGCAGGGCGCGCTCGCAGGCATGGCCGAGACGCGAGCCGCCGAGGTAGTCGCGGGGCGGCCGCGTGGCCTGATCGGCGGTCAGCGCCCGATCGACCGCGGCGTTGACCCGCTCTGCGAAAGTCGGCCGGTGATTGTAATCGAGGGTCAAAACGGCACCTCCGGCGTCTGCGCCCGGGCGATGTCGGACATGGCCTCGCGGAAGCCCTCGACGGCCTCCTCGATCAGCGCGCGCACCTGCGCCTCGGTCAGATCGGCGAGCGGTGTAGTCCAGCCGATCTCGTCCATCAGCAGTGCGACGCGCTTCATGGTGGCGGTGATCGCGGCGCGCTCCTCCTCGGTCAGGTCAACCATGGCGAAACGCTCCCGCGCGAAGCGCGTCCAGAAGGACTGGCAGGGCATCGAGCAGAACCAGACCGATGGCCGGGGCCGCTTCGACCGGTGCGGATCGAACCAGCCAAAACCACGGGTGGGTTGCCGGCAGACAGCACAAAGCGTCCCACGCGGATGCCAGAGTCGCCGCCGGTCCTCGGCCGTGATGGGGGTTGAGGGTGCCATGGGTCATGCCGCCCTCCGTTCGGGAGAGGCCGCCGTGTCGATCAGCTGGCGGATGGCGCGCTTGTTGAAGCCGAAGGTCATCAGCGCGGAGGCGCGGTAGCGCGTCAGGCCGAAGTCGTGGCGGCACTCGGGCGGCAGGTACTGCAGCTGCTTCTCGGTCGGCGGCTGGCGCAGCCAGGAGCGGGTCTTGAAGGCGCTCTCGTCGGTCTCGTGCGTGTTCAGCCAGTCGTCGGCCTGCGCGAGGCAGACGGTGCGCTCGCCGACGCCCAACAGGTGGGGGCGTTCGCCCTTCGCGCCGCCGATGGCGTACCAGACCCCGTCCAGCCAGAAGATGCCGCCCCAGGCTGCGAAGCCCGTGGCCATCAGCGCGTCGTCCGTGCCGTAGAGGTCGACCCACGCGAAGCTGGAGCGCTTCAGCAGGTCGATCTCGGTCATCATGAAGCCCGAGAGCGGCGCGGCGTCCCCGCCTTCGCCCGCATCCAGATCCTCGCGCGGGAACGCCTCGCCGCAGAGCGGGCATTCGGTGGCGGCCAGCGAGATCTCCGCCTCGCAGGCAGGACAGGTCTTCGTCGGCGCCTCGCCGATCTCGGTCTTGCCGTCGAGATCGACGTCCTGTTCCAGCGTGCCGTGGATCAGGCTGGAGGTGCCGAAGTCCAGCACGACGCAATCGGTTTTCACGATGCCTGGGTGTTCCTCGGGGTCGACGGTGCGCAGCCCGCGCCCGACCATCTGGATCATCGTGGACTTGTAGGAGCTGGGCCGCAGCAGCACGACGCAGGAGGTGGGCGGATGGTCCCAGCCCTCGGTCAGAACCGCCACGTTGACCACGACGCGGATGTCGCCCGCGGCGTAGTCGGCGAGGATTGCCTTGCGCGTTTCGGCCGCCAGATCGCCATGGATCAGCGCGGCGGAAACGCCCGCCGCCCTGAAGGCGTCGGTGACGTGTTCGGCATGCGCGACGGTGGAGCAGAACACCACGGTCTGCCGGTCGCCCGCCTTTTCCTTCCAGTGGCGGATCACCTCGTCGGTGACGGGCGCGCGGTCCATGATGCCCGCCACCTCCGCCATGTCGAAATCCGACATGGTCTTGCGGACGGACCGCAATTCGTCCTGGACACCGACATCGATGACGAAGGTGCGCGGCGGCACCAGGTGGCCCGAGGCGATCAATTCGCCCAGCCGCACCTGATCGGCGACGTTGTCGAAAACCTCGCGCAGGCCCTTCCTGTCGCCCCGGTTCGGCGTCGCCGTGACCCCGAAGATCCGGGCGTCGGGATTGGCCTCGCGCACCCGGTCAATGATGCGGCGGTAGCTGTCGGCGACGGCATGGTGCGCCTCGTCGACGACCAGCAGGTCGAGGCGCGGCATGTCGGCGAGGTTCGAGGCGCGCGCCAGCGTCGGCACCATGGCGAAGGCGACCTGACCGCCCCAGGACTTCTCCGTTGCGTCGATGACAGAGGTAGCGACGCCTGGCACCACGCGCTGAAACTTGGCGCGGTTCTGCGCCGTCAGCTCGTCGCGATGGGCCAGCACGCAGGCCTTGGCCCCGTCGTCGATCATCTCGCCGGTGACCGCCGAGAGCATGATGGTCTTGCCCGCGCCGGTGGGCGCCACGCCCAGCGTGTTGCCGCGGGAAGCGAGCGCAGCCACGCTGCGCTCGACGAAGGTCTTCTGGCGGGGGCGCAGGCGCATGGCCGGTCTCCCCTTACTGCGCCCAGCTCGGCCGACCGGCGGCGCCGGGGGCGGACGCGGGCTGGCTGGGCTGGGTGGACGTGGTGGGCTGCTGCGGGGCGTGGCCCTGCGCCGGGGCAGCAGAGGACTGCGGCGCGACCGTGCCCATCAGCGCGGCGTAGTCGCGATGGTCGGGCGTGACGGCATTGCGGATCTCGTTCTTGTCCTCGCCGTTGGTGTCGGTGCCGATGTCGATGCGGGCGATGAATTCGACGCCGTCGAGATCGCCGAACCCGTTGATGCGGCGGCGGGCCTGCGCCTCCGGCGAGTTGTCCTTGTCCGACACGCCGCGCGCCGAGTTGAGGATGCCGCGGATCAGGCCGCGCCCCATGTTGGCCCAGTCTGGACCCTTGGGGCTGTAGAGGCCGATCAGCGACCAGATTTTGCGCCGGGCATAGGGCCCTTCGAGCACCGTGTATTCGACGTCGAGATAGACGGCGCCGGTGGCGGCGCGGCGCGCCCAGCCGCCGGTCCAGCCTTGCGAGGGGTCGTCGTAGCCGCCGGGGCGCAGTGAGGCCCGCACCTTGGCGAGCGTGCCCTTCGGGATGACGTTGGTGTTGGATTGGGCGGAGTTGAAGTCGTTCCAGGGTCCGGACATTGCGCGGCTCCTTTCAGTTGGAGGATGGGACGCGCAGTGGCGTCAGAGGGGAAAAGCCACCCCAGCGACCGGATCGGGACACCGGGCGTGGCGAGAGGCGCTCAGCCATGGCCGGGCTCCTGCGCGGGCGCGGGATCGGCCGGGGTCACCGGCGGCCATGTCAGGCGTTCGGAGGCTGGCGCCGCGGGACGCTGGATCTTCTCCATCAGCCGGCCGAGATGCGGGGCCTCGACCCTGTCGAGGCGGCCGGAACGGTCCTTGGCCGGATAACCCCAGGGGTTCAGCGTCTGGCAGACGAAGGCGCGCTGCGGCTGGCCGCCCTGGTCCGGGATGTCGGCCATGGTGATGACCTGATCGACGATCCCCGGCAGCTCGAGCCCGGTCTTCGAGCCGTCGATCTGCGGCTGGAAGACCTTGCGGTTGAAGTCGTCGAGCCGCTCGTCAAGGATGCCGACGAACCAGACGTGCTTGCCGCGCGTGTGCTGCAGGTGGGTCAGCCAGCCGATCATCTCACGGCCATGCAGCCCGTAGGCGCCGCGGATGTCGGGCTTGCCGGTCTTCTCGGAGAACGCTTCGGGCTGCCCACGGCACCACTGGAAGCAGAGCCGTCCCGCGACGGTGATCGAGTCGATGAAGACGGTCTCGTATTTCCCGATCACCGTGGGATCGCCGTAGCGGCCGCAGACCTCGTCGAAATGCGCCTGGCTGTAGGGCTGGTCCTCGCGCAGCGCCGGGTTCGGCCCGCCGATGAACACCGCGAAGTCGCGACATTCCTTCCAGGTGCGGGGCCGGAGCGTGTCGATCTCCAGCCCCTCGACCGCCAGATCCCCAGCCTCGAGATCGAGGAAGAGCGTGGTCGAGGCGTTCAGCGTCCAGAGCAGGCTGGTCTTGCCGATGCCGGACCGCCCGAAGATGACGCCCTTGATGCCCTTGCGTTGCGCGAGCCGCTCATCGGCGCCGATGATGGGAAGGGCCATCACTGGCCCTCCTTCTTCATCACCGCCGTGGCGGCGCGATCTGCGCCGATGCACCCCGCCTCGCGGGCGAGCTTGTAGAGGCGCTTCAGCGCGTCGGCGCGGCGGTAGGCGGCCGTGCTCTCGCGCTCCGCTTCCACGATCGCGAAGGCGATCTCGTCGACGGTCGCCTCGACGACCGGCAGCGGCTCGCGCGGTTCGTCTCCGGGACGCTGCGGGAGGGAGATGGTTTCGGGGAGATCTTCGAGGGCGTAGTTCACCTTGCGAAGACGGGTGATGGCGTCCGACTGGTCCGGCATGGCGGTTCTCCGTGAGATGATGTGATCGAGGAGGCGCATCACGCGGCCTCGCGGACGTCGGGCGCGGGCTCGGCGACGTAGATCGCCAGCAGCGGCGTCCCGTCGGCATGGGCGCCGGCGTCCTCGATCTGATAGTTGCGGTTGGGCTCGCAGACCTCGGTCAGCTCCCAGCGGCGATAGAGCCCCGGAAGACGCCTGAAATCCTCGAGCGACAGATCGGCAGTGCGGTTCATGCGTGTCTGCTTTCGGTTTGAGGGAAGGCGCTCGGGGCGCTCGAATGGAAAAAGCCACCGGCGGGACCGGATCGGGACATCGGTTCAGGGGATTTCCTCGAGGGCGTCGTGCAGCCGGCGCATCGCGCGCTGGTACCGCTTGCGGGCGGCGGCCTCGGTCAGCCCCAGGTCAGCTCCCGCCTCGGCTTGGGAAAAACCCTCGATCGCCACGCGGATCACCAGCACGGCGTCGTCGCCGAGCAGCTTCCGCACGGCGCCGTTCAGCCGGGCGTACCCATCCGCGCCGATTCCGCTGTCGCCGCTGTCCGCCACCTCGTCGGGGTCGGCGCCGCTGGCGAGATGTTCGCGCGCCGTGTCGCGCTGGCGCACGCGGATCATGTCGCGCTCGACGTTGCGGAGCACCGTGGCCGCGATCCAGTTGACGCGCCCGAGGTCGAGGCCGCGGACCGCCTCGGTAGTGCGCGCCAGCACGTCGGACGCGACCTCGTCAGCGGTGCCGAGCCTGCGCCAGAGCGACCGGCGCCGGATGGCGTCGAGGCCGGGCCAGAGCGCCAGCAACAGCATTGTCAGGGCGCTGTCGGACGCGGGCCCGTCGCCCTGCGCTGCCCTCACGAGAGCGGCGAGGATCAGGTTCTTCTGGCCCTGATCGCCGGGGGTGCGGTGCAGCCCGTCCAGCAGGGCCGCCGGATCCCGGAACGCTGCAAGGGCGGCCTGCGTGCGCCGGATGGCGTCGAAACTGCGCTGGAAGTGAAGATTGGAGGAAGATTGCATGAGGTGATCACGGATCTCGTGCCACGCGAAGGACATCGGACGCCTGCCTTGCGGCCAGGCGTCCGGCGCCTTCTCGTGGCCAGGTCAGGACGTCGCGCGTCTCTGCGATTTCAGGGGGTTGGGTGAATGCGCGCGTCAGCGCGCGGGTGCCGTTGCGTTATTCAGCGTGGCGCAGCCCCGGCAGGTGGCCTGAACCGGAAAGCCCACGAGATACTCGTGCCCCCGCGCGAAGCGCAGGTGCATGCGGCCGTCCCGGCAGACGCCGAGCAGCTTCTCACAGCGCGTGCAGCGCCATTCCGAGTTGGAGGTGGTGGGCTTGGTCTTCGCGGCGCCGGACCAGCTCGTCTGGGCTGCCTGGCGCGAGGGGAAGGGAGTCGGCATGAAAGTGCTCCTCTGATGTGGAGCCCTTCCAATAATCAGCGGTTTGTTAGACCGTCCCGCCCGAAACCCTAGATGAACTCTAGATCACGCGGTGTCGGTCGCCTCGCCGAGACGCCAATAGCGATTGCTCGAGCCGTGCCGGATGTAAGTCGGATGCGCCTTCGCCCATGCGCCGGAAGAGAACAGCTGTCTGGGATTGTCAGACCCCATCCCGTCCATCAGGACCTTGGTCAGCCGCTGGCCTGTGCCATCGGTCGCCGCTTCAACAAGGCTTTCGAAGAGTTGGATCTGGCCCGCGCCGTCAAGCGTTAGCGGATCGAGACCCGGGATGATGAGCGTCGCAGAGCGAGGCGTGTGTCGTACAACTTGGGCGACTTGCGCGGAGGACGCCAGCGTTCGGTTCGCCTCGAATCGCCGAGCCATTTCCTCCTGGTCCAGATCGCCGAGGCTTCCGTCCTGAAGCAACAGGTCGCGTAGCGCGATCACGACGTTCGGCCCGAGGAATCGTGGTGGATCATTGGACACGGCGAGTACGAGACCAGGACCCGCCGTATGTCGCGACCGAAGCGCATTCTCGACATTCTCGCGGGCTTTCAGATCGGCAAGGCGGCGCGCCAGGTAAAGCGGGACCTTTCGCTCACCCAGTGCAATCGGCCCAAGCGAGACGAGGAACTCGTTGATGGTTTCGATGTTCCTGATACCGAGAGAGCCAGCTATCGCCTGGTGGATGGTTTCGGCGAGCCATGCTCGATCGATCCCGTACTCGATCGCATTGGTGTCGAGACGCAATCCGTCCGCCTCCCCAAAGGAACCGGTTTGTCGAACCGTCCCCGGCTCCGGACCCGTTTCCTGCTCAACTTCGACAACCTCATCGTCATCCTCGGCGAGCCCAATCACCTGCCGCCCTTTGCGGGCAATCAATCTCGCACTCACCAAGCGGGCTGGATCGACGCCCGCGGAGTTGAAGAATGCACCTGCAACAGTGTCGCCGGGCAGGTCGTACAGCGACAGAAGAAAGCCGAACCACTGCGCCCGTTCCTGATCGGTGAGCGTCCGCAGGTTCTGCGTAAGACCCCAGTGTTCGAGCAGTCGGAACCCAAGGTCCCGAAGGAACGGATCGCGCATGCTCTGCACGTCCGAACTGCTGCCATTCGAGATCGAGACCCGGAAGGTTCCCTTCTTGCCGTCTGATCGACGGGTGTAACCAATTGCGATGGCGATTTTTGTGAAGCCGAAACTCCGGATCAGGGTGGCTGAATTGGCGACGTATTTCCGGACAACGTCCTCCATCGTGTCTTCTATGGTCACCTTGATGTTCAGCCGCCGGCCCCACGAGCCGAGGCGCACCTCGGCCTCGACTACCGCCGCCAGCGTGATCTCGACATCGTCGAAATCCGGGCGATCCAGATCGAAGGAGGACCTGAAGCGTTCGAGGTTAAACTCTCGGCGGGTCAGCGGCTTGGCCGAAGGCGGGCGCCCTAGAACGACCTCCGCGAAGACTTTCGAGGTTTTTTCGCGAACCTCGCCGCTGGCTGATGCGACCTCGATTTTCTTCAGCTTGGGCGTGTAGATCAGGACAGCCTCGTGTGATGGCCTGTAGTAGTGGACGGTCCAGCCCCCTTCCTCGCGATGATTGTCGATACTTGACAGGGGCCCGGGATGGCGCAGGGCGACCATGAAGGACGGCGGGTAGTTGGCGGTCTCGGGCAATTCGAGGACGGACGCGGTGACCTTGCCCTTCAGTCCCAGAGCTTCCTGAACAGCGTCACAGAGCTTCTCGTCAGGGATTCCCTCTGCGTCGGCAACAGAATCGTGGTCGAAGTCCACCTCGCAGCATGTGTAGTACGTCCGCCGTTCTCGATAGCGCCGCGCGGCATAGAAGCTCTGGGCGTCGTGAAAGTGCATCGGGAAGACCGTGCGCATCCAGATGCTCTTGCACAGCAGGTCAGGCTGGGACTCATAATGGTCGTAGTCGACATTCTGCAGCCGTTGCCCCG